>QKGH01000277.1 GCA_003250495.1 Marinobacterium sp.
ATCGGGTGCTGATGCTGAACCCGGCGGCGCAACGGATACTGGCGCCGACGCGGGAGACGCCGTTGGCGCTGGAGACGCTGTCGCCCGCGTTGCTGCGTGCGGTCGAAAGCTGGCGCAGTGGCGCTAGGCTTCAGGTCGAGGCGATGCCCTGGCGCCTGCAATTGACCGCGCTGGGGGCGGGGCGTGCCTGCCAGTTGCTGTTGCTGCTGGAGGACACCCGGGCGCAGGAGAGCCGGTTGCAGAAAGAGAAGCTGGCCGCATTGGGGCGCCTGACGGCCAGTTTGGCGCACGAGATCCGCAATCCACTGGCGGCGATCAGTCAGTCGGCGCAACTGCTGGAAGAGCAACCGGGGCTGCCGGCACAGGATCGTCAACTGCTGGGCATCGTGCGGAACCAGTCAGCACGTTTGAACCGGATGGTGGAGGATATCCTGACCCTGTCGCGGCGCCGGCAACCGGACTGGCGGGAGGTGCCGTTGCGCAGTTGGCTGCCGGCACTGCTGGAGGAGTGGCGACTGAGCTGGCCGGAGGCGAGTGCGGTGATCGCATTTTCGCTACCGGTGAGTGCGGTGGATGCGGGCAAGCGTAGGAGGGGTAAGCCTGGCCTTGGTCATGACCTTCCCGGGGGCGGGGGTGGTAACGGGGGAATAGGCAGCGACGATGCCGTCGAGGTGCGGATCGACCCCAACCACCTGCGCCAGTTACTGACGATCCTGGTCGATAATGCCCTGCGTCATGCCCAGCCGGCGCAGGGTGGCCTGCAACTGAATATCGCGTTGTTACGCCTGCCGCCGGCGGATACGCCCTGCATCGAGCTCGATGACAACGGCCGGGGGATACCCGCAGAGTTGCAGCAGCAGATCTTCGAGCCGTTCTTTTCGACCCATCCCCAGGGGACTGGGTTGGGGCTCTACCTGGCGCGGGAGCTGTGTGCGGCGAACTACTGCGAATTGAGTTATAGTGCTCAGCGCAACTGTTTTCGTATCACTTTTCCGATGGAACGCCCCCTGACCGCAGGCCGCGATGACTGATATCCAAACCGATCCCCACTCACAGAATACGCCGACGGCGTCTCCCTCCACGGTGCTGGTTGTCGACGACGAGGCGGATCTGCGTGCGCTGCTGGAGATAACGCTGGGGCGCATGGGGCTGCACACCCAGAGCGCGGCCAACCTGGCGGAGGCGCGGGCACAGCTCGAAAAAAGATCCTTCGATCTCTGCCTGACCGATATGCGCCTGCCGGACGGGCGCGGCATGGAGCTGGTGGAGCTGATTCAGCAGCGCTATCCGCAGACACCGGTGGCGGTCATTACCGCCTATGGCAATATGGAACTGGCCGTGGAAGCCCTGCGTGCCGGCGCCTTCGATTGCGTTAGTAAACCGGTGGACCTGAACCTGCTGCGCACCCTGGTAAAGCAGGCGCTGCATCGGTCGAATCAGCCATCATCATGTAGCGCCGACGCGGCACCGCAGCGACAGCTGATTGGCGACTCCGCCGCCATGCTCAGGGTCAAGGGGCAGGTCGACAAGCTGGCGCGCAGCCAGGCGCCGGTATTCATCTGCGGCGAGTCCGGCACCGGTAAAGAGGTGATCGCCCGTGCCATCCACGCCCGTAGCAACCGGGCTGACAAGCCTTTCGTGGCCGTTAACTGCGGGGCGATTCCCGCCGAGCTGATGGAGTCCGAATTCTTCGGTCACCTGAAGGGAAGCTTTACCGGCGCCAGCCAGAATCGTAGCGGTTTTTTCCAGGCCGCCGATGGCGGTACGCTGTTCCTCGATGAGATTGCCGACATGCCTTTCGCCATGCAGGTGAAACTGCTGCGCGCGATCCAGGAGCGACAGATACGTCCGGTGGGGGCGGAGCAGGAGCAGGCGGTGGACGTACGTATCCTCAGTGCCAGCCATAAGCCGTTGCAGCAGGGGGTGGCCGAAGGGCGTTTTCGCGAAGATCTTTACTATCGCATCAACGTCATCGAGCTTTGGGTGCCGCCGCTACGCGAGCGACGTAGCGATATTCCATTACTGGCCGCCGCGCTGCTGCAGCGCATAGCGAGGCAGTATGGATCGCCGCAGCCGTTGACGATCAGCGGCGAAGCGCTGGCGGCACTGACGGCGTACGCCTTCCCCGGCAATGTCCGCGAACTGGAGAACATCCTGGAACGGGCGGCGGCACTGTGCGAGTCGAACTGTATCCAGTTGCAGGATCTGGCGCTGGAACCCCGTGCCTATCCCCGTGCGTCTTCTGCATCCGAGGCGGTCGGGGCCGAGCTCTCTCCCGCCAGCGATCAGGGCGACGAACGGCAACAGTTGGTTGCCGCGCTGGAGGCGCATCGCTGGAATCGTACGGCGGCGGCGCGGGTCTTGGGGTTGACCCTGCGTCAGCTGCGCTACCGGATCAAGAAGTACCGTATTGGTTGAGAGTGCCGTATTGGTTGAGTGCCTGACTGCGGTATTTGAAACGCCAGTTTGTCACAATGTGACAGTTTTAGTGACAAAGCGTCACAATTGGTCAGGGTATTTGGCGGTTGTTACGGGAAAGATACATGTAACCTGGGCGTTGTTAAGGATTGGCACTGCACTTGCTTTACTCTTTGCGAGCACCGTTTTGGAAATGGTGCAAATCGAAGTTCTTCAACTCGCTGGAGAGATAACCATGAAGAAACAATTCGCAAAACAGCAGGGCTTTACCCTGATTGAATTGATGATCGTCGTAGCGATCATCGGTATCCTGGCTGCAATTGCGCTGCCGGCTTATCAGGATTATACGCAGCGTACAAAAGTCGCTGGGGCTGTTCAGGGTGTGGCTGGTTATAAAACCCAAGTAGGTCTGTGTTTCATGGAGACTGGGGATATTACAGCTTGTGACGCCGGTGCAGAAGGGATCGGGGCAGCCATCGCTGCTGCGAATGATGGTGCAACAATTGCGTATGTAGATGAGTTGAATATCGCGGATGGTGTAATCACTGTTACAACGACTGGCGTTACTACCGCAGCTGCTAACATGGTAGTGACTATGACTCCCACCGTCCATGATGGGCAGGCAATCGAGTGGGTGCTCAGCGGTACGGGCTGTACTGAAGTCGGCCGCTCTATCAATTGCGACGGTAATTAAAAAAATAAAAGGGGACAGACCCCTTTTACGAGAAGAAGGATCGCTTAGGCGGTCCTTTTTTCTTTTCAGTTTTTCGATGGTCGCCCGCGTTTGAAATCCATTCGTCGCCCCGTGGCGGCTTCAATTTGCTCTCGGAAGCGATCGTTGCCAAAGGCAAGCCCTTTGTTGGTTGCAGTCCTGAGTTGGTCGA
>QKGH01000037.1 GCA_003250495.1 Marinobacterium sp.
GCAGCGGCTCGGTGTGGATGCTGCCGTCCGACCTGTACAGCCCGATCCGCCAGAAAGCGGTACTGCTGAACAAGGGTGCCGACAACGAAGCGGCCCGCGCCTTCCTTGCCTACCTGCAGAGCGATGCCGGCCACGCCATCATCGGGCGTTACGGTTACGGCCTGGAGTGATACCGATGCGGGGGCAACCCCGCTGTTTGCCCCCTTTTTTGCCCCGACAACAACGGCTGTAACGCACAATGGGAAAAACACTGACAGAACCTACCGACCCGGCACCGTCACTGACCATCTTCGGCAGCGGTCTGGCGGTCGGCTCGCTGGGCGGACTGGTCGGCCTTGGCGGCGCCGAATTCCGCCTGCCGCTGCTGATCGGAGTGTTTGGCTTCTCGGCACTGCCCGCCATCATCATCAACAAGGCGACCAGCCTGATCGTGGTCGCCACGTCGCTGCCGTTCCGCGCCGGTACCGTGCCATTTTCCCTGCTGCTCGCACACGGGCATATCATCGCCACACTGCTGGCCGGCAGCCTGATCGGCGCCTGGCTCGGCGCCGATTGGGCGACCCGTCTCAAGTCGGCCCAGTTGCACAAGATCCTGGCGTCGATGTTCGTGCTGATCGCCGGCGCGCTGCTGTTGGGGCATGGTTCGGCGACTGCCGAACCCCTGCTGCAGGGCGAGTTGCAGATTATCGCCGGCGTCCTGGCCGGCTTCGTTATCGGCTTCGTCGCCGCGCTGATGGGGGTGGCCGGGGGCGAGCTGCTGATCCCGACCATCGTGCTGCTGTTTGGCACCAACGTCAAACTGGCCGGCAGCCTGTCGCTCGTCGTCAGCCTGCCGACGATGATCGTCGGTTTTGCACGCTACAGCCAGGACCGGAGTTTCTCCGTTCTGCTTACGCAGAAGCGGTTTGTCTTGTTGATGGCGGCGGGTTCCATCGTCGGCGCGTTGCTCGGCGGGCTGATGCTGGGACTGGTCTCCGAGGAGATCCTGCTCCCGATACTCGCCGCGATCCTGTTGATCTCATCAATAAAGGTCTGGCGGCAACCGTAAAACCGCCATGCAAGTAACACCCTTACGAGCGTTTCCGTTGTCTGGAGCCTGAGATTATGACCGAAACGATTTTGCTGACCCTGAAGTTGGCCATACTGACGACGGTGATTCTGCTGTTGATCGGCACGCCGCTGGCCTGGTGGCTGGCACGCAATCGAACCTGGTACAAGGAGATCGTCAACGCGCTGGTGGCGCTGCCGCTGGTGCTGCCACCGACAGTGATCGGCTTCTACCTGCTGCTGGCGATGTCGCCGGCACACGGCCCGGGCAAGTGGCTCTACGATACCTTCGGCCTCACCCTGCCCTTCACCTTCGAGGGGCTGGTGATCGGTTCGGTCATCTACTCCCTCCCCTTCGTCGTACAACCCGTACGCAACTCCTTCGAGGCGCTGGGCAAGCTGCCGCTGGAAGCGGCCGCCACCCTGCGCGCGTCGCCGCTGGACCGCTTCCTGACCGTCGCCATCCCGCTGGCCCGGCCCGGCTTCCTGACCGGTGCGGTGCTCGGTTTCGCCCATACCGTCGGCGAGTTCGGCGTGGTGCTAATGATCGGCGGTAACCTGCCGGGCGAAACCAAGGTGCTGTCGATCTCGATCTACGATCATGTGGAGTCGCTGGAGTGGGGTCAGGCGCACCTGCTCTCCGGCGGTATGCTGGTGGGTGCCTTTGCCGTCATCCTGTTGGTGACGCTGATTGAAAAACGCTGGGGGAGAGTGAGCTGATGAGTAGTAACCTGAGAGCCAGTTTCAGAGGCGCGATCGGCAGCTTCAAGCTCGATCTCGAGTTCTCCGTTCCGGCCCGCGGCGTCACAGTGCTGTTCGGCCCCTCCGGCTGCGGCAAAACCACGCTGCTGCGCTGTATCGCCGGTCTCAACCGGATCCCGGGCGGGGAGCTGCATATCAACGGCACCACCTGGCAGGACGCCCGCCAGTTCGTGCCGACCCACAAGCGTGCCCTCGGCTACGTATTCCAGGAACCGGGACTCTTTCCCCACCTGAATGTCATCGACAACCTGGCGTACGGGATGAAGCGCGCCGGCATCAACTATCGCGACAGCGTGGAGCTGCGCGAGCTGACCCACCTGATGGGGATCGAAAAGCTGCTCCGGCGCCCGATCCAGGGCCTCTCCGGCGGCGAAAAGCAGCGTGTCGCCATTGCCCGCGCGCTGCTGCTGCAGCCCAAACTGTTGTTGATGGACGAGCCGCTGTCGGCGCTGGACCAGGACAACAAGAACGAGATCATGCCCTACCTGGAGCAGCTGCACTCGTCGCTGGAGATCCCGGTGCTCTACGTGACCCACGACCGGCGCGAAGTGGAGCGGCTGGCCGACCGCGTGCTGCTGCTGCGTGAGGGACAGATCCTGGCCCAGGGCGAGATCGGCGAGATCCTGACCCAGCCCGACCTGCCCTTCGCCCATGCCCGCGATGCGGTCACCGTGCTCGACGGCCGGGTCAAGCACTACGATGCCCGCTACGGCCTCAGCACCCTGCAGATCGACGGCGGCACGCTGGATATCCCCGACCAGTTGGGCCCCTCCGGGATCTACAAGCGCCTGCGCATCAAATCCACCGATATCAGCCTGTCGGTGCAGGAGCAGGATCACAGCACCATCCTCAACCGCCTGCCGGCGGTGATCTGGAAGATCCTGCCCACCGACGGCCCGAGCGTGAACGTGTTGCTGCGGGTCGGCAACATGGGCGAGGGCCACGCCCTGCTGGCCAGCGTCACGCGCAAATCGGTGGACCAGTTGGGGTTGAAGCCCGGCATGATGGTCTACGCCCAGATCAAGGGCGCCTCGCTGCTGGGCTCCAATACCACCACCGCGCCCCGCGCCAACCGCATGACACCGTTGTTGGAAAGCGTACAGGCCTGATCCACGGGGCGCGCACTCCTGTTGTCGACTTCACGACAAACGCGCCCCAACAACCGAATTCTCTCCTTTAATATCAATCAGTTAAAAAAGCCGTAGCAATGGTACGCTTTTCGCAGAAAGGGAGTAACCCCCGCCTGCCGGGACCGCACTTTTGTTGTAGCTGATGACCTGAAGGAGAACGACATGGCACGTATCGGTCTGTTTTTTGGCACCGACACCGGCAAAACCCGCAAGGTTGCCAAGATGATCGGCAAGAAATTCGATGAAGAGACAGTGGCCAAGCCGCTCAACATCAACCGCGCCGATCCTGACGAATTTACCGCTTACGAATACCTGATCCTGGCGACACCGACGCTGGGCGAAGGCCTGCTGCC
>QKGH01000238.1 GCA_003250495.1 Marinobacterium sp.
TTGGGGTGCACCGAGACGAAGGTGTCGGCGACGCGGGACAGCTCCTCGACGTACTGGCGCAGCTCCTTCGGCCCCAGCGCACAGTTCAGGCCGATGCTGATCGGCTGGGCGTGACGCACCGAGTTCCAGAACGCCTCGGTGGTCTGGCCGGACAGGGTACGGCCGGAGGCATCGGTGATGGTGCCGGAGATCATCACCGGCAGGCGGATACCGTGGTCGTCGAAGTACTGCTCGACGGCGTAGATCGCGGCCTTGGCGTTCAGCGTATCGAAGATGGTCTCGATCAGGATGATATCGGCGCCGCCCTCGACCAGGCCGTCCACCGACTCGGTGTAGGACTCCACCAGCTGATCGAAGGTGATGTTACGGAACCCGGGATCGTTGACGTCCGGTGAAAGGGTCGCGGTGCGGTTGGTCGGGCCGAGCACCCCGGCGACATAGCGCGGGCGCTGCGGATTCCGCGCCGTGAACTCGGCACAGGCCGCCTTCGCCAGCTGCGCCGCCACCAGGTTGATCTCCCGCGACAACGCCTCCATCGCGTAATCGGCCATGGCGATACGGGTGGCGTTGAAGGTGTTGGTCTCGATGATGTCGGCACCGGCCTCGAGGTATTCGCGATGGATCCCGGCGATGATCTCCGGCTGCGTGAGCACCAGCAGGTCGTTGTTACCCTTGACGTCCAGATGCCAGTCGGCGAAGCGCTCGCCGCGATAATCGGCTTCCTGCAGGCCGTGGGACTGGATCATCGTGCCCATGCCGCCATCAAGGAACAGGATGCGCTGTTTCAGGGTCGTACGCAGGCTCGTGGCAAGAGTGTTCAGCAGAGTGGTATCGCTCACGTGTCGCTTTCCATCCATCGGGTTGAATCTGGGGGCGAACATTGTACTGCAAATGGCCATCGCTCTGCCTGAACCTGCTTCAACTTTGTGTGAAGGCGATTCAGGTCCGGCCGCGCGGCGGCAGCCCGCGACGCTGGCCGTGACGATACGCAGCGAATAGCGCCCGCTTGGCCGATCCGTGCAAATGGAGCGCTAGCGAGGCGGGTGCGCTGCTAGCGCGCGGTGCTACAACCGAATGCCCCGTAGCGCGCGCCGCCGGGCTATTTTCGAAGCCGAATCAACGGGCGCTTCCTGCAACACGGTGTGGCGAATGTCGACAGTTAGCTTTTCGTCGTAACCGCTGTAGCGGCCGCCAGCCGCCGTCTCCTTGCACTTTCACGACGAAAATAGCTATTTCGTCGCGCTGAAGGGCGGGAATAGATACACCTTTTGTAGTATCTCCTTCATCCGGATCTTTCGCTAAAGTGGCGGTCGATGACGGGGCAAGTGTCAACAATAATCGATAAAGCCCTGCTAACTAGACGACTAACTAGAGATAAGGACCCCACCCATGTCCTACTACGCCGAATACATGAACTCGATTGAGAATCCTCACGAGTTCTGGGCTGAGAAAGCTGCCGACCTGCCCTGGTACAAAGCGCCGCAAACCATCCTCTCCACCGACGAAAACGGGATTCAACGCTGGTTCGCCGATGGTGAGATGAACACCACCTACATGGCGCTGGACTATCACGTCGAGAGCGGCCGCGGCGATCAGGATGCGCTGATCTACGATTCGCCGGTGACCGGCGTCAAACGTCGCCTGAGCTACCGCGAGATGCGCGACGAAGTGGCGAAATTTGCCGGCGTGCTGAAGGCGCAGGGGGTCAAGAAGGGCGACCGGGTCGTCATCTATATGCCGATGGTGCCGGAAGCGTTGATCGCCATGTATGCCGTGGCCCGTCTCGGCGCCATCCACTCGGTAGTATTCGGCGGTTTCGCCCCGCATGAGCTGGCGGTACGTATCGACGACGCCGAGCCGAAGGTGATCGTATCCACCTCCTGTGGCGTCGAAGTATCCAAGGTGATCGAGTACAAACCGATGCTGGATCAGGCGATCGAGCTGTCGGCCCATAAACCCAACGCCTGCATCATCCTGCAGCGCGAACAGGCCCGGGCCGAGCTGACCGCCGGTCGCGATATCGACTGGAGCGAGGCGATGGCCAGCGCCGAGCCGGCCGACTGCGTGCCGGTCAAGGGCACCGATCCGCTGTATATCCTTTATACCTCCGGTACCACCGGCAAGCCGAAAGGGGTCGTGCGCGACAACGGCGGCCACGCGGTGGCGATGAAGTACTCGATGAAAGCGATCTACGACATGGAGCCGGGCGATGTGTTCTGGGCCGCCTCCGACGTGGGTTGGGTCGTCGGCCACTCCTACATCGTTTACGCACCGCTGCTGGCCGGCTGCACCACCATCGTCTACGAGGGCAAGCCGGTACGCACCCCGGATGCCGGCGCGTTCTGGCGCGTGTGCGAGGAGTATGGCGCCAAGGCGCTGTTCGCCGCGCCGACCGCTTTCCGCGCCATCAAGAAGGAGGACCCGGATGCGGCGCTGCTGCAGAACTACGACCTCTCCTCGGTGAAGACGATCTTCATGGCCGGTGAACGCCTGGACCCGCCGACCTACGACTGGACCGTGGAGAAAACCGGCAAGCCGGTTATCGACCACTGGTGGCAGACCGAAACCGGCTGGGCGATCTGCGGCAACCTGATGGGGGTCGAGCCCAAGGCGCCGAAACCGGGTTCCGCTACGCTGCCGGTACCGGGCTTCAACGTGAAGATCCTCGACTCCGAAGGCCGCGAACTGCCGCCGGGCGAGCAGGGCGCCATCGCCATCAAACTGCCGCTGCCGCCGAGCTGCCTGCCCACCGTATGGGGCGATTTCGAGCGCTTCCGCACCGGTTACCTGTCCGACTTCCCCGGCTACTACACCTCCGGCGACGGCGGTTACAAGGATGAGGACGGCTACGTGTTCATCATGGGCCGTACCGACGACGTCATCAACGTGGCCGGGCACCGGCTCTCCACCGGCGAGATGGAGGAGATCGTTGCCGCCCATCCGGCCGTGGCCGAGTGCGCCGTGATCGGTATCGCCGACTCGCTGAAGGGGCAGGCGCCGGTCGGCCTGGTACTGCTGAAAGATGGCGTCGAGATCGACGAGGAGCAGTTGCAGGGCGAGCTGGTCGCCATGGTGCGCAAGGAGATCGGTCCGATCGCCTGCTTCCAGCGCGCACTGGTGGTCCAGCGCCTGCCGAAGACCCGCTCCGGCAAGATCCTGCGTAAGCTGCTGCGCCAGATCGCCGACGGTCAGAGCTACACCGTGCCGTCAACGATCGACGATCCGGCCAGCCTGGAGGAGATCGAAGCGATCATGGACAGCCACGGCCTCGTCGCCCGCGGCTGATCCGCGGCCCGGCGGTTGCTGCCCTGGCACACCCGATCGATGGCGCCGGGGTAACCTTACCGGGCGGGGCCGAATTTAACCTTCCCGCCTGCTCGCAACGCTTCGCCGCCGCTCTCCTTTCACCACCTGCTCGTCCTCCCAGGCTGATTCTGCCTGCCCTGCTGGCGAGTATCACTGTCTATACGCAGCACCGGAAACAGGCCGGATTCGCGCCTCTGCTCAGCCAATACGACTCACTGTTACGGCGCGACTTTGGTTTGCTTTTGGTTGCGATGTTGGTTGCAACGTTGGTTTCGCCCCGCACCAGCCGAGACCGGGAGCGGGGCGACCTACGCCCAGTCCCGCTCTGTTTCTGCCGGTCTGTTTCTGCCGCGGCTGAGCCCCGGGGATAGCGATCGGGTAGACGCCGCCCGGTCATGGCCAGCGCGGACAACGAGCTGGCGTGCAAGAGCGTTACGACAGCGACTGCGGCCCTGCTCCTCAGGCCGGACGAGCCGCCGACGGATGCAGATCCAGTGCCGCCAGAAAGCGCTGCTGCAACTGCACCAACTGCTGTAGGTCTTGGACACTGATA
>QKGH01000004.1 GCA_003250495.1 Marinobacterium sp.
GAGCAAGCTGCTGAGCAGGACAAGAGCGGCAATGGGTTTGATCATCTGTTCAAGCTCCGAATAGTTGATAGTCGATAAGGTCGCACAGGCAGTGCAGCACCAGCAGGTGCGCGTGATAAACCAGTGCCTCATCGTCGCAGGGAACGCAAATTTCGATCTCGTCGGGTCCCAGCAGGGCGGTCATGTTACCGCCGTCGCCCCCGGTCAGCGCGATGACCAGCATATCGCGGTCATGGGCGGCCTGTATCGCCTGTACCAGGCTGGTGCCGTGTCCATCCGGCGAGATCGCCAGCAGGATGTCGCCGGGCTGTCCGAAGGCGCGGACCTGCTTGGAGTACACCTCGGAAAAGCTGCTGTCCTCGCTGATCGCGCTCATCGCGGCACTGTCGGCACTGAGTGCCAGCGCCGGCAGCCCCGGGCGCTCGTGGCGGAAACGGCTAAGCAGCAGCGCGCTGAAGTGCTGGGCCAGGGCCGCGGCGCCACCGTTGCCGACACACAGGATCTTGCTCTCATTGACCAGACACTGCAGTAACAGTTCACTGGCTTCCGCAATCAGCGGGGTGTAGTGCTCGATGGTCTGGGCATTGATCTCCATCGAGTTGTGAAACTGGCTGACGATACGGTCTTCGAGTTCCATGTAATCCAAATCCGGTGTTCATAGGCGAAAGGCGTCTTTATACCACAGCGGCGTGTCTTGATCCGAGTCCGCTTCGAAGGCGAGGACATCGAAACGGCAGGGATGCGCGCTCCATTGCGGGTAGCGGGTCATCAGAAACTGTGCCGTTAGAATCAACTTGCGCTGCTTGCGTTGATCGACCGACTGTGCGGCGCCGCCATAGTGACGGTGCCGCCGTTTGCGTACCTCGATGAAAACGATCGTCTCGCCGTCGCGCATGACCAGGTCGATCTCCCCCAGGCGACAGCGGGCGTTCCTCAGCAGTAGCTTAAGACCCTGGCCTGCCAGGTAGGCTTCTGCGGCACGCTCGGCTTCCGTGCCGATCTCCTTGCGGTCCATCGCATCCCTCGGACTCGGGTTCTATTCACTCGCCGGCGTTTCCGTCAGCAGTGCGGGGACGCCGTTGCGGAACTCGGCCCAGGGCAGCTCGCGGGTGATGCGGCGCTGGCCGTTGAGCATCAGGCGTCCGGTTTCGCCGTCGACGAAACTCTGCGGATTCTGTCCCAGCTGGGTCAGGTAGGCGTGGACGTTGTAGGCGTCGATGCCGAGCGCGTACAGGCGGCTGAAACGCGGCTCCAACTGTCCCTGTCCGGCGAGCAGGGCCTGGTGTACCGCGGTCGGCGGCTCCAGCACCCAGGGCAGGTCGCAGAACCGGATCCCGTTCAGGTCGACGTCACGCACCGCATCCGGAGCACCCTCGTAGAGATGGGAGGTGGCGTAGACCGGCAGGTTGCCGGCGAAGTGGTAGGCCAGCATCGGTTTGATCTGGCGCGCGTCCTGCGGCAGTGCCGCCATCAGGATGGCGTCGATATCGTCGCGCGGATACTCCTCGGTCTGCAGGCTGTGGCCGACGACTGAGCGGATGTTGCGGGCACGCTGCCGGCTTTGGTCGGTCAGCAGCATCGCGCTGACCTGCGCCGACAGGTCGCCGCTGGCCTGATAGGCGAGGCGGGTGACGACGGTGCCGCCCAGGGCCTGGAAATCGGCGGCAAAGCGCTCCTGCAGACGGCGCCCCCAGTCGGCATCGGGAGTGATTAGGGCGACCCGGCGATGACCGTCCTGCCAGGCCCGTTCCGCGACCAGGGCCGCTTCATGTTCCGAGGCCAGGTCGAGCTGGAACGGCAGCGCGCTGCCGCTATCGGCCTGGTTCAGGGCCAGCACCGGCACCGGCAGCGAGGGCAGGTTGGTGATGCGGCGCACATAATCGCGCTCGAGCGGGCCGACGATCAGGTCGAGATGCTGCTGCTGGGCGAGGCTGAACAGGGCGACCGGGTCGCTGACCAGGCTGCTGTCGATCGAGACCACCTCCGGAGCCGCCATACCGCCCAACTGGGCGTGGCTGGACTGTTCGAACAGGGCGGCGTAGAAACCCTGGCTGATGGCGCGGGCCGGGGCGGCGAGATTGCCGGACAGCGGCAGCAGCAGCCCGATGCGTTGGGCCGAGATGACCGGCAGCGGCTGGGTCGGGCGATTGATCTCCTGCGGCGGCAGCAGGTAGGCCGGGTGTTGCTGCCACAGCGCGCGCCACTGCTGCATGCTGTCGCTCTGACCGGCCAGGTCGCGGTTCTGGCGCTGGGCCTGGGCCAGTTCGAACCAGCCCTGCTCGTAGTAGTCGTTGCCGGCGCTCTGCAGGGCGTTGTCCAGCTCCTCCTGGCTGAGTTGGCCCAGTTGCTGCCAGATCCGATTATGCAACTGCTGCAGCTGCTGTTGGTCGGTGCTGAGGCGGGCGGCTGCGATCAGCTCCCGGGTCGCGGCCAGCGTTTCCGACTGCAGGGTGTAGGCATCGGCGCGCAGGCGGTTGAGCTCCAGCTGCTGTTCCTGGGGCAGGCTGGGGGGGAGCTGGGCACGATCCAGATAGTACAGGGCGCTTTGGCCATCGTTGGCCTGCAGCGCCTGATCGGCCCGCAGGCGCGAGATATCGAACGCGAGTGACGGGGGCAGCGGGCGGGTGTCGATCTCGGCCAGCACCTGCATGGCACGCTGTTTATCGCCCTGGGCGAGCAGCAGTTTGGCTGCTTCCAGCTTCAGTTCGGCGGCGCGGATGGGTTGGGCGCTCGCGGCCGACTTAAGCAGTTGTCCGGCATCGGGGCGCGCCTGCGTCGGTGTCTGTTGCGTCATCGGCGGTGCGCCGCAAGCGCTCAACAGTGTACTTAACAGCAGCCAAAGAGGCAGTCTGGTTCGTTTCATCATATACTCAGTCGCCCGGATGTATGGATAGTTGACAATGTCGGAAGCGATAACGCGCCCTGTTTTCCCTGCTCTTTATGTGGTTGCGACACCGATAGGTAATCTGGCCGACCTCTCGCCCCGTGCGGTTGAAGTGCTCGGGACGGTAGATCTGGTTGCCGCGGAGGATACGCGTCACAGCGGTCGCCTGCTGGCGCACTTTAACATTAAAGCGGCGATGATATCAGTTCACGATCATAATGAACGCCAGCGCTGCGAGCTGATCCTCAAGCATCTGCAGCAGGGCGAAAGTATCGCGCTGGTGTCCGATGCCGGTACCCCGCTGATCTCCGATCCCGGCTATGCGCTGGTGAAGGCGGTGCGCGAAGCCGGTTTCCAGGTGGTGCCGGTGCCGGGCTGCTGTGCGTTCGTCGCGGCCCTGAGCGCCTCCGGCATGCCATCGGACCGGTTTCAGTTCGAGGGTTTTTTGCCGGCCAAGGGCAATGCCCGTCGCCAGCGTCTCGAGGCGCTGAAGGACGCGCCGATGACGCTGATCTTCTATGAATCCACGCACCGCATCGTCGACAGCCTGGCCGATATGGAAGCGGTGTTCGGCGCGCAGCGCTATGTCGTCATTGCTCGGGAACTCACCAAGACCTTCGAAACCATCCATGGCGACGCCCTGTCCGGATTGCGGCAGTGGCTCGCTGCCGATGCCAATCAGCAGAAGGGTGAGTTCGTGGTCCTGGTGCAGGGGGCGCCGGAGGTCGCGGCGGCGGATGAGATCGATGCGCAGGCGTTGCGGATTCTCAAACTACTGGCCGAGGAGCTGCCGCCCAAGCAGGCTGCGGGGTTGGCGGCCAAGATCACCGGCGTGAAAAAGAACCGTCTCTACCAGCAACTGATCGCCGATTGAGCGAAACCTGGATAAAAGCGCGAATGGCACTGGTAATGGCGCCGGCAATCGCTATACTGCGCGCCGGGAGTCTGCCAGGCAATCGCTGCCTCACTTCGGTGAGGGGGAGGAAAGTCCGGGCTCTACAGGGCAGGGTGCCAGATAACGTCTGGGCGGTGTGAGCCGACGGAAAGTGCAACAGAAAGTATACCGCCTAAGCATCTGCGGATGCCGGTAAGGTTGAAATGGTGCGGTAAGAGCGCACCGCGTGGGTGGTAACACTCCACGGCGATGGAAAACCCCACCCGGAGCAAGACCAAATAGGGACCCTTAAGGCGTGGCCCGCGCCGGGTCCGGGTAGGTCGCTTGAGGCCAGTGGTGACGCTGGCCCTAGATGAATGATTGTCCACGACAAAACCCGGCTTATCGGCAGACTCCCCTCTCTATTTTATGCCCGACTGGATCAGCCCAGTCGGCTATCCGTAGCGAAAGTGGAACAGAAAACGGGCTAAATTAACCCTTTCTTACCTTTGCTGTTGATAACGCTTTTCTACCCTTATCGCTCTGCTAGACTGGGGCCAATGCTTCTTAAGTCTGTGGAGTATAGTCATGCAAACTAAATCCCCCTCACTGTTCCTGCTTGCTGTTTTAGGATTGTCAGCGGCGCCCCTGTTGCTGGATCGAGTACCTCAGATCGACGTCGGTGCGGCGGCTTATGCCCGTAACGATGGCGGAAAAGGGGGCGGTAACGGCGGCGGTAAAAGCAGCGATCATGGTGGCGGGCACTCATCCAGCAATAGCGCCGGCGGTGTCGGTGGCGAGCGGGGTAACGCCTTCGGTCACGAAAAGGCTTCTGCCAAGGGCGGCAATAGCCTCGGCAACAGCCGTGGCGAACTGGCCAGTTCGTTGGGAGCGTTGAATGCGGCGCACGCCTCCGTCACCGCGCGTCAGCACGCGGCGCCCAACTCCCGTGTGGGGCGGATCGCGGCCTATGAGAGTATCGTCGGCGAGGGCGTGGCGCTGGCCGGGGATATCGATACGCTGAACAGCGATATCGATCAGATGCAGCAGGACATGGAGGGGCTGCAGACGCAGGCCACGACCCTGGAGGGCGATCTGGAAGCGGCGCGTAGCGAACTGCAGGAAGCAAGCGCGGCACTGGAGCGGGAGCAGCAGAATACCGAGCTGCAGGCCCAGGTGGCGGCGCTGGAAGCCGGCATCGAGACGATGAACCAGGAGCTGGCCCAGATCAGCGCCGAGATCACGACGATGAATGGCGAGCTGGAGAGCAAACAGGCGGAGCTGGCCGATGCCGAGCAGGCGCTGGATGGCCAGGCGGAGCGCGAGGTCAGCGCGCTGGCCGAAGCGGCCAACAAACAGCTGTCGGCAGAAGTGGTCGGGGCCGTCAACGATATGCTTGGTATCGCGTCGGCCGTGGAGGCGGATGTGACGGCTGCCGTGGACGGCAGCACCCTGTGATCCAACCGCGGAGCACGGATCAGTGCTCCGCTATCCCCCGCAACAGCGGAATCATCTGTTCAGGCGTCGGTTGCGCAGCGGTTACAGAACGCTCGCTGAGAAAGCGGCGTGCGGCGTTGCGACTACGCGCCCCCCAGACCCCATCCACCGTGCCGACCTTATAGCCCAGGCCGTTCAGGCGTTGCTGCGCGTAGCGTGCCGCATACCGGGCGCGAATGTGCGCCGGGGAGGCTGGGGCCGGCTGCGCTCCCGCGGCACGTTGGGACAGCCCGGCTTTTTTCAGCAGCGCCCGTGCTTCCAGATGGCCGCCCTGGCTGGCCCGCTGCAGCCAGGCGATACCCAGCGAGCGGTTCGGCGCGATACCGCTTCCCGAGAGCAGGCTGATGCCGAACAAGTATTGCGCCGGCGGATAACCCAGCTCGGCGGCTTGGCCGATCCAGTAGATACCCCAGGCCGGGGCGGCTGGGGTGCCGTAGCCGTTCAGATAGATTTCGCCCAGATAGTACATCGCTTCACGGTGCTGGCTGGTGGCGGCGAGTTCGAGCCATTTTCGTGCCTGTTCGTAGTCCTGCGCCGTGCCTCGGCCGACGTAGTAACCCATCCCCAGCATATACTGCGCCGCGGTATGTCCCTGCTCCGCCGCATCCCGGAAGTGACGCAGCCCCAGCGCGTAGTCCTGGGGCACATCGGCGCCGCCGGTGAAATGCAGGCCGAGCTGATACTGCGCTTCGGCATCTCCCTGCTGGGCCTGGGTGGCGATACTTTGGGTCTGGTCGCCGGCGCCGACCAGGCTCAACTGAGTACACCCCCCCAGGGCCAGTACTAGCGTGGCTGTTGCTATTTTGCCTATGTTCACCGCGGTTCTCCTGTGTCGCCTGTAGCGGGTGCGCTTCGCGCTGCTGGCGGGAATTTAGCACAGATCGGGGGAGTAGGGGGCGGGGTGCGGTGCTTGGCTCCAGCCATATGTGTATGATGGCCCGTTGTGCGGCGGGCGCGTATGGCGCGTCGTCAGCGGAGCCGGAATCAACGCGGCCGTTTGCAGGGTCGCAGTGGAAAGGACGAACAGTATGAGTCGATTAGAGCCGGGACGGGCCACGATCAGAATAAAAAATCTGCGTCTGCGTACCTTCATAGGCATCAATGAGGAGGAGAAGCAGAAGCAGCAGGATGTCGTCATCAACGTCATCATGCAGTACCGGGTGAACAGTGCCGTGGAGCACAACGACATCGATCATGCGCTGAACTATCGCACCATCAACAAAGCGATCATCACCCATGTTGAGACCGGCCAATTCCTGCTGCTGGAACGCCTGGCCAGCGAGGTGCTGGAGCTGGTGATGACCGATCCGAAAGTCGACTATGCCGAAGTCGAAATCGACAAGCCGCATGCCCTGCGTTTTGCCGATTCGGTATCGATCACGCTGTGCGACCGGCGCACTGCGCAGCCATGAAAGCGCTGACCGAAACCGAGATCAAGCTCGAGGCCAGCGCACAGACGTTGGCGGAGCTGGCGCAGCATCCGTTGCTGACCGCTCGGCTCGACGGCCAGTGGCACACGTTGATGCTGTACAACCAGTATTACGACACCGACGATCTGCTGCTGGATCGCCACGCACTGGCGTTGCGCGTGCGGCGCGATGGCGACCAATGTATCCAGACCCTGAAGAGCCGCGGCCACAGTCAGCGGGGGTTGTCGGTACGGGATGAGTGGGATTGGTACCTGGATCGTCCCGAACTGGAGCGGGGCCTGCTGAGCGGGGAGTGCTGGCCGGCGGCGTTGGCGTCGCTCGATCGGGGTCGGTTGCGACCGTTGTTTCGTACCGATTTTCAGCGCACCAAGGGGATCCTGCGCTGGCGCTGGCAGGAGCAGACAGTGGTGGTCGAGGCGGCGTTCGACCGCGGCCTCGCGCAGAGCGATAGCGCCGAGGATGAGATCTGCGAGTTGGAGTTGGAGCTGCGCGAGGGCGCGCAAGAGGCGTTGGTCGCGTTTGCCGAGCAGCTCCAGTCCGCTTTCGCGCTACGCCCCTGCGACATCAGCAAGGCGGAGCGCGGCTATCGCCTGCTGCGCCGGGAGGGCGAGCGATGAGCGCTAAGCCGGTGGTACTGATAACCGGAGGGGCTCAGCGTATCGGCCTGCATTGTGCGAAGCGGCTGGTGGCGGAGGGGTTCGAGGTGATCATCACCTGCCGCCAGCCGCGAGCTGAATGGCGGCAGTCGCCGTTGTCCGGGATCGAGGTGCTGGTGGCGGATTTCGCCACGCTGGAGGGGATCCAGGAACTGATCGACACGCTCAATCGGCGGCAGCTCCGACTGCGGGCGCTGATCCACAACGCTTCGGCCTGGATGGACGACGAACGCGGCGCTGCGGCGATGCAGCAGATGTTCATGGTACATATGCAGGCGCCCTACCTGATCAATCTGGCCTGCCGTGACTGGTTCGTGCCGGGACAACCCGCCGACATCATCCATTTGAGCGATTATGTCGCCCAGCGGGGGAGCGCCAAGCACCTGGCCTATTGTGCCACCAAGGCGGGCCTGGAGAGCCTCAGTCTCAGTTTTGCCGCGCGTTACGCGCCGGCAATCAAGGTGAACGCGATCGCCCCGTCGCTGATCCTGTTCAATGACGGCGACGAGGAAGACTACCGCCAGCGGGCGCTGGCGAAATCGGCGCTGGGGATAGAGCCGGGCCCCGACGTGGTCTACCAGGCGATACGCTATCTGCTGAACAACCCGTACGTGACCGGGACCTGTCTCGAACTCAACGGCGGGCGCGATCTGCGGCGTTAGCCGCTGTTATCCCGGGGGGCGCGGGACGCTTTACGTCTCGTCGCGGCCTTTGGCGAAACGCTGGGCGGCGTTGCGCAGGGTCGTCAGGTGATGGCGGAAATTGCGGCAGCCGGAACAGATCAGGATGTGCAGTTTTATCTGCAGACGTTCGCCCAGCGTCAGCGGGCGCTCCTGCGCTTCGGACATCAATCGGGTGGCTTGTCGACAGTTGATCATGCGTGTTCTCCGTTGAGAAACCAGTGGTTCTCCAGGCATTCGCGTAATCTGATGCGGGCGCGGTACAGGATCACGTGCAGGTTGCTGGTGGTGATCTGTTCGTTGTGGCAGATCTCGTCGCTGCTCAGTTCGAGGAATTCGCGCATCATGAAAAAGCGGGACTGTTGTTCCGGCAGGCAGGTGAGGCAGGCTTCGAACACCCGCCAGAAGTGCGCATTCTCTATCTGCTGCTCCGGTTGTTGCCAGTGAACCGGACGCTCTTGGGCATGCCAGTGCCCGGTTTCGTCGAACAGGTCGTCAAAGTGGTCGCTGCTTTCGCTGCTGTCGGGCGGCGCCAGCGTGCCGATGGTCAGGGTCCGGCCCTTGCCACGCAGGGTATCGGTAATCTTGTTTTTCAGGATCGCAAACACCCAGGTCTTAAGCGCGGCGCGGCGGTTGAAGGCGCCGGCATTTTTCAGCGCCCCGGCCAGCGCCTCCTGTACCGCATCTTCGGCCTGCTGCTCGTCCTGGAGCTGCAGGATGGCGAAGCGCAGCATCTGGCTGCGCAGCTGCTCCAGAAACTCGGGATCCATCCCGCTCAGGTTGGAAGGGGGGTGCGGTGAGGGTCCGGCGGTCATCGGGTCGGTCATCGAGGCGATTCCGTTTCGTTGCAGTGTGTGTGCGCCTGTGGTCTGGCCGTGGGCCAGAGCGTTGTATGTAGCGATCATGGCTGCTGTGCTCTAAGGTAGCAGAGAGCGTATCCATTGGGGGCCGGGGGACGATAATTAACGCGCGGGATCATACGGGGCGACCTGCCTCAACTGAAGTTAATCGGTGTTGCTGATTTAGTCGTGTCAGGCGGCCTTTTCTTACACCGCGGTGTAGTGTCGGTTAACGCTGGTGTGGATCAATGGCGGGGGCTGGCGGCGTGGCGATTGGTTCAATCTATCGCTCCGTCTGTGCTATATTCGGGCCATTGAATAATATTAGCGAGCAGAGATCCTCTCTCGACA
The DNA here is from genome assembly GCA_003250495.1 of Marinobacterium sp. Lineage (GTDB taxonomy): Bacteria > Pseudomonadota > Gammaproteobacteria > Pseudomonadales > Balneatricaceae > Marinobacterium_D. The sequence continues at coordinate 9,212 of QKGH01000004.1, forward strand.
AGGGCAAACCTCGGGTAACCGGGGGACGCAAAGCCACGGGCCCCTCAGGGGTGGCTGGGCTATCGAAGGAGAGTGATGAGTCACGAACCCCCGAGTTCAGAGGATCTGATGTATGCAGGCTGGTTATGGAGGCGCAAGGATCTGATCGGCGCCTGTTTCGATAACTGACGGACATGGCGGATCTGCATCCGGTGTCGGTGAATTGAAGAGCGCATCATGAACAGGGCAGGTGTTGGCGAAGGCGTCGAGCAGGCTCCGCTGAAAATACTATTCGTTGATCCCCATGCAACCTTCGTGACCTGGGGAAGTGGACTGCGCAAGCAGGGCTGCGACTGGGATATCGTGCGCACCGACGACCCCAATGTGGCCCTGGACCTGGTCAGCCATACCGCGTTCGATGCCGTTATCGTCGCCTCCCTGAGCAGCCTTGAACGTGAGCTCGGTGTGTTGCGGAAAATTGGCGACGCCAGACCGAAACTGCCGCGTATCCTGCTTTGCCCCGCCCTGAGTGCCGTGCTGATGGCCAAGGCGCTGGATGTCGCCCATCGTACCGTACTGCACACCTCCGAACTGGATCAGGTGATCGGCGCCGTTGAGCAGACCGTGCGGGTCAATCGCCAGCTGTACCGCGACAAGGTGGTACGTTCGTTTGCCGCCTTCCGCCAGTTACCCTCCCCGCCGTCGATCTATCGCGAGCTGAGCCGGGCGCTCGATGCCAGTAACACCAGTGCCCAGGATATCAGCAAGATCGTGGAGCGCGACCCGGCCCTGGCTGCCCGCCTCCTGCAACTGGTGAACTCCAGCTATTTCGGCTTGAACCGCAAGATCAGCAACCTGACCGAAGCGCTGACGCTGTTGGGGTTGCGTACCGTGCGGGGGTTGGCGCTGGCCGGCCATCTGAGTGCGCACTATCCCGACAGTCGCGGGTGGAAGGTGTTCTCCTTCGAGCGCATGAACCAGCGGGCGCTGTCCGTGGCGCGCCTGGCGCAGGATATCTGCGAACCGTTCGGCAAGGGCCAGGTGTTGAAGGATCAGGCGTTTCTGGCCGGTCTGCTGCTCGATATCGGCATGCTGATGTTGGCGGCGGAGCAGGGCGCGGGCTATCTGAAGGTGTTGCGGTTCGCGGCCCGCAAGCAGCAGGCGCTGTACGAGGTCGAGCGGGCGGCGTTCGGCGTTACCCATGCCGAGCTGGGTGCCTACCTGCTCGATATGTGGAACATCTCGCCGCAGGTGATCGAGGCGGTACTGCTGCACCATAACCCGGAGACGGCGGTCAGCAATCAGTTCTGCCCATTGTCAGCGGTGCATATTGCCGACGCGCTGTTACCGACCATCAGTAGCGAGTTCGGCGGCGATCTCTCCTGCTCACTCAGTACCGAGTATGTCAAACGGATCGGGGCTTACGACTACGTGCCGCGTTGGCGGATGCTGGCCAACGGTTACCGGCTGAAGATGGAAGCCGCGGAGGCGGCCCGCAGCGCCTGATCCGGCGATCGCCGCGATACCGGGCAGCTCAGGACCCGCGGGCGGATATTGCGGCATTGCTTGAGATTCTGTCCGGGGCTCGAGTCCAGTAACAGATCGGTCGACAGATCTACTTGATTAAACAGCACGCTGCTTGATTAAATGGTGGCCTGCTTTTTGCTGTTTATATCTAAGGCAGGGTGTAGGGATGCACCGACATTAACTAATCGAGAGGGTTATAGACAGGAATCCCCCTGGTCGCGAGGCGGTGGGATTTCAAGCGAACAGCCGGTGGAAGAGGGTGGTTCCGGCATCGCTGCTAAGATGTTATGTGTTTTAAAATTATAAGCTTTTTCCCATTTCATACCGCCGCGGACCCGATGTCCTGCGGTTCCCTTCACGACACTGTCTGGCACTGTCTGCCCAGCCGGTTCGCCGCTGGTGCTTTCGTTCCCGATACTGGTGCACAAACGTACCGAGAGTGGGCGAATGTCGACAAAGCCGCTGTTGCCTTGCGCTATTTGGCACCGGTATTCAGTGTATTTAATCCGCGCCTGCCGAATACCGAACCCTAACGTCACTCCTGTTGCTGCGCCCACGATTGTTCAATAACAGGAGATAAAAATGATTCTGGCTACAGATCTTGACGGTACTTTTCTTGCGGGCAGTGCGGAAAACCGGGCTCGCCTATATCAACTGATCAACGCGCATCCGATGATCCGCCTGGTCTTCGTAACGGGGCGCGGCCTGGAGTCGGTGATGCCGTTACTGTCCGACCCGGGCATCCCGGCCCCGGAATATATCATCTGCGATGTCGGCGCGACGGTGGTCGATGGCAGCACCCTGCAGCCGGTGGTCGAGTTGCTGGAGGAGATCGAGCAGACCTGGCCGGGCGAGATTCCGATCGTCGAAGCGATGTCGGCATTCGAGCGGATCCAGCGGCAGCAGGTGCCCCAGGCGCGGCGCTGCTCCTGGTTTTGCGCGCCGGAGGAGGTGACCGACGAGGTGTATGCCGTGGCCGAAAACCTGGGCTGCGACCTGCTCTACTCGGCGGACTACTACCTGGACTTCCTGCCCCGCGGTACCAACAAGGGGGCCACCCTGGCACGTCTGGTCGAACATCTCGGGGTCGGGATGGATGATGTGTTGAGCGCCGGGGATACGTTGAATGACCTGTCGATGCTCGATGGCCGGTTCAAGGGGGTCTGTGTCGGCGAGGCGGAGTCCGGACTGCTCGACGCGACCCAGAAGAACGCGCGGGTGCTGCATGCCGAAGAAGCGGGGTGCGGCGGCATTCTCGAGGCGCTGAGCCATTTCGGCTTCCTCGGGACCCAGGGGGTTGCCCACGAAGGCTTTGAGTCCTGCTGTTCCGGCAATGCCGAACTCGTCATGGTCTACCACCGCCTGCCCTATGAGGAGGTGCGCGAGAAGGGGCGCATCCGCCGCCAGCCGCACAGCTCGCCGAACGGCATTCTGCCGACCTTGCTGAGCTTTTTCGCCGACGGCACCCGCGGCTCCTGGGTGGCCTGGAGCATCGACGATGGCGGCGAAGAGCCGTTCGTGACGCATACCAGCGTCGACAAAGAGGTTTATCCCAACCTGATCTGCTCGCGGGTGGCGCTGAGCAAG
>QKGH01000148.1 GCA_003250495.1 Marinobacterium sp.
CTCAGCACCCAGCCGGGCAAGGGGGGATTGTCACTGTATCCGCAGGAGACACCCAGGTTGTTGGGATCGTAGATCTTGACGAAACTGGGATGCTGAAGATCATCGGCGTAGACGATGCCGCAATAGGCCTCGTCGTGTTCCTCCCGTAGCAGCTTGTCGATCTCGTCGATGAAGATCAGCAGACGTTCGGCGCCGCTGGCCTCGGGCGGCGGCGGTTCGCCAATGGCGTAGATGTACCATCCCCCCTCCGCGTCGGCCCGCAGCACCTCCCACAAGGCGTCCAGGTGGTGCCAACGCAGTGCCGAAGTGAAACTGCCGCGGAAGGCCTGCATGTAGTCGGGTGTCTCGCTCATCTCCCCCCCTCGCTGGTGTCCCGCAACACTAGCAGATCGACCGCACGGGCGGGAGTCCCGCGCCGCGGGCGGGAAACAGAAGCGCCGTATCCGCCGGCTGGGTTATACTCGCGGCTTTCTACAGTACAGGCAGATGTCAGACCATGAGTACCGCGGGCGAACCTCTCTTCGAATCGAAACTGGATCTGAAACTGGTCAATCGCGGCAAGGTTCGCGATATCTACGAGATCGATGACGAGCACCTGTTGATCGTCACCACCGATCGCCTCTCCGCTTTCGATGTGGTCATGCCCCAGCCGATCCCCGGCAAGGGCGAAGTGCTGACCCGGGTGGCCCGCTTCTGGTTCGACCGCACCCGCCATCTGCTGCCCAACCATCTGGCCGACATTCCGCTGGAGCAGGTGATACCCGACCCGGCCCAGCGTGCCGTTCTGGGCGACCGCACGATGGTGGTGCGCAAGCTCAAACCCCTGCCGGTGGAGTCGATCGTGCGCGGTTACCTGATCGGCTCGGGCTGGAAGGATTACCAGCAGAGCGGGCAGGTGTGCGGCATCCCGCTGCCGGCCGGCCTGCAACAGGCGGACAAGCTGCCCGAAGCCATCTTCACGCCCTCCACCAAGGCCGAACTCGGCGCCCATGACGAGAACATCGATTTCAACCGAACGGTGGCGCTGCTGGGTGAGGAGATCGCGGTCCAGGTGCGGGATTTCAGCCTGCAGATCTATCGCGAGGCCGCCGACTACGCACGCGAGCGTGGCATCATCATCGCCGACACCAAATTCGAGTTCGGTCTCGACGAGGCCGGCCGGCTGCATCTCATCGACGAGGTGCTCACCCCGGACTCCTCCCGCTTCTGGCCGGCGGACCAGTATCGTCCCGGCATCAGTCCACCCAGCTTCGACAAACAGTTCGTACGCGACTACCTGGAGACACTGGACTGGAACAAAACGGCTCCCGGACCTCAGCTGCCGCAAGAGATCATCGACAGGACGGCGGAGAAATATCGTGAAGCGGAAAAGCGACTGACCGGTCGCTGATCACAAAACGGGAAGTGGACGACTATTTGCTGTAACGGCCGCGTCATTATTCTGGCAATCTGCAATAAACGCCACTAAGATTGAATCAGCGCATTTCATGCGCGATTTCAGTCAGGTGGACATAGCCACCTGAGAATCGGAAATCCGGATCCGACAGCTCAGGAGGAGACAGCGGTTCTTGAACGGGGGTTGGCACCCTTCATCGTCTCAAGGCAATAAGGCTGGCTATTGCCATGAATGAAATGCGGTTCACATGCAGCAATTACTAAAACAAAAAACGGCCCGAGTCGTCATCTATACGACGCTCAAGTGCCCACATTGTCAGCACCTCAAACGGTGGCTGAAGAAAAACCAGGTCCCCTTCCTCGACTTCAACGTGGCCAAGCCCGGCAAGATGCAGAAACGCTTTTTCGAGCTGGGGGGACAGAGTGTGCCGATGATCGTCATCGGCGATCAGCAGTTCGTCGGTTTCAACCCCAACCAGCTGAAGTCGGTGCTGGAAGACGAAGGGCTGATGTAGCCCGACCCGCCGGACCTCCGGTTCCGGCCTCAGAAATCCGCTTCCGCCTTATCGGGCGTCCAGGAAGCGGCATCCCGAAGCTCCATGTAGGTGGTTCGATAGTGCTGCCAGTATCGAACGCCCGCCTCGTCCGCCGTCGGCGGCTGACGCGTGAGAATGACGATCTGTCCGTCCGGGTGGCTGGCCAGCCAGCGGTCGAATTGCGCAAACTCGATCTCCTGGACCGGCTGCTGCAAGCGGCCGACGAAGTTGAATTCACCGTGGTATTTGCCGAAGACGGCCACCGGTCGTCCCTCCCGCTGCAGCTTCCCGATCGCCTCCCCCATCGCGTTCACTTCGTAATAGCGCGTGACTTCGCCCACCAGCCCCACGAGACAGGCCCCCAGAAACAGCAGAGAGGCCATCCCCGGCCAGTGCGTTGCCGGCAGACGGCGCGCCAACAACAGCGCCAGGCCCATGACGATGACGATCAGCGCTCCGTTCCAGGGTGACAGCAGATCCGACCAGATGGCGCGGCCTTCCAGCAGCCCGCTTCCGGGAGCCACCAGCACCAGGCCACCGATCAGCAGCAGCGGCACTCCGGGCACCAGGTAGAACCAGCTCCTGAGCGGGGCCGACCCGGTCACGATCAGGGCGCGTGCCGCATACAGCGCCAGCAACGGAAAGATCGGCAGCAGGTAGTGAACCTGCTTGCCGCTGATCAGGCTGAACACGCCCAAAGCGGCGAAGGCGCTGAAGAGGGTCAGCCGTTCGCCGCTGTCCCAGCCCTCGCGCCAGCGATCCATGACCCCGCGCCAAAGCGGCGGCCACAGGCTCCAGGGGAAGAGCAGCAGCGGCAGCAGCGGCAGATACCACCAGAAGGGCCGGCGGTGGGCGAAGGACTCCACCACGCGGCCGGCGGTCTGTCCCCACAGAATGTGGTTGGCGTAGTCCTCGCCACCGGCCGCGGCCGCCGGCAGGGCCCAGCCCAGGCCGATGGCCGCACCCAGCAGGATCGCCATCCCGCCGCCGCCGTACCAGGCCAGCCAGGAAGCCGGACGCTGCTCCTTCATCCACAGCGGCGCCAGCAGCAGTGCCGGCAGCACATAGACGAAGATCACCGGACCCTTGGCCAGAATGCCCAGCCCGATGCCGATTCCGGTCAGGATCCAGCCCCACAGCGGGGAGCGGCGCCAGGCCAGGAGCAGCCCCAGCAGTGCGATCTCCGCGCAGAGGGCCACCAGCAGATCGAACATCACCGCCGTGGTCCAGAAGGCCCAGAAGGCGATGGAGAAGAGCATCCAGGCGGCCAGCGACTGCAGCCGCGGCCGGCCCGGCCAGATCAGCGCCGCCATCGGCATCGCCAGCAGGGCGCCGCTGAGTCCGACCAGGGCGGG
>QKGH01000280.1 GCA_003250495.1 Marinobacterium sp.
GGAGTGTTCGATCTGGGTCCAATGGCCGCAGTGACCGAAAACGTGCAGCTGGGCGTTGGGGATCCACTGCGCCAGCGTCAGGCTGTTGCTGAGCGGAATCACCCGGTCTTCACGACCATGGATCACCAGCGCCTCGTGGGGCAACGCACGGATCGCCGCCTCGCTGCAGGCCAGCGCATCGACCCAGCGCTGGCGCGGGGCCGGGAACATCGCCGCGAACGACTCCTGGAACCCGGGACGGATACTGGCCTGATAACGCAGCTCGGCCAGCTCGTCGCTGACCAGGTTGCGGTCATAGGCGAAGATATCGAGCAGTTGGCGCATCGCCTCGAACGAGGGCTGATAGCCCCAGACCGCGTCCAACCCCTCGGTGAGCGGGAAGGCAACGCCGGCACTGCCCATCAGCACCAGACGGCGAACCCGCTGCGGGTAGCGGGTCGCCAGTGCCAGCGCCAGCGCACCGCCGTAGGAGTTACCCACCAGGTCGGCCTGTTCGACCTCCAGCGTATCGAGCAGGTCGATCGCGTGGCCGATCCAGCGCTCCAGGTCGTAGCGGTTGTCCGCCGGTCGCTGGGTGTAGCCGAAACCGAGCATGTCGGGGGCGATCACCCGCCGTACCCGCGCCAGCTCCGGCAATACCAGGCGCCAGTTGGCCCAGGCGGTCACGCCGGGACCGGAACCGTGAATCAGCATGACCGGGACGCCGTCGCGGGGTCCCAGGTCATGCACATTGGTCTGCACACCCTTTACATCAATCAGGCAACCGATTTCGGGGTTATTGTTATCAGTCGTATCAGCCATCGATTGGATCTCAGATCGTCGTGCCCGCCGGGCACCTATTGAGTAGGCGCCGGTTAGAGTTTGATACAGATGTTCTTCAGTTCGGTGTAGAACTCCAGACCATGCACGCCACCCTCGCGACCGATACCGGACTGCTTGGCGCCGCCGAAGGCGGTACGCAGGTCGCGCAGGAACCAGGAGTTGACCCACACCAGACCGGCTTCGATCTGCTCGGCGACACGCACCGCACGGGCCGAGTTCTCGGTCCAGATCGCCGCCGCCAGGCCGTAGTTGGTGTCGTTGGCCAGCGCGATCGCCTCGTCCTCGCTATCGAACGGACGGATGTGGCAGCAGGGCCCGAAGATCTCTTCACGCACCACGCGGGCATCGTCGGACAGGCCGGTCCAGATGGTCGGCTCGATCCAGGCCCCATCGTTCAGCTCGGCACCCATATCCGGGATGCCACCGCCGATCTCGACCGTTGCGCCCTCTTCGCGCGCCAGGTCGTAGTAGTACTTGACCTTGGCACGATGCTCGAGGCTGACCAGCGGACCGAAGTTGGCCTGGGGATCTTCCGGACGACCCAGCTTCAGCTTGGCCACCTCCTCCTTCATCCGCGCCAGGAACTGCTCGTAGACGGGACGCTCGACATAAACGCGCTCGGTACCCAGGCACACCTGGCCGCAGTTGACGAACGCAGAGCGCATGGTGCCCTCGACCGCTTTCTCGATATCGCAATCGGCGAACACGATGCCGGGGTTCTTACCGCCGCACTCCAGGGAGATGTTGCGCAGGCCTACGGCCGCCGCCTTCATGATCGCCTCGCCGGTACGGGTCTCGCCGGTAAAGGTGATCGCATCGACCAGCGGATGGGTGGTCAGGAACTCACCGGCGGAATCGGGACCGAAGCCGTGGATCACGTTGAACACGCCCGGTGGTACGCCGCATTCGTTCATCACTTCGCCGAGCAGTGTCGTGGTCGCCGGCGTCTCTTCGGAGGGCTTGACCACCACGGTGTTACCGCAGGCCAGTGCCGGACCGACCTTCCAGGTCATCAGCAGCAGCGGCAGGTTCCACGGCGAGATAACGGCGATGACGCCCTTCGGTACACGGTGGCCGACGTTCAGCGCGCCCTTGCCATCCGGGGTATCGAGACGGAAGCCTTCGGTCGGGTGGTTGGCGAGGGTTTCGGCAAACGCCTTGAAGTTGGCGGCACCGCGGGGGATGTCGATGTGGCATGCGATGGAGCGGGGTTTACCGGTGTCGCGACACTCGGCATCGAGGAACTCGTCGAAGCGCTCGTTGATGCGATCCGCCACCTTGTTCAGCAGCGCGGTGCGCTGGGCCTGGGTCAGTTTACCCCAGGGGCCCTTCAGCGCCGCCTTGGCCGCCTTGACCGCCGCGTCCACCTCGTCGCGACCCGCCTCGTGGACCATACCGATCAGACTGTTGTCGACCGGACAGCGATTTTCGAACCGTTTGCCGCTCGCAGAGGCGACATACTCACCATTTATAAAGTGTTTGAATTCGTTCATTCTTATACCTGCCTCTTCACCTGAAAAAAGTGATTTCAGGACTGAACTCGAGTATAGCGAGGCATCGAAGTGAAAGAAGGGACAAAAACGAGATCAGAAGTTCCCATCAGTGGGAGCAACTTCCAGGCACTGGCCGGCAACCTGGGTAACCGGCCAATGGTGAACGCAGCCGTGGGACATTTACAGATTCAGAGTACGTACCTTATCGATAACGAAATCGATAAATGTGCGGGTTTTTACCGGTACACTCTCCCGATGCGGATACATGATATGTACGGTTTTACCCTTGATCGACCAATCATTTAACAGCGTCAGGATCTCCCCCGCTTCGATCGATTTCTCGACCACGTAACGCGGCAGGCAGGCCACCCCTATCCCGCGCTTCACCGCCTCCTTGGCGAACATGATCTCATCGGTGCGCAGGTGCGCCTTCGGCGTCAGGGTGAAGGAGCCGCCCTCCTTGTCGTGGAAACGCCAGAAAGCGGAGCGCTTCATCACCACCAGAGGCAGCTTCGTCAACTCCGCCGGCGTCGCAGGCTCGCCATAACTCTTTAATAATGAAGGCGTTGAACAGATCACCATGGTGCTATCGAACAGCGGACGCGAGACCCAGTCGTTCAGCGTCACCTCGCCGAGCCGGAAGGCGATATCGATGCTGTTCTTGACCAGGTCCACGTTTTCGTTGCTGAGGAACATCTCCACCGAGATCTTCGGATTCTGCTCCATGAATTCGAACACCCACTCCTTCACATAGTGGTGTCCGAAACTGACCGGTGCCGCGATACGAATATCGCCCGACAGCGAGGAGAGCTCATTATTGACATCCTCCATCCGCATCTCGAGTTCATTAACCACGCCGGAAAGGGTGCTGTAAAAACGCTGCCCCGATTCGGTCAAGCCGAAGGTTTTTGCGCTGCGGTGGATCAGTTTATAGCCCAGTTCCTGCTCGAACGCCTGTAAACGCCGACTCAACGTGGAGGTCGGAATATCGAGGTACTTGGATGCAGCGATCAGACTTCCCTTCTCTACCACCTTGATGAAGTAATACAGATCCTGATAATTCATCGCCCGCCTCAATAATGGAATTACGGTTTTCCGCCACCGGAGTGGATAATTACCCAACCGGTTTTATCATCTTTATGTGGGCCGGCTCCTTGTGCTCCGGCGTCGTCCGGCGCGCCGTCCCGCTAATTTTATACCATAGCTGTCACGACGACGGCTGCCCCTCCACCTCTATTGACCGAGACCCCAGGCATGAACAGCATCCAGCAACAACCGGGAAGTGAACCGCTGACAGTGGTGATCTCCCGCCGCGTCATCAAGGGCCAAGAGGCCGAATTCGAGCGCTTGAGCAGCCTGATGACCGAGCGTGCCGCCCAATATCCCGGCCACCTCGGCGCCAATATGTTCAAGCCGGCCAACGCCAACGACCCCGAATACCGGATCATCTTCAAATTCTCTTCGCGGGAGACACTGGAGGCCTGGGAGCGTTCGCCGGAACGGGCGGAGATACTGGCACAGATCGAGCCGCTGCTGGTGGCCCCGGCCGAGAAGGAGGTGATGTCGGGCATCGTGACCTGGTTCACGCTGCCGGGACAGAACCCGGTGCAGCCCCCGGCGAAATACAAGATGACCTTCGTCAGCTGGCTGGCACTCTACCCCACCGTGACGCTGATCTTCTTCCTGTTCGGCGCACCGCTGGCGCAGATGCCGTTGCTGCTGCGCACGCTGATCGTGACCGCCGTGGTGATGGTCGCCATGTCCTACCTGCTGATGCCGCGCTTCACCCGCTGGTTCGCCTTCTGGCTGTTCCCGAAACGGGAGCGTAACGTCCGTTAACCCCCTAAAAAACAAAAACCCGCAGTACAGATGCTGTACTGCGGGTGAACAACGCCTGAGGAATCAGGTCAGGACGGTCAGGAAACGTTCGTTCAGTACGCGATCGTGGTAGAAGATCGCCTTGCCCAGTTTGTCGGCTTCCCAGGTCACCGGCTCATGGTCCGGATAGTGGTAGTCGCCACCGGCAAACACCTCGGTGCGGTTGCCGGACGGATCGAAGAAGTAGATCGTCTCGCCGTGGGTCAGACCGTGGCGGGTCGGGCCGATATCGAGGGAGGTATCGGTCATCGCGATCAGGTCTGCCGCGCGCAGCACGTCGTACCAGGTATCGAGGAAGAAGGAGGCGTGGTGCAGTTTGCCCGGCTCCGGATGCTCGATGAACGCGACGTCATGCGCTTTCATACCGACGGTCAGGAAGCCGGCCAGACGGGTGCCTTCGCCATCGAGTACCTGCTCGGCCAGCTCGAAGCCCAGCACGGTGCGGAACAGATCGATAGTACCGGCGATGTTCGGCCCATACAGCAGGCAGTGGTCAAAACGGGTGGCCTTCATGCCGGTCAGCTCGCGCGGCCAGGCTTCCGGGTTCACCTTGCCGACACCCCATTTACCGGTCTGGGTCTTGGTGGCAAAGATCTCGAACATGTGGCCGGTCGGTGAGTCGAACCGTACCCGACGCCCGCAATCCTTCAGCTCGCCGGCCGGGATATCCTCGACCTTGCAGCCATAGGCGACCAGCTCTTCACGCAAACGGTCGACGGTTGCCTCATCGACACACTTATAGCCGACGAAATCGACACCGGCGCTCTCGGCTTCACGCAGCACCACCGAGAACTTGTCGACTTCGGTCCAGCCCTTCAGATAGACCCGACCCTGTTCGTCACGATCCATTTCGATCAGGCCCAACAGATCGCGATAGTGGTTAACCGCTTCATCCATATCCAGTACGCGCAACTGGATATGCCCGGGACGCATTACACCTTTTCTCATCTTTGCTTTTCCTGTCGTTATTGTAGAGTCGGTACCCGTTAAGCCGCTATTCAAGGGGTTTGATAGCTGTGGGCCAACTCGGGGGGATAAGGAGCTATGACCATTTCGCTGCGCGCGAATATGCGACACGCAAGTACCACACCTTCCGCTTCCTCCTGAGGGGAAACCCAGGCCCGGCTCATGCGTTTGCTCGCATAATCACCGTCGAGCACCCGGATGCGGCACTTGCCACACCCACCGCCACGACAGCCGACATAGATACCCGACTGTCTCGCCTGTTCCATGGCGACCAGCAGGTTACGGCTTTCGGCCGCAGAAAAAGCCACATCCTGTTTGTCGATCCTGACCAGATGACACTGGTCCGAATCGAAGCGCACCTCACTGTTGTTATTATCCATGAGTCTTGCCCAATTCTGTTTATAGCGCCTTTATAATCTTGCAGTAATCTCAGTTTAAGTAAATCTAAACTTGCTGCTTTTCCGTATAACACAGCAACGCTTATGCCAAATATATAGACAAAACAAAACATCAAAATAAAAATCATATCTTATTGATTAGTAAGAAATATTTTTCTTTACTCCATAAAGAAATCAGCAAATAAACAGATTATTTCTGTCTATGGAATCACCATATCCCGATTATGGTTTACGAAATCATCAAATAACCTGCGATGATTGACGATATGATCAATCATGACCCGAAGGGCTCCCCTTTCCTTCCCGTCGCAACATAAAAAGACACCCGTGATGAACAGCAGAACCCCGCTTCCGGTCCCATCGACCGACGATCTGCTAGACCAGATCCGCTTCGACCCCGACGCCGGCAAGATATGGATGCACGAGAGCCGGATGCTGATGCTGCACGCCAGCGTCCTCGGCAGCTTGCGCCGCGAACTGATCGAGACGCTCGGCACGGTGCGGGCCAAAGGCATCCTGATGCGCCTTGGTTACGAGTCGGGACGGCGCGATGCCGAACTGGCCAGACGCCTGCGCCCCGACCTCGGTCAGCAGGACTCCTTCGTCGTCGGTCCCCAGCTGCATAAGCTGGAGGGGCTGGTCAACGTCAAGCCGATCCGGCTCGAATTCGACGTCGAGTCAGGCGCCTATTACGGCGAGTTCGACTGGCACAACTCCTGGGAAGCGGAGCACCATATCGCCGAGTACGGCCCCAGCGATGAGGGGGTGTGCTGGACGCTGCTCGGCTATGCCAGCGGCTATACCAGCTACTACATGGGCCGGCGCATCCTGTTCAAGGAGACCCAGTGCATCGCCTCGGGCCACTCCCACTGCGTCAACATCGGCCGCCCGGCCGAGGAGTGGGAGGATCGGGAGGAGCTGGAGCGCTACCTGGTCGCGGACCCGGTGATCGACGAGATCGCCCTGCTGCGCAGCCAGATCGACTGCCTGCGCAGCAAGGTCAAACGTAACGGCAAGGCGGAGCTGGAGCAGTTCACCGTGGGCCGGTCGCCGCGTTTCGCCCAGGTCTGCGAGCTGATCGAGAAAGCCGCCGCCGCCAGCAAGGTTTCGATCCTGTTGCAGGGGGAAACCGGGGTCGGCAAGGAGGTGCTGGCACGTCATATCCATCGTTCCAGTGCCCGCGCCGACGCACCCTTCGTCGCCGTCAACTGCGCCTGTATTCCACCCGATCTGATCGAGGCCGAGCTGTTCGGGGTCGAAAAAGGCGCCTACACCGGCGCGCTCCAGAGCCGCGAGGGGCGCTTCGAACGTGCCGATGGCGGCACCATCTTCCTCGACGAGGTGGTGGAACTGTCGCCCCGCGCCCAGGCGTCGCTGCTGCGCGTGCTGCAGGAGAGTGAGTACGAGCGGGTCGGCGATACCCGCACCCGCGAGGTGGATGTCCGGGTGGTCGCGGCGAGCAACGAGGATCTGCAGCAGGCGGTCAAGGAGGGACGCTTCCGCGCCGACCTGTTTTTCCGCCTCAACGTGTTCCCGGTGCATATCCCGCCGCTGCGGGCGCGGCGCGAGGATATCGCCCCGCTGGTCGAGCATTTCCTCGACCGTTACCACCGCCTCTACAACAAGCGCACGCTGGGCCTGACCGACCGCGCCATGGAGGCACTGATGAGTTACGACTGGCCCGGCAACATCCGCGAACTGGAGAACATGATCGAGCGCGGCATCATCCTCACCGACAACAACCACGCCATCGACGCCGGCAGCTTCTTCCCGGCACTGCAGGATGGCACCCCCGCCCTGACCCTCAGCCAGCAGGGCCAGCTCGTGGCGCCGAATGCCGCCGCCGACGAGCAGTTACAACTGATCGATGCCCTGCTCGATTCCGGGCTGGAACTGGAGCGCCTGGAGCAGATCCTGATCGAACGGGCCCTGCAACGTTCCGATCATGTCGTCTCCCATGCGGCGCGTCATCTGGGACTGAGCCGGCCGGCACTGGCCTACCGGATGAAGAAACATGACCTGCCGCGCGCCTCCTCCGAGATCACCACGGAGGGCCCGGAGGCCGATGCGGAGAGCTGCGCACTGCAGCGGAGGTAACGCGGCGGCTAGTTATCCGCCGCGCCAGCCAACGGATCAGTCCGTCAGTAGATCGAGCACGCTCAGAATCACGAACGTCGTCGGGTTATAGACGAGGGTATAGCCCTGGTAGTAACCGATCGCATACCCGGCCGGCGGCGCCGGCAGTCGCCGCAGCAGGCTCTGCGGCGCCCGGGTGAGCGCCTGGCGGTACTGGCCCGGCACCACGGCCCCCTGGACGAACTGCGGCCGGTTACGCCGATCCACCTTTCCCAGAACACGCTGGTAGTGGTTACGCACCAGCTGCCGATGCTGCTGGTCGAAGGTGTAGCGCTCGCCCTGGGCGCTAGCATTTGGCCGCTGCTGCGCCGGGGAGGGACTCTGCTGCGACGGTTTCTGTTGCTGCGGATTCGGCTGCTGCACCGGTTTTTGCTGTTGCTGTTGCTGTTGCACCTGCTTCTGCTGTTGCACCGGTTTCGGCTGATTCGGCTGTTGCTGCTGCACCGGTTTCTGCGACGGTGATTGTTGCGGCTGTGCTTGTTGTGCCTGCGGTTTTTCCTGCGCGGGAGTGCCCTGCTGCTGGGCAGACGGCGGCTTGGTATCGAGCGGTGGCTGCTGCATCTGCGGCTGCCCCGGCGCTCCCGCCAATGCCGGTGCCACTTGCAGCACGGCGGCCAGCGCGGTGGCTCCCGCCAGGGGTTTCAGCACAACGGCCATCCGGCTTACCTGTTGTTTAACCATCATCTATTCCTTTAGTGGGTTTGCAGCCCCGGCCGCCAACGCGCCCAGGCGTAGACTTAGCAGGCCGGCCAGACCTGCATCCTGAGTTCCGTTAGCAGGGACCGCGCCGAGCACGTAAAGTTTCCGCCCCACCCTCCGCCGGCTGATGCCCGCGGATCTCAGATCCGCTTGAACAGCGCCGAGCGCGTCGACTCCTCGCTGCCGTCGGCGGCGGTAAAGAAGCGCTCCATATGGATGTCGCGTTCGAACAGACGCCCCTGCATCAGCGCGGTGATCGCCGCATCGATCATCGGCGGCGGCCCGCACAGGTACGCCTTGTGACCGCTGAAGCGGTTATCGAAGCGCGCCATCGCCGCCTCGTGGACGAAACCGGTAAAGCCCTGCCAGTGATCCTCCGGCAACGGATCGTTCAGCGCCGGGATGTAGTGGAAGTTCGGATAGTTGCGCTCCAGCCCCTCGAACAGCTCGCGGTTGTACAGCTCGGCCAGGTTGCGCGCGCCCTGGAACAGGTAGAGCTGGCGCCGGTCGCCCTCCTCCAGCAGGTCGAGAATCATCGACTGCGGACTGGACAGGCCGGAGCCACCGGCGATGAAGATCGCATCCTGTTCGTCGCTCTTGCGCACGAAGAACTGGCCGTAGGGCCCGGAGATCTCCAGCGTCTGCCCCACCTGCAGCTGCTCGTGCAGCCAGGTGGTGCCGGCACCGCCCGGCACTTTGCGCACGTGCAGCTCCAGCGTGCGGCTATCCGACGGCTTGTTGGCGATGGAGAAGGCGCGGGAGCCCTCCACGCCGGGAATACGCAGGTTCACATACTGTCCGGCCTGGAACTCCAGCTCCCGATCCAGCTCGAACCAGAACCCCTTGATCGTCGGCGACAGGTCGCGGACCTCGGTCAGAGTGCCGACGAAGTCGACCACCGGATAACCGGCAAAATCGGGATCGACGTCGATATCCGCCTCGATCACCAGATCGGATTGCGGCATCGCGCAGCAGGCCAGCACCTTGCCCTCGTCGCGCTCCACATCCATCAGCGCGAACGGCGAGGCGTTGCCGATATCGGCCTCGCCCTCCAGCACCTGCACCTTGCAGGTGGCGCAGGTACCGTGGCCGCAGGCGAACGGCAGCCACACCCCCTGGCGCAGCGCTGCATCGAGGATCGTCTGCCCCTCATCGACCTCGATCACATCGCCGGTCGGTTCAATGGTGACTTCGTAGCTCATATTCTTTGCCTCTTTTACTTCTCAGCCGCCGACGGTCAGACCGCCGCGCCCATGAAACCTTTCAGTTCCGGGGTCTGGAAACGCAACAACGATTTGTGGTCGATCCCCTGATCGATCAGCGCCACATCCAACTGCGGGATGAACGGCTCACCGTTGAGCAGCCATTGGGTGCTGTCCCAGTCGATCTCCTTCCACTCCGGATGGGCACTGAACCCCTCCACCATCACCTCGTCGCGCAGCTGGCGGAACGTTGTGGTCGGCGGTAGCGGGAAGGCGAACGCGGCGCAGAACATCAGGTGATGATCCCAGCCCACATAGACCAGCTGGTTACCGTGGAAGTTGGCCTGCAGATCTTTAACTTCGCCGACATAATCCGGCGTAATGGCACGTACTGGCATAGCATAGATCCTCTCTCGAAGCCGCCCCGCGGGCGGCTTGCTTGGTTATTCGATACGTTCGGTGCGGAATCAGGCCACGCCTTTCCAACGGTTCCAGCGCTGTTCGTCCGGCGACCCTTTGATATCCAGGTTGTCGGCCCCCAGGTTCATGCCGTAGTACTCGCTCAGTACCTGCTCGACCCCGGGCCCGCCGCAGTTGCCCTGGAAGATCTGGTGCACCGGCAGCCAGGACTGCACGTACTTCTCCGGCTCTTCGTGGAAGATGTCGCGGCAGCCATCGGAGCAGAAGTGGTAGCGCTCACCGTGGTAGACCGTGTCGCGGAACGACAACTGGGTCGGATCGTCCACTTCGGTGAACAGCATCGGGATCTGGCAGGTGGTGCACAGCTGCGGCAGCGCCTTGGTATAGAAGCGGTTGCCCTCGGCCTCCATCTGCTTGGCCAGCTCCCAGCGCGGGCGGTAGTACTTGTCGAAGGTTTCCGGATACTTCTCGCTGAGCCAGTCCATCTCCTCGTCGGTCGGGATCCAAGTGTGGAAACCGGTGGCATGGCCGTGGGTATACATGGTCCACCACAGCTGGTGGGACATATGCTCGGTCTGCACCTGTTCCACATACTTCGGCATGCGGATGCCGTAACGCGCCAGGTCCTTGAACAGCGCACCGCCGGCCTCCTCGAAGTAGACGCCCCAGGCCTCCTTCCAGCTCATCACCTTGTTCGGCAGCATGTAGTCCATCATCATGCCGACGATGCTGAGCAGCTGGGCGCCGCGCCAGAACCACTTGTCGATCCACTTCTGTACCAGCGGCACGTTGTCCTCATGCTGCTCGAGCAGGAACTTGATCACCTCCAGCCCCAGGGTCATGTGACGCGCCTCGTCGGACTGCGCCGAGAAACCGAAGGTCACCGTGGCCATGTCGCCGTTGTAGGCGGCGCCGGACATGAACGGCACGAACAGCAGGTTGGTCAGCACGTATTCGAAGCTGAAGCTGATCGCCACCAGGTACTCGAACGGGCCGGCGCTGCGGGCATCATCGAAGAACGACTTCGGCACCGACAGGTACCAGACCCGATCGTGCATGTGCGACCAGTCCTGGAAGCCGTCGAAGAACTTGTTGTAGTGGCTCATGGCGTGGATCTGGGTCTGCACGTGGCGCAGCTCGTCGATCGACTGCATCTGGCAGGCGACGCGGGCACCGACGCCGCCGAACTGGCGACCGGTGTGGGCGAAGCCCTGGAACGCCTGGTACTCCAGCGGCGACACCGCGGTCAGGAACAGCTTGATGGCGTTGATGTAACGCGGATCGGTGACGTTGAGCTGGGAGTTGTTCTGGGCGAAGGCGTCGAAGATCGCGTACAGCTTCTTCTCTTTTTCGGCCTGGTACTTCCAGTAGGCATCCATGGTCAGGCGGAACGGATCCTCCCACTTCGACCAGTCGGTGATCTTGATCCCCTCGAACTCTTCGAACGGGAACGCCTTCTTGCGCTCCTGGTAGGAGAACTCCCAGTCCAGGTCACGCGTCAGCAGGCGGTATTTGTCTTTCAGATTCAGCTTGTTGGCAGCCATTTCGATTACCTTCTTATTATGCGTTCCAGCTCAGGCTCAGGCGTTCGTCGTCTTCGTCGACGTTGCCGCCCAGGGTGATCAGGTTCAGGTGCAGCTCCTGCACATCCCAGTCGCGCCCCAGCTTCTCCTCCACCGTCTCGCGGTTCACCACCAGGGTGCCCTCGTTCTCGATGCGGATCATCGCCGGGTTGTGGATGATGGTGACGCCCGGGTTGTCCTCCTCGATCGCCTCGACGATGTAGCGGGAGATATCGTTGTCCTGTAGCGCGAGATATACCTTTGACATGGGGGGCTCCTTATTTGATTCCGGCTTTGGCGGCACGCTGCTCGAGTGCCGCGAGGGCGGTTGCCAGGGCGCCATCCCCCAGCATCGCGTCAGCCAGCGGTGCCAGCGCTTCCGCCGCCTTACCGCGCCATGTCTCGATCCAGCCAGCGATCAGGTCGCGGTTGTATTGCGACTCCTCGGCGGCGCTTTTGACCACGGCGTCAACCCAACGCCCGTTATCCTTGCGCCACTCCTGCATGAACTCGGTCAGCATGGCGATATCCTGGCCGCCGTTATCGGCCAGGTAGGCATCGAACTGGTCGTAGTAGAGGTTGCCCACCAGGGTGTCCAGCACCAGGTCCTGGGCGATGAACAGCTCGAACGATGAACAGCTCGAACCAGTCCTCGGTGACCAGCGTCTCTTCGCACAGCGCGCGCAGCCCCTGCCAGATCTCGTCGTCCATCCAGTAAGCCTTGGCCTCGGCCAGCGCTTCGCCGCTGTTACCGTCGAGGATCAGTCCGATGCGCGACAGGTACTGGGCGATACCGAGCCGGTCCATGCCGTCGTAGAGCAGCGCCTGGGTCACCGCGGTGCCGTAGCCGTAGGCGGTGCCGTACAGGTTGTTCAGGTTGGCGGTGTGTTCGAAGTGGCGCAGCGGCACCAGGAAGCGGATCACCTTGGCACGCAGTTCGGCGTCGAGGTAACGCGCCAGATCGCGTTTCTCGAAGAAGGCGTAGTTGGCTTCGGCGGTCTCCTGCATCTTCGCGCGTTGCTGCACGTAGGCGCCGTAGTAGAACTGACGCGGGTCGCGGAAGGCGTACCAGTCCGCCATGACGATCGCCGTGCGGCGCTTGTCGTTGAGCTCGTGCTGCGGGTCCCACAGCGGGCGATAGTGGAAGTTGGTTTCCGCCTGCAGGTCGTAGGTCGCCTCCTGGTAACGGGTGGCCGGCTTGTCGCCGAAGCGGCGCTCCAGGTTCGCGAAGGTGTTGCGGACCGGCTCCAGCGTCGAGGTTTTGATCTCTATGCTCATTACACTTTTCCCATGCGCTTGTTGTTATAGGGGTCGTGAGGTCGGAGATGGACCGCTGCCTCAATGGGCGTTGCGGTCATGGTTGTGGGCCATCAGCGTCTCTTCGCCGTAGCGCCACTTTTCCAGCTCGGCATCGACGGCCCGGATCTGCTCCTGGCTCATCGCCACGACCTGGTTATCCGCGCAGAAGCGTGCAAAGGCGTCCTGCGGCAGCACCAGCTCGACGAACAGACTGGGGTCACCGATGGCAAAGTCGAATTCGACGAAGCGTGCCTGGGGTGCGCTACGCACCCGCACATACTTCGTGAGGGTCTGAAAGTCGTTCCGCGCGGCGGCGGTCCGGCCTGAATCTAGGGGGGTAGATCTGCTCATCGTTATTGTTCTCGTTGTGACGATGGGGTCGTAACGGATAGAGCAACGGCTGTGCCAGCACTGCCGAAAACCGCCTAAACGCCAAAAACATAAAAATAAATTTTTGTTTTTAAAGGATTAAAAAATCACACCTGTGACTTTCGGATAATCCGAACCGCGCTCCGTCGAGCGTGACGGCATCTGAGCAAATCGTTAAATCGGCAACCGAAAGATTGATCATTTGATAACCTGGAGGGAGATTGGGCGCCGCCATCAAACTTTCATCCCCTGCATCGTCTACCCTCTTCACATTCGGGCAGAAATCGTTCAACAATAAATACAGAGTTACCCATCAACGCCCCGCCGGGGCACGGGCCGGTATAACAACAACAATGGCTAGTCAGAAAGAACTTCACTTCCCACAGCAGGAAGACCTGCTGTCTCAGATCCGTTTTGACAGCGAAAACGGCAAGATCTGGTACAACGAGCAGCGCATGCTGTTGATCCACTCCAGCGTCATGGGGTTGCTGCGCAAGGAGCTGGTGGAGACCGTCGGTGTCGAGCGCGCCCGCGGATTCCTGATGCGCTTCGGCTATCACTCCGGCTGGCGGGATGCCGAGCTGGTCGCCAAGATCCGTCCCGACGCATCGCCGAAGGAGGCGTTTTTCGTCGGCCCGCAGCTGCACGGCATCAAGGGGATGGTCCGCGTCGAGCCGGTGGAGCTGGAGCTCGATCCCGACAACGGCGTGTTCTACGGCGTGTTCGACTGGTTCGACTCCTACGAGGCCGAAGTGCACCGGCAGGAGTTCGGTCTGGCCGACCATCCGATCTGCTGGACCCTGCTCGGCTACGCCAGCGGCTATACCACCTACTACATGGGCCGCACCGTCATCTTCAAGGAGATCGAGTGCGCCGGCACCGGCGCCAGCCACTGCCGCATCGTCGGACGGCCGATGGAGGAGTGGGAGGATCGTGCCACGCTGGAGCGCTACCTGCTGCCGGATCCCATCGCCGACGAGCTGTTCGCACTGCGCACCCAGCTCAGCGAGCTGCGCGAGAACTTCGCCAGCTCCGACCTGAAGGAGGACCTGCTGCTGAACTCGGTGGGCCGCTCCGCCGCCTTCCGCAACGTCTGCCAGCTGATCCGCCGCGCCTCCAGCAGCCGGGTCACGGTACTGCTGCAGGGCGAAACCGG
>QKGH01000008.1 GCA_003250495.1 Marinobacterium sp.
ACCTGCCCCAACGTCTGGTCGACGAGGCGATCGCCATCTTCCTCCCCGACACGCTCCCCGGCGCTGACGCCAAGACCAACGCCCCGACGGATACTCAATGACCTTAAAAGCTCCCCAGGCCGGCGCGCAAGTCCGGCATGCCCAGCCGACGGGCATTGATCGCACCGTTCGGCGTTGGTCGGTCGCGCCGCTGCTAACCGCGCTGTTGCTGGGCGGCTGTGCCGATCCCAGCGGGATAGTGCCGCAGAGCCAACCACTCGACGCCGACCAGTTGCAGCTGCCGGACCACAGCCGTACCGCCGCGTCGGAACCGGTCCAGTGGCCCGAACAGCGCTGGTGGCAGGCGTTCGCCGACCCGCAGCTGGAGCAGTGGCTGACACTGGCGCTGCAGCACAGTCCGACGCTGGAGGTCGCCGATGCGCGGGTGCGCCAGGCGTTGTACAGCAGCGGTCTGGCCCAGGCGACCGACCAGGTGCAGCTCGCAGCCACCGCCAGCCTCAGCAGCTACAACTGGCCCACCGATCCGCACTACGGCTCCGGCACGCTGGCCGGCAGCAACAGCTGGAACAACCAGGCTTGGCTGCGCCTCAGCTACGACCCCGACCTGTTCGGCCGTAACGCCGCCGCGCAGCGCCAGGCCCTGTCGGCGCTACAGCGGGAGCAGGCGCAACGGCGGCTGGCCGAGCTCGACCTGACCACGGCGATCCTGCATGTCTATATCGATCTGGCCCTGAACCATGCCCAGCGCGATATCGCCAATGCCCGTCTCGAGCAACAGCGCCAGATCGCGCAGCTTAACGAGAAGCGGGTCAGGCTCGGCCTCGGCACCCGTTACGAACTGAGCCAGGCGCGTTCGCTGCTGCCGGTAACCCAGCGCCAGTTGCGCGCCCTCGACGAAGCGATCGCGCTCGACCAGGGACGTTTAGCCACGCTGTCCGGGCAGGCACCGATCGCGGCGGCCACCTTGCAGCGACCGGCACTCAGCCTCGTCCAGGCCGCTACCCTGGAATTACCGTCCCAGCTGCCGCTGGCACTGGTCGGCCAACGACCGGACCTGGTCGCCGCACGCTGGAACCTGGCCGCGCTGGCCGGCGGTATCGACTTCGCCCGCGCCGACTTCTACCCCAACCTGAACCTGCTGGCCGATCTCGGCCAACTGATGACCGCCGGCTCGTTGGGCAACTGGGCACTGGCCTCCAACCGCGCCAGCAGCGCCGGCCTGGCGCTGTCGTTACCGATTCTCGATGGCGGCGCCCGGCGGGCCCGGCTGGGAATCGCTACCGCCGAGTACGATGGCGCCGTCGCCCAGTACAACGCCACTCTGTTGGAAGCCCTGCGCCAGATCGATGCGCAGCTGGTGCGCAGCCGTTCGGCCACGGACCAGCTGACGCTGGCGCAACAGGCCGTCACCGAGGCCGAGCAGGTCTACCGCATCGCTCAGGATGCGTTCAGCCGCGGGCTGACCGATTACCTGCATGTGCTCGATGCGCAGACCCGGTTGTTCGACCAGCAGGCAGCACGGGAGCAGGTTATCGCCCAGCGGTTGCAGAGTTACGCCGACCTGAACCTGGCCCTCGGCGGCGGCGTGCACTTCGAGCGCCTGCCCCAGGCCGACGACCTGCAACCCCAGACCCTGTCGTTGCAGACGCCATGACCGCCATTACTCTCCCCAGCGTCGGCCAGCTGCGCGCCGAGGGGCGCCTCTGGGCACAACAGCAGGGACGCCAGTGGATCTTCGTGTTCAAGCTGCTGCTCGCCATGTGGCTGGCCTACACCGTGGCGATGCTGCTGCAGATGCCGCACACCCGCTCCGCGGCGCTGACCGTGGTCATCGTCATGCAACCGCAGACCGGCCAGGTGCTGACCAAGAGCATCTACCGCATCTTCGGCACCGTCGCCGGGCTGGCCGCAACCCTGATACTGGTCGACCTGTTCCATCAACAGCCCGAGCTGTTCCTGCTCAGCAGCGCGCTCTGGGCCGGCCTGTGCGTGGCCGGGGCGATCCGTTATCGCGATATGCGCGCCTACGCCTTCCTGCTGGCGGGCTACACCATCGGCCTGATCGGACTGCCGGCCGCCATCGATCCCGACATCGCCACCACCTCCGCACTCGGGCGCATGCTGGCGGTGATCGTCGGCATCGTCTGTGGCGGCGTGGTCAGCGCGCTGATCTTCCCCTCCACGACCGGACAGGCCATGCAGGGGATGCTCGCAGGCCGCATCGGCACCCTGGCGCAGTTGGCCGGCGCGCGCCTGCGTGGCGAGTTGAGTCGCGACGCTTACAACCGCCGCGGCCTGGCACTGGCGGCCCAGGCGATCGCGGCCCAGGCGGTACGCCAGGCCGCCGTCATCGAAAACCCGCAACTGCGCCGCCATAACCCACTGCTACTGCAGCTGAACAGCCAGTTCATGACGCTCGGCACCCAGTTGCAGGCACTGACCCATTTCATCGATCGACTGCGCAGTACCGGCGAGCACCACGCCCTACTCGCCGAGTTCGAGCGCTGGACGCCCGATCTGCTGCAGCTGCTCGACGAACTGGCCCGGCAACCGTTGCTGCCAACGCAGATCCAGCACTGGGGGCGCCGACTCGACCTGCTGACGTTCGGTATCAAACAGGCGATCCGGGACAGCCGCACCGCGCTCCACCCACTGCCGCCGGAGAGCGCCGAGCGTCTGGATACCCTGGCCGAACTGCTGTTCCGCTTTACCGATGCGCTGTGCGCCCATCTACAGCTGTACGCCCGGCTGGCCGAGGACATGCCATCACCCGCATCAGTGCACGCATCGGAACGCTCATCTGAACACTCATTGGAACGACAGCGCTTTACCTTCCATAGCCATATCAGCACGCTGCACACGCTGACCACCGGCCTGCGCACAGCACTGGTGATCCTGGTGATCGCCGCACTGTGGATAGCGACTGGCTGGTCGAGCAGCACGATGGCGGTACAGGGCGCAATCATCGCCGCGGTCCTGACCGCCAGCGCCCCCAATCCGAGCCGGATGGCGCTGGAGATGACCAAGGGTTCCATTCTCGGACTGCTGGCGGGTTTCTTCATCAGCTACCTGTTGCTGCCGCGGATCGACGGCCTGCCGCTGATGCTGCTGACGATCGCACCGGTGTTCGTTATCGGCGGCTGGATGCTGCTGACGCCGGGCTGGGGCGGCATCGGTTTCGGCGCCATGGTCAACTTCTGTCTGCTGGCGCCGCTGGATAATCCAGCCGTATTCATCCCGGAGCCGTTCGTTAACG
>QKGH01000470.1 GCA_003250495.1 Marinobacterium sp.
ACGCTGGATACCCAGCCCGGACGCAACTACTACGTCTGGCAGGAGGTGAAGATGGGGATGTGGGCCGCCCGATCGCAGCTGCACGAGATGTCGGAGCAGGAGGGGCGCGCCGGCGTGATGGAGTGCCAGCGCGCGCAAAGCTCACTGGAGTGAGTTCAGTGGAGTGAGCTCAGTGGCGTGAGTTCACTGCAGTGGGTCGTTGCCGCGACCTCCTGTTACAGAGGTCGCATGGTGGCGAGATCGCCGGTCACTCGTCGTGCATCAGTACGATCACCAGGTTACGCGGGCCGTGGGCGCCCATCTGCAGGCGCTGTTCGATATCGGCGCTGCGCGACGGGCCGGTGATCAGGTTGACGGTGCGCGGCATCTGCCCGCCGGTGGCTTGGCGCAGTTGCTGCCAGGCGTCCTCGTAGGGACCGACGATGGTGCTGGCGCGTAGCGCGACGATATGGGTGTCGGGCAGGAAGTTCAGCGTGGTCGGGCGTTCGGCGCCGGAGTAGAGCAGCAGCGTGCCGGTCTCGGCGATACCGGCGAAACTGCCGGTCAGGCTGGCCTCGTCGCCGGCCCGGGCCGGGCGCCGCTCATGCACGATGCCGTTGTCGTGGCTCCACTGCAGCGCGACGATAAGCTCCTCGTCGCTGCTGACCAGCTGGCCGACCCCCTGCGCCTGCAGGTAGTGCTCCACGGCGGCGGCGAGCTGCTCGCGGCGCTCGATCTCGATCACCTCGGCGGCGGCCTCCCGTGCCATGTTCAGGAACAGCTGGACCAGCTCCTCCGCGGGCAGTTGCGCGCGCTGTGGAATCAGGTTGCGGGCACGGGCGTTCAGGCGCGCCTCCACGGCGGCACGACGGGCGCTGTCGTCGGCGCCGACCTTCAGGCCGGTGCGGATACGATTGAAAATCTCGGCGCGGCTCATGAGCGATGCTCCCGTTTCTGCTGGGCTTGCCACTGTTGCATGAAGGTTGTGCCGCTCGGTGTTGGCAGGTCGCGGTGATCGGTCCAGCCGCCGGCCAGCGGCAGCTTGGCCAGCCGTCCGCGCTTGCCGCCGAGCAGTCTTAATACCCGGCTGCCGCTGGCGGTCAGCAGGCGATAGAGTGCCGGACGTTTGGCGAAGAAGGCCCAGACGCCGAGGCCGCCGCGCACGCTGGCGGGACTCAGGTGTTGCTCGAACTCGCGTTCGCGCCAGTGGCGCATCAGCTTCGGCAACGGAATCCGCACAGGACACACCTCCTCGCACTTGCCGCAGAAGGTGGAGGCGTTGGGCAGCAGGCCGGCCTTATCGAGGCCGACCATCTGCGGTGTCAGCACCGAGCCCATCGGGCCGGGGTAGACCCAGCCGTAGCTGTGACCGCCGACGGCACCGTAGACCGGGCAGTGGTTCATGCACGCCGAACAGCGGATGCAGCGCAGCATCTCGCGCATCTCCGAGGCGATCATATCGCTGCGGCCGTTGTCGACCAGCACCACGTGGTAATCCTCCGGCCCGTCCTGATCGCCGGGGCGGCGCGGGCCGCTGGATAGCGTGTTGTAGACGGTGAACTCCTGGCCGGTGGCGGAGCGCGCCAGCAGGCGCAGGAACAGCGTCATATCCTCCAGCGTCGGCACCACCTTCTCGATCGACGACACCACGATGTGGGTCTTCGGCAGGGTCTGGGTCAGGTCGCCGTTACCCTCGTTGGTGCAGATGATGGTCGAGCCGGTTTCGGCGATCAGGAAGTTGGCGCCGGTGATCCCGACGTCGGCCGCGACGAATTGTTTGCGCAGCATCTCCCGGGCCTCGCGCATCAGCGCCGCCGGATCGGAGGTCTTCGGGCGCTGGTGGGCCTGGTGGAACGCCTCGGACACATCCTCCAGCGTCAGGTGGATCGCCGGGGCGACGATATGGCTCGGGTGGTCGTGGCGCAACTGCAGGATATATTCGCCGAGGTCGGTCTCCACCGGGCGTACGCCGTTGGCTTCGAGATAATCGTTCAGCGCGATCTCCTCGCTGACCATCGACTTGCCCTTGGTGACCGTCTTGGCCTCCTTCTGCTGGCAGATCTCGAGGATGGTGCGACGGGCATCCTCGGCCGTGCGGCACCAGTGCACCGTGCCGCCGTTGGCGGTGACGTTGCGCTCGAACACCTCCAGGTACAGGTCCAGGTGTTCGAGGATATGGTTCTTCAGGTCGCGGGCCTGATCGCGCAAGGCATCGAACTCCGGCAGCCGGGCCACGGCCGCGGCGCGCTTGGCGGGAAAGCCCGCCTTCAGGTTACCGAGGGCCTGCTGCAGGTTGGCCGTCTGTGAGCGCGATGCGGGCGTTTTGTTTGAATTCCTGGCTTCTGACGTCCATGCTGCTCTCCCCCTCAGTTCCGGGCCGCTTCGGCGATGGCCGGGATATCGGCCATATCGGCCAGCACTTCGACCACGTGACGCGCCTCGATGGTCACCCCCTCGCGCTTCAGTTTTCCGGCCATGTTCAGCAGGCAGCCGAGGTCGCCGCCGAGCAGCGTTTGCGCGCCGCTGTTGCGGATGTTGCCGACCTTGTTGCCGACCATGCGGTTGGAGATATCGGGGTATTTGACACAGAAAGTACCACCGAAGCCGCAGCAGGTTTCCGCCTCCTCCATCTCGCACAGCTCGACGCCGGGCAGTTGGGCCAGCAGCTCACGTGGCTGCTGCTTGATCCCCAGCTCGCGCAGGCCGGAGCAGGAGTCGTGGTAGGTCACCTTGCCCTGGAAACGGCTCTGCAGCTTATCCAGCTCCAGGTGGCGGCTCAGGAAGTCGGTGATCTCGAAGGCGCGGGACTTCAGCTCCTGCGCCCGGGCGTACCAGGGGTCCTCCTCGCTGAACAGCTCCGGGTAGTGGTGCAGCATACCGATGCAGGAGCCGGAGGGACCGACCACCGCCGCATAGCCGTCGAACGCGGCGATGGTCTGGCGGGCGATCGCGGCGCTGTCGGCGCGGTCGCCGGAGTTGAACGCGGGCTGGCCGCAGCAGGTCTGGCTGCGTGGAACCTCGACACTGAAGCCGGCCAGCTCCAGCAGCTTGACGCTGGCAAAGGCGACTTCGGGACGGAACATATCGGCCAGACAGGTAACGAACAGGCCAACGACAGGGCGGGACCGATCTTCAGGCATGGGGACGGCATCTCCTAATTATTGTGCAATGAAAGATAGGCAAGGTCCGGAACTAAGGAAATGCTATGCTGGTAACTGGTCTGACCAAAAAAGTCGACAAGGCGCTAAACGGTAAAGCGAAGAGACGGTCCAAGCGCACAGTGATAACGAGAGCATAGCGAGCCGATGAGATCCGACGGACGCAGCGAACAGCTTTATAACCTGCTGACCGACAGGCTGGCCGGCGGCGAGCTGCTGCCCGGTGCCAAGCTGCCGTCGGAGCGTCAGCTCGCGGCGGAGCAGGGGATGTCGCGGGAGATGGTGCGCACGGCGCTGGCACGCCTCGGCGCGCGCGGTTTCATCGACAGCGCCCAGGGGCGGGCGAGCCGCTGCTGCAACCTGGTGGCGCCCCATCTGCAGCTGCCGCCGGAGGGACTGGGGGATGACCTGGCGTTCCAGCTGCAGGTGATGGAGGTGCGCGCGCTGCTGGAGGGGGAAGCGGCCTGGTGTGCGGCGCAGCGTGCCAGCGATGCCGAACTGGCGCTGCTGGCCGAGGAGTACGCGCGGGTCTGCGCCCGCGGGCAGGGGGAGACCACCCTGGCCAAGGCCAAGGCCGACCTGCGCTTTCATATGCTGATCGCCGAGTCGAGCCACAACCTGCTGCTGATCTCGTTCAGCCAGTTGTTTTACGAGCGCTACTTCAACGCCATCTACGGCGTGCTGTCGCGCACGCTGAAACGCTTCGGGCGTTACCCGGACGGTATCCGCGGCCAGCATCAGGCGATCCACCAGGCGCTGCAACATCGCGATGCCGAGGCGGCGCGGCGCCAGGCCCGCGAGCATGTGCTCTACACCCGTACCCAGCTGGCCAGTACCGATCCCTACCTATCAGGGGATATTGGCAGGGAGCGGCGGGCGGACTAGTCTCGCTAACATTGAACGCTATCCAGGGTGCACCTCGGGTGTACCGACCCAACACAGAACAGATACGAATTCAGGAGTGACCGATGCGAACAGCTGCACAATGGCAGGCGCTGAGCGAGGAGATCCGTTTCAGGAGCGAGGCGTGGATCGACGGGGCCTTCCATCCCGCCGTCAGCGGCGAGACCTTCCCGGCGATCAACCCGGCAACGGAACAGGAGCTGGCACAGGTCGCCAGTTGCGACAGTGCCGATGTGGATCTGGCGGTGCACGCGGCGCGCAAAGTGTTCAAGGCCGGCAGCTGGTCCAACGCCTCGCCGGCCAAGCGCAAGCGCACGCTGCTGCGTCTGGCCGATCTGTTGGAGCTGCATAGCGACGAGTTCGCGCTGCTCGACAGCCTGGATATGGGCAAGACCATCGGCGAGATGGTCAATATCGACGTACCGGAAGCGGTCGACTGCCTGCGCTGGAGCGCCGAGTCGATCGACAAGGTGTATGGCGAGATCGCGCCGACCGGCGCCAAGACGCTGGGCCTGATCACCCGTAACCCGATCGGCGTGGTGGCGGCGATCACGCCGTGGAACTACCCGCTGATGATGGCGATGTGGAAGCTGGCACCGGCGCTGGCAGCCGGTAACAGCGTGATCCTGAAACCCTCCGAAAAGGCCTCGCTCAGCGCGCTGCGCTTTGCCGAGCTGGCGCAGCAGGCGGGACTGCCCGATGGCGTGCTGAACGTGCTGCCGGGCTTTGGCCACACCGCCGGCAAGGCGCTGGCGCTGCATATGGACGTGGACGTGCTGGCCTTCACCGGTTCCACCCGCGTCGCCGGCATGCTGCTGGAGTACTCCGGCCAGTCCAACCTGAAACGGGTGTGGATCGAGGCCGGCGGCAAGTCGCCGGTGCTGGTGTTCGACGACTGCGCGGACCTGGACAAGGCGGCGCTGATCGCCGCCCGCGCCATCTTCACCAACCAGGGCGAGGTGTGTATCGCCGGCTCCCGTCTCTACGTGCAGAACAGCATCCGCGAGCCGTTCCTGCAGGCGCTGATGAAGGTGGCGGCCGAGTACCAGCCCGGCAACCCGCTCGATCCCAACGTGATGATGGGGCCGATGGTGGACAAGGCGCAGCTGGACACCGTCAACCGCTATATCCAGAGCGGCATCGACGAGGGCGGCGAGATCGCTTTCGGCGGCCTGGCCGAGTATACGGCGGGGCAGGGCTACTACCCGCGGCCGACCATCATTACCGGCACCCGCAACGACATGACCTGCGTGCGCGAAGAGATCTTCGGACCGGTGCTGTCGGTGGCGGGGTTCGACACCGAAGAGGAGGCAATCGCGCTGGCCAACGACAGCCGCTACGGCCTCGGCGCGTCGCTGTGGACCGACAACCTGTCTCGCTGTCTCGCGCCCACCGCGTCAGCCGCGCATTGGAGAGCGGCATGGTGTGGGTCAATGGCTGGGGCGATGGCGACACCACCATGCCGTTCGGCGGCGTCAAAGCCTCCGGTAACGGTCGCGACAAGTCGCCCCATGCGCTGGAGAAATACACCGAGCTGAAGTCGGTGTGGATCAGCCTTTGATAAAGAGGTTAGGTAAACAAAAAGCCCGGGGTTTTATGGACCGCGGGCTTTTTTAATCAAGAACAATAAAATCTGCCTATAAAGGTGGATTCATAATGCTGCTTTTTAATATTCATTAAAAATGTCGGCTATTAGTTGCAGATTATTATTCAGATAGTAACGCTTAAAATTAACCGACCCCAAAACGTGACAGTTTTGAGGTCGGCTGGATTTTTGTTAGCTAATTGGTTTTAACCTGCCCCTAGTTATCTCGTAAACAAGTGTATCTATAAACTGTCATTATAATTCCCGCTTGTGTGGGGCAGGGCACAGGAGCGGCTGGGTACCCCGCTCATAACACGAAGCTCTTCCAATCTCCATCCCAAGCGTGGGACCAAATGTTACCGTCGAACCCGCGCATGAAGAGGTCGATGTGGTTTTGGCTGCGTGTCGTCGCTGCGATCACCGATCCCTGAGCGAACCTGGCGGAGCCGATTGGCCACCAGCCCTTCCATGTGTAATCGGTCTGTGAACCCCAGGCTGCCGTCCAGACGCGGCCATCGAGACCGATGGCAAAGATATCGAGATGGTCCGCTCCTCGGCTAGTGGAGGAGATCGGAGTGCCAAGGGCAAAGGTGCCATTGTTCTCGGTGATACGCCACCATCCACCCCACTTGCCGTTGTTCGCACTCGGTGACCAGGCTGCAGTCCTGACTTCGCCACTGAGGTTGACGGCAAAAAGGTCGATCTGATCTGTTTTACGTGAGATCGCATCGATCCGGGTTCCGGGAACGAAAACCTCATTCAGCACTGGGAACCAGCCGACCCAGTCCCATTTCCCGTCGGTCCCGGGACCATAGGCGGCGGACCACACGCGCCCGTCGAGGCCTATCGCGAAGAGATCGAGCCGC
Source organism: Marinobacterium sp. (assembly GCA_003250495.1). GTDB lineage: Bacteria > Pseudomonadota > Gammaproteobacteria > Pseudomonadales > Balneatricaceae > Marinobacterium_D. The sequence continues at coordinate 6,492 of QKGH01000470.1, forward strand.
CCTTCCGAGCGGGAAATCGCAGCAATCGGTGTGCCTGGAAGGAACACGCCTTCACCGACCTTCCACCATCCGCTCCAGACGTTGTTGGTCTGTGGCCCTCTCGCGGCGGTGTAGACATGCCCGTCTTTGGCAGTCGCGAAGATATCTACCATGCCCTGCCCCCGGCTGGTCCCGCCAATGGCGCTGCCGGGTATCAGGCCCGCATTGAGGTTGGGCAGGTTTTCAAAATGCCATTCAGTAGTTTCCCCGCTGAGCTTCCAGTCACGGTGGCCGCTACGCGCCCCCCCATTGCGCGATATCGTTATTGCATCAAGGGACCAGATAGCCGATGAGACGAGGCAGATTGGTTGATCAGGCGATACCACCGTCGGGTAAATCTCCTTCCACTCAGACCATGCCCAATCCGTAGCTTTCCCCCAGGTCTTCATCTTGATGCCCCAGTGACCGTCGGTGGTGGCAAGTTCCAAGCGGTCCGGTAGTCGTACAATTGCAGCTGGGTTGAAACTAGGGATCCAGTTCAATTTTGCATCAAAATGCAGTCTGTATTCTCCACCGTGACCCCGCCACGTCAGCATCGGAAAGGGCAGGGTGTCGGTGCTATCGCTAGAAAGAGCACCTTGCCTAGGGAGATCCACTTGGATGGTTATCGGGGGAAATAGCTTCGTTTCACCCTTGAAGTAACCTGAAATCTCGTTCCAGACTGCACCGATTACCTCGCCCACGAGATAGCCGACGAGGGCGCCAATCGCAGCACCTACTGCAGCCCCGATGGGGCCGCCGAGAGAACCCACGATGGCCCCGGCCTTCAGACCGACCCATGCGCCCGCTATGCCGCCCGCGGCAGTCGCAAGATAATTCGCTGCATAATCGCGCGCGTACTCGACGACCTTGTCAAGAAACTCGTAGAGCTTGTCGGACCCCCGCACAGAGATCGCGACAACGTAATAGTAGGTGCGCGGCCAGCCGACGCCGTGCGACAGGTTACTGATCGCGAGATTCGTATTGAACGGCAGCTCATTACCGCTGTCCCACCCGCCACCCAGATCATGGACACCGCCCGATGTGACATTCCCGAACGGATCGATGGTAGTACCGCCGATGTACAGTTGATCGGAGCCCGCGGCGGTTAATCCTGTCTCTTCCTCACAGCGAACCCTGTTCAGATGCCATGTCAGGGTGGAGATTGCCTCGTCAGATGGTACGGGCGGTGAACCACTGAGCGTTTGCATTGGCGCCGCGATGATGACGGGCTCGTGTCCTGCCGCGAGCTGTTCGTGGATTGGGGTCGCCTTGCGCAGGTTGATGGATTGGAATCGTGCGTGGCGGGGGCTGGCAATCCCAGCGAGAGGATGCCCCGCGAAGGTCGCTCCCTCGGCCTTCATTCGCTTGAGACGGGCGGGGTCTCGCGTCTCAAGCGCCAGATCGACAAAAATGCACTCAAGAGCACTGCGGTCTGCTATCGTCGGAAAAGCGTGCGGATCGTTCAGATGTGCCTTTGCCTTGCCTGATACGAACCTGACTTCTTCGATCAACTCGTTCGCGAGTTCTTTTAATGCGGCGGTTTCAACAGCCGTCGTATCGAGAATGCTTACCTTGGTCAGGTCATTTAACTCTCGTGATTGTGGCATGGTTTGCCCCCTCTTAATGTTTGTATCGTTAACGCTCCGTTAAAGGGATAAAAAAAGCGTAGCTCTTGATATTCTCGCGGGCAAAGTGCGTGATTTTTAGCGCCTCGTTCTACCGGTTTCTAATGGCACGCGATTTATGAAAAATGGATAAGAACTGACAACAAGAAAAAAGGAAAAAGGGGGGCTTCTTTACCCTTGTCAGGGAGACCAACTGCAGGATCTATTTAAGGGGGGCAGTTACAACGCCCTTTTCGGGGTGATTTCTACGTCACCCGATACTGTTCTGCAGCTCGCCGGGCAGGGTTTTCAGATGGTTCAGGAACAGGGTGAAAATTTCCGACTGGGTCGAGGTGTCCAGCTTGGCGTGGATGTTCTTGCGGTGCACCTTGACGGTGCCGACGCTGATGTTGAGGCGCTTTCGAGGAGTAGCCTTTCAGGATCAGGTCGGTGATCTCGCGCTCGCGCTGGGTCAGCACGCCGCTGCCGAAACTCTTCAGTGCATGCTTGATCGCGTCGTCCGACTGTTCGAACTGCACATACTCGCCCGCCTGCGCCTGCCAGAACTGGCGGAACAGGGCGCTGACCACCGGATAGATCTCCTGCAGCGCCTTCAGCTCGGTACGGGTGATGCTGCCCAGCCCCTTGAAGCGGCTTAGCGAGATGGTGCAGGTGACGGAGGGATCGAGCGGGATCACCAGCACGATCTCGTCGACGATGCCGAAATACTGATAGCAGTTCAGGAAGAAGTCGCTGCTCTCGAACGAGTCCGGGGCGTAATCGATCACCCGGATCACGCCGGAGGTCACCTCGCCCTGGATGGCGTTGAACAGCGGGTCGAGCAGGTAGTGGCCGTTATTGAGGTAGGAGGTCAGGGTGCTGCTCTGTTCGGACGGGTCGATCGGGTGGATGACGATCGGTTTGAACGACTTCTTGTAGGTGACGATCAGCGAGGTATCGAAGCGGCAGTAGCTGGCGAGGAAATCGATCAGTACCTTGGGGAAGCTGCGCAGGCGCAGGTGATCGACCAGCAGGGCCAGATTCTTCTGCCAGCTGTCCTGGATATTGATCGTCTGATATGACTCGGCCATCGGGATACTGTCACTGATGTGGAGTCTTCATTGTATGGGCCTTGGGCGTCACATCAAGCGGCAAACCGGCTCGCAGACGGATTTGTCGCCGGGAGCGGTGCGGCGGTGAGCCCGCGCAATGCGATTTCACCGCCCAAAAGGCCGCTTTGGTGCGTCGGGTCGACGGTGTCAGGCGCCGATGCTGATTCCCATCTCCGCCAGTGAGGCGACGGTCAGGTCGAGGCAGTGCAGCGCCTTGTCGATCAGCTGGTCGATCTCCTCCTGGGTGATGATCAGCGGCGGCGACAGCACCATACGGTTACCGCAGGCGCGCATGATCAGGCCGTTGTCGAAGCAATGGTTACGGCAGATGGTGCCCACATCCAGGTCCGATGCGAACAGGGTGTGGTTCGCCTTGTCCTGGGCCAGCGCCATACCGGCGATCAGGCCGACCCCCTCGACATGGCCTATCAGCGGGTGGCTGCCGATGCGCTCGCGCAGCTGCTGCTGGAAGTAGGGGCCGGTCACTTCGCCGACCTGCTTGACGATACCTTCGTCGCGCAGGATACGCAGGTTCTCCAGTGCAACCGCGGCAGACACCGGGTGGCCGGAGTAGGTGAAGCCGTGGACGAACTCGCCGCCCTTCTCGATCAGGGCGTTGGCCACACGGTCGCCGACGGCGACGGCGGAGATCGGCAGGTAACCGGAGGAGAGCCCCTTGGCCATCGACATCAGGTCCGGGGTGATCCCCAGGGTCTGACTGCCGAACCAGTTGCCGGTACGGCCGAAACCGCAGATCACCTCATCGGCCACCAGCAGGATGTCGTACTTGCGGCAGATGCGCTGGATCTCGGCCCAGTAACCCTCCGGCGGCACGATGGCGCCGCCGGCACCCTGGATCGGTTCACCGACGAAGGCGGCGACGTTGTCCGGTCCCACTTCGAGGATCTTGTCTTCCAGTGCCTGGGCGCAGGCCAGGGCGAACTCCTGCGGGTTCTGGTCGGCCCCCTCGCCATACCAGTAGGGCTGGCGGATATGGGCGATGCCGGGCAGCAGCGGGCCGCCCTGCTTGTGCATGCCGGCCATGCCGCCGAGGCTGGTACCGGCGATGGTGCTGCCGTGATAGGCGTTGTGGCGCGAGATCAGCACCTTGCGCCAGGGTTTGCCCTCGACCTCCCAGTAGCGCCGCACCATGCGGATCACGGTATCGATCGCTTCGGAGCCGGAGTTGGCGAAGAAGAAACGGTTCAGGTCGCCCGGGGTCAGCGTCGACAGCTCTTTGGCCAGGCGGGTGGCCGGGCTGGTGGTGGTCTGGAAGAAGGTGTTGTAGTAGGGCAGGGTGTTCATCTGCGCCTTGGCCGCTTCCGCCAGTTCGCTACGGCCGTAGCCGACGTTGACGCACCACAGACCGGCCATGCCATCGATGATCTTGTTGCCTTCGCTGTCCCAGAGGTAGATCCCCTCGGCGCGCTCGATGATCCGTGTGCCCTTGGCGTTCAGCGCCTGGGTATCGGTAAACGGGTGCAGATGGTGTTCGGCATCCAGAGCCTGGATCTCGTCGTTGTCAGGGGCAGTCGGGTTAATCGCATTCATCCGGTCTCTCCAAAAACGGGTGGATTCAGTCAGTGCCTGCGATGGGTGGAGTGGATCGACAGGCGAAGATTCTGTGCCGCTCGCGGCGGCAGGGTGTTTTTACAGTACCGGCTGCGCCAGCGACGGGAATATACCTACCCGGAGATATTTTGAGGGGCGCTCCGGCGCTATACTCTTGGCGCATCGGGTAACGTCTCCCGTTGCATTTCCCGCGCGCCAACCGGGTTGCACTACTCATACAAGGCAGTGTCTTACAGGGTAGTGGCTC
>QKGH01000307.1 GCA_003250495.1 Marinobacterium sp.
GGAGAGATGAAGCCGGTATAAAGCGCCGACAACACACCAGCCAGCGCTGAGATCAGCGCCGACAAGGCGAATACCGTCGCTTTCGGCAGCACGATCGGCAGGCCGATGAAGCGGGCACGCTCCTCGTTGTCGCGCACGGCGCAGGTCACGCTGCCGAACCGCCCGCGGAACAGCCGGTCGAGCAGGTAGATGACGACCACCAGCGCCCCCCAGCACAGCAGGAACATGCCGGCCGGATCGTAGAACAGCCCCATATCCAGCCCGAACAGCGTGTCAGGCCAGGCAATATTGAGCCCATCCGTGCCGCCGAGCAGCTCGCGCGACTTTTGCGTCGATAGAAAGACGGTCTGGCCGATTGCCAGCGTCAGCATGCCGAAGGCGATCCCCGGTACCCGCGACACCACCAGACCGAGCAGAAAGGCGACGAGCGTGATCGCCAGCAGCGTCACCAGGATCGCGGTACCGGCACCGAACTGCAGGTGCTGCATCAGCAGCGCGACGCCGTAACCGGCGCTGCCGAAGAAAGTCGCGTGGCCGAAGCTGACCAGACCGCACTGGCGCAGCAGGATGCCGACACCGAGCGCGAACAGCGCGTAGATCAGTGCCTGGGTCAGCAGCGACAGCAGCGTGGCGGAGCCAACCAGTTGCGGCAGCAGCAGGCCCGCTGCCAGCCAGAGCAGATATTTAAACAGATGCATGGGGTTCTCCTTGGGCCTCAGACGCGGTTACCGGCCAACCCGGAGGGGCGCCAGATCAGAATCGCGATCATCATCAGGAACGGCAGTACCGAAGAGAGCGCAGGCAGATAGATGGTGCCGAACGCCTGTACCTGCCCCAGCAGCAGGGCCGAGATCAGCGCACCGCCGAGACTGCCGAGACCGCCGATCACCACCACCACGAAGGAATCCACCAGCACATCGCCGCCCATGCTCGGCGCCAGCGACAGCATCGGTGCGGCGGCGACACCGGCCAGCCCCGCCAGCGCGGTACCTATACCGACCACCAGGGCATTAACCCGCTCGGTGTTGACCCCCATCATCGCCGTGGTCAGCGGATCGGTACTGGCGGCCCGCACATAGAGACCGGTGCGGGCGAAGCGCAGCCAGGCCCAGAGCGCCAGCATCGACAGCACACCGAGCAGCACCACCGCCAGACGGTAGAGCGGGGTCGGGGTGCCGAACAGATCGACACTGCTGGCCAGCAGCTGCGGCACCTCGATCGACAGACTGCCGCGGCCCCACAGCGCCCGTACCAGATCCTCGATCACCAGCAGCAGGCCGAAGGTCACCAGCAGCACAGACAGCGGGTCGCGCTGCTGCAGCGGCCGGAACACCAGCTTGTCGAGCAGCATGCCGACCAGCAGCATCGCCAGCGGTGCCAGTAGCAGCGCAAACCAGAAATTGAGCAGCGTGCTGAGGGTGTAGCCGATATAGGCTCCCAGCATATAGAGCGCCCCGTGGGCGAAGTTCACCACCCGGCGCAGGCCGTAGATCATGGCCAGACCGGAGGCGCAGATGACCAGCAACGCGCCATACACCAGGCCGTTGACAAGACTGATACCAAGCATAGAGATTCCTCTTACTTATTGTTATTACGAGGTTTTTAAGTTGTAAGGAGCAGGTCAGCCGGCCAGCACCTCCTCCGGTGCCCCCAGCGCCAGCCAGCCGCCATCCACCGCCAGCGTGGCGCCGGTGATGAAACTGGCCCGCGGCGAAGCCAGGAACAGCACCGCCTGGGCGATCTCATCCGGCTGCGCCAGCCGCCCCAGTGGTGTGCGCCGACGCAACGCCTGCGCATCCAGCGCTCCGCGCTCGGCCAGCGAACGCACCAGCGCCGTTTCCACATAGCCCGGCGCCACGGCGTTGACCCTTATCCCCTGCCGGGCCCACTCGCAGGCCAGGGAGCGGGTCATGCCGACGATACCGGCCTTGGCCGCCGCGTAGGCGTTGCGTCCCGGGATGCCGGCCAGGCCGGCGATGGAACTGAGGTTGACGATCGCGCCCCGGCCCCGTTCCAGCATGTAGCGGCCACAGGCCTGGCTGAGCAGGAAGCAGCCGTTCAGGTGTACCGCCAGCAGGCGGGAGAACGGCTCGATCTGCTGCTGCACGGTAGCGACCGCCTGATCGGCGATACCGGCGTTGTTGACCAGCACCTCGATCGGTCCGATCTGCGCTTCGATCTGCGCGACCACGGCACCGACCGCTTCGGCGTCGGTGACATCCAGCGCCAGGCCCCGGTGTGCGCCCTCGACGGCGGCGGGCAACTGCGCCGCGGCGCTCTGCGCCTGGTCAGCGTCCAGGTCGGCGATGACGACACGATATCCGTCGGCAGCGAACGCCTGGGCCGTGGCCAGCCCAATCCCCTGCGCCGCACCGGTGATCAATACGCAGGCCATCGGCTTCAGCCCTCCACCCAGCGGTTGAGCGAATCGATAGCGCGGATCAGACTGGTCTCCTGGGCGACGATCAGGTGCCCCGACGCGGCCAGGTAGTTGCCAAACTCCGGGTGTGAATCGCGCGCCGCACTGCGCCGCTCGTAATCCTCCAGCGAGTCATAGCCCCACAGATGCACGAACTGGTTCTGGGTGCCGACCCAGGTGGTGTAGAAGCCCAGCGGCGTGCCCAGTGTCTCCTTCAGGATCGGCATCGCCAGGCGCTCGAACACCTCGATGAACTCGCCCATCTTGCGCGGCGCGATAGTGTAGATACGGTGGTCGACGATCGGCTTAATGGGCATGACTCACCTCCTCTACCTGCACGGCAGTGTCCGGCTCAGCCAGCTCCAGCTGGTCGTCGATGCCGGCCACACGACGGCCGGTGATGTAACCGAAGGTCATGATCGGTCCCAGCGTGATGCCGGCGCCGGGGTAGTTCCCCCCCATGATGCTGCGACGGTCGTTACCGACCGCGTAGAGGCCGTCGATTCTGCCGCCTTCGGCATCGAGCACCTGGCCATAGACATCGGTCTTGATACCGTCGAAAGTGCCCAGATCACCCACATACACCTTCACGGCATAGAACGGGCCTTTCTGCAGCGGTGCGACACAGGGGTTGGGTTTGTTTTCCGGGTCGGCCAGGTAGCGGTTGAACGCCGTGCTGCCGCGACCGAACTGGCGGTCTTCGCCCTGCACCGCGCCCTGGTTGTACTCGTGCACGGTATGAGTCAGTTGGTCCGGGTTGACACCGATCGTCTGCGCCAGCTCCGCCAGCGTCTTGCCGCGTTTCAGATAGCCGTT
>QKGH01000425.1 GCA_003250495.1 Marinobacterium sp.
GGACGAGATGGTGGCGGTCTACACCGAGTGCACGCGGATGCCGCTGCACCCGCGTCACCCCTGGGTCGGCGAGCTGGTTTATACCGCATTTTCCGGCAGCCACCAGGATGCGATCCAGAAGTGTCTGCACCGGCAGCAGGCGGACGAGCCCTGGCAGGTCGCCTACCTGCCGATCGACCCGCAGGATATCGGCCGCGATTACCAGGCGGTGATCCGCGTCAACAGCCAGTCCGGCAAGGGCGGTATGGCGTTCGTGCTGGAGCGCGACTACGGCATCGTGCTGCCGCGCTGGTTGCAGACCGAGCTGGCGCCGATCGTGCAGCAGGCCTCGGAGGCCAGCGGGGCGGAGATCGGCAGTGCCGAGATCTACCGTCTGCTGTGCGAGCACTTCGTCGTCGAGCAGGAGCCGATTGCGTTGCAGAGCTACCGTATCGAACGTGCTGACGGGCGCGAGCAGGTGGAGGCGGTATTGCAGATCGGAACCCAGCTGCGCACTATCCGCGGCGAGGGGGAGGGGGCGATCTCCGCGTTCGCCGATGGCTGGCGCCGGGAGACCGGGCTGGCGCTGAACGTGGTCGACTACAGCGAACACGCGCTGAGTGCCGGCTCCGATGCCCAGGCGGTGGCGTAGCGTTCGACGCCGACACGGTCAGTGCCTCGCTCAACGGCATCATCTCGGCGCTGAACCGGGCTGGTGTCAGCGCCTCGGTTGCTGCCTGACAGTTGCCGACAGGTATAAAAAACGCCGCATTCGCGGCGTTTTTTATTGCTCCGATAGGTTCAGTCGTCGCGGCTGGTCACTTCCAGCAGGTGGTAGCCGAACTGGGTTTTGACCGGGCCCTGCACCTCGTTCAGCGGCGCGCTGAAGACGACGGTGTCGAACTCCGGCACCATCTGGCCGCGGCCGAAGCTGCCCAGTTCGCCACCCTGGCGACCGGACGGGCACTGGGAGTACTGCTGGGCGATCTTGCCGAAGTCGGCGCCGTCCAGGATCTGCTGTTTCAGCTCTTCGCACTGGGCTTCGGTGCCAACGAGGATGTGACGTGCGCTTGCGCGTGCCATGGGCTCTCTCCGGAATAACTTGCTGATGAGGGTAAACATGGGCGCAAGCCTAGCATAAAAAGCGCTGCCGGGCCTGCGCGCGGATGGGGGCGGTTCAGCCCTGCGACAGCAGATCGCGCAGGTCGATCAGCGCGGCATTGGCGCGGGAGATGTAGGACGCCATCACCAGCGAGTGGTTGGCCAACAGGCCGAACTCGGTGCCGTTCAGGATCATCGGACTCCAGATGGTGTTCTGGGTGGCCTCCAGCTCGCGGATGATCTGGCGCAGACTGGCACGGGCATTCTTCTTGTCCAGCGTCTCGCCGAAGTCCTGCTCCACCGCCTCCAGCAGGTGGATCAGCGCCCAGGCGGTACCGCGCGCCTCGTAGAACACGTTGTCGATCTGTAGCCAGGGGGTGCGGATCTCCTGTTCGGACAGGGTATCGGTGGACTGGCGCGCGGCGCTGTCGCCGGCCAGGTCGGTATTGATACGGCGCTGGCCGACGCTGGCGCTCAAGCGCTGCGACAGACTACCCAGGCGGGTGGAGACATCGCCGAGCCAGTCGCGCAGGTTATCGGCACGGGCGTAGAACTGGGCGTCCGGCTGCTGCGGGTCGATCAGCCGTTTCTGGTAGTTGTAGAGGTAGACCAGCGCCTTGCTGTACTCGCTCTCCGTTGCCGGCAGGATCCACTTGTTGCTGTCGAAATGCAGCAGCGGTTCCGCCTTGGTCAGGTCCGGATCCTCGGTGGACTGCGACTGGGAGCGACTCAGGGTCTTGCGCAGCGCGCGCGACATGTCGCGCACCTGGACCAGCACGCCAAACTCCCAGGAGGGGATGTTGTCGAGCCATACCCCGGGAGGGGCGATATCGTTGCTGAGGTAGCCGCCGGGCTTGTGCAGCAGGGTTTCGGTCAGCTGGATCAGGGTGCCGACGGTATAGGCCCCGGTGGGCGGGTTGTCGGCCAGGGTCTGCTGACGGGTGACGGCGATGACGTCGAAGCGTTCCGGTTCGGAGCTCCAGTAGATACCGAGGCCCAGCGCGATCAGCAGCCACAGCAGGATGGCCGCCACTATCGCCTGCAGCAGGCGTCCGGCGGCGAAACGATCGCCGATACTGAGCCAGAGGTCATCCAGTCGTTCTAACAGTGTCTTCACTTAACCGCTCCTGTTCCTTGCTCTTGCGTCCGATGGGCTAGCCCGGACTCCTGTCTAGTGCTGGGCATGATAGCTGAAGAGGGACCGGCGGGGGTAGGCGCAAGGGCGCTCAAGGGCGCGCGGGAGGGTTTGGGAGGGAGGGCTGCCGCCGCGCGATGCGGCAGCCGGATGGGGCGTGGCGGGGCTCAGTGGTGGTGGCCGCCGGCGCCGTGGGCGTGACCGTGGGCGACCTCCTCGTCGGTCGCGTCACGCACCTCGATCACCTCCAGCGCGTAGGTCAGCGTCTTGCCGGCCAGCGGGTGGTTGCCATCGACCAGCACCATGTGGCGTCCCGGCTTGATGACGGTGACCTGGCGCATCCCGTCATCGGTCTGCACTGCGGCGATCATGCCCGGTTGCCAGCCCTTGGCGCCCTTCGGCAGACCCTGCAGGTGCTTGGTGGGCAGGCGCCGCTCCAACCCCTCCTGGCGTTCGCCGTAGGACTGCTCCGGCGTCAGCGTCAGGCTCAGGGTAGCCCCTGTTTGCTTGCCTTCGAGTGCCTCTTCCAGTGCCGGGATCATGTTGCCGTGGCCATGTAGGTAGGCCATCGGCTCGCCGTCGCGGCTGGTCTCGATGGTGTTGTTGTCGGTGTCGGTCAGGGTGTAGTGGAACAGTACCACCTTGTCGCTGCTGATCTGGCTCATATCCTATCCTGTCGGCGCGGCGCAGGTGCCGCGCGAAGTTGCAAAGGCGGCAGTATCCTGTGACCTCCGCGGCTTGGCAAGAGCGGGTGCCGGGCGGCGCAAACTCTGCGACAATGCGCGCCATGAGACTCGACCGGTTTATCTGCAAACACACCGCCTATGGGCATCAGCGCGCCAAGCAGCTGATCGCCGGCGGACGCGTGTGCGTGGCGGGTCGGGTGGAGACCGACCCGCGCCGGGAGATCGACCGCTTTGTCGAGGTGACGCTGGATGAGGAGGCGCTGCAGGGGCGTCCCAGTTACTACCTGATGCTGCACAAGCCGGTCGGTTACCTCAGCGCCACCAGCGATCCCGTCCACCCGACGGTGATGGAGCTGTTACCCACTGAGTTGCGTGCCGAGCTGCATATCGGCGGGCGGCTCGATCGCGCCACCTCGGGGCTGCTGATCCTGACCAACGACGGGCTCTGGTCGCGGCGCCTGACCGAGCCGAAGCAGAAGGTCCCCAAGGTGTACCGGGTCTGGACCGCGGCACCGATCGAGCCGCATACCGCCGCGCTGTTCGCCCGCGGCGTGTACCTGGCTTACGAGGATCTGACCACGGCACCGGCGCAGCTGGAACTGCTGGGGCCCTGCGAGGCGCGACTGACGATCTACGAGGGGCGCTATCACCAGGTCAAGCGGATGTTCGCCCAGGCCGGTAACCGGGTGGTGGGCCTGCACCGGGAACGGATGGGGGAGATCGTGCTCGACGCCTCGCTGCCCAGCGGGCAGTTCAGGGCGTTGA
>QKGH01000454.1 GCA_003250495.1 Marinobacterium sp.
GCGTTTTGGCGAGAACCCGGACGGCAGCAACCGCAGCGACATGGTCGCCGCCATGCTCAACGTCGACCTGCCGCTGTTCACCGGCAATCGTCAGGACCGCCGGCTAGCCGCCAGCATCGCCGAGACGGAGGCCGCGGAACTGCGGCGCGATGACAAGCTGCGCGAGTTGCAGCGCATGCTGGCAACGGATTACGCCGACTGGCAGCGGCTCGGCGAGCGTGCCGCCCTCTACGAGTCGAAACTGCTGCGCGAGGCGAGCGCCAACGCCGACGCCTCGCTGCACGCCTACCAGAGCGGGGTCACCGAGTTCACCACCCTGATGCGGGCACGCATCACGGATCTGGACGTACGCCTGGACGAACTGCGCATTCGCATCGATCGCGGCCGCGCGCAGGCCAACCTGCTGTACCTTGCCGGAGAAGACCTGTGAACACATTGATCAAATACGCTCTTGGCCTCGCCCTGCTTGCCGGCCTGGCACCGCTGCCGCAGGCAGCCGGCGCCGACGACGAGCCGAAAATCCTCTACTGGGTTGCCCCCATGGATCCCAACTACCGGCGCGATAAACCCGGCAAGTCGCCGATGGGCATGGACCTGATCCCGGTCTATGCGGAGGCGCAGGACAGCAGCGACGCCGGCATCTCCATTGCACCCGAGGTCGTGCAGAACCTCGGCGTGCGCACCGCGGTCGCGGAGCGCTCGCGGCTGTGGCGCGGCATCGACACCGTTGGCTACATCGACTACGACGAGTCACTGGTCAGTCATATACACCTGCGCACCGAGGGCTGGATCGAGAATCTCGCAGTGCAGTCCGAGGGAGAACGCGTCTCGCGGGGGCAGCGCCTGTTCAATCTGTACTCGCCCGAACTGGTCAACGCCCAGGAGGAATTCCTGCAGGCGTTGAAGCTCGACAACCCCGGCATGCAGCAGGCATCCAGGGATCGCCTCCAGGCGCTGGGAGTCTCAGCCGGCCAGATCCAGGCACTGCAGAAATCCCGGCACGTGCAGCAGACAGTGGCAGTGTACGCCCCGCAGGACGGCGTGGTCTCCACGTTGCCTGTGCGCGACGGCATGTTCGTCAAACCGGCAGACCGTGTGATGAGCCTCGCCGACCTCTCCCAGGTTTGGCTGCTGGCGGAGGTGTTCGAGCGCCAGGCAGACTGGGTGAAGGTCGGCCAGGACGCCGACGTGGTTCTGCCCTACCAGCCGGGTACACAGCTGGAAGGCCGCGTCGAGTACATCTACCCGGCCCTGGATCCCAAAACCCGCACCCTGAAAGTGCGGCTGCGCTTCCCCAACCCGGACGAGACCCTGAAACCGAACATGTACGCGAATGTGAAAATCTACGGCGGTCCGCTCGAGGACGTGATCGTGATACCGCTGGAGGCGCTGATCCGCACCGGGCGCGAGGAACGTGTGGTGATCGACCTGGGCGAGGGCCGCTTCGCCAGCCGCAGGGTCACGGCCGGAATCGAGAGCGGTGACTGGGTGCAGATCGTCAAGGGCATCGCCCCCGGTGACAAGGTAGTGACCTCGGGCCAGTTCCTGATCGACTCGGAGGCCAGTCTCAAGGCCAGCCTGCAGCGCATGCAGCCGGTCGGCAAGGACGAGGCACCATGATCAACTGGATCATCGACTGGTCGATCCGCAACCGTCTCATGGTGGTCCTGCTGGCGCTGCTGCTCACGGCCTGGGGAGTGTATGCCGTGAAACACACACCGCTGGATGCGATCCCGGACCTGTCGGATGTGCAGGTCATCATCAAGACCAGCTACCCCGGGCAGGCGCCGCAGGTGGTGGAGGACCAGGTCACCTACCCGCTGACCACCGCCATGCTGTCGGTGCCGCGCGCCGTCAACGTGCGCGGCTATTCCTTCTTCGGCGACTCCTATGTGTACGTCATCTTCGAGGACGGCACCGACGCCTACTGGGCGCGCTCGCGGGTGCTGGAATACCTCAGCCAGGCGGCCAGCAAGCTGCCGGCCGAGGCGCGCCCGGAGCTCGGCCCGGATGCGACCGGTGTCGGCTGGGTCTACGAGTACGCGCTGGTCGACCGCAGCGGCACGCATGACCTGGCGCAGCTGCGCAGCCTGCAGGACTGGTTTCTGAAGTACGAACTGCAGACCGTGCATGGCGTCTCCGAGGTCGCGACCATCGGCGGCATGGTAAAGCAGTACCAGGTGGTGCTGGACCCGAACAAGCTGCGCGCCTACGACCTGCCGCTGGCGAAGATCCGCAACGCCATCCAGCGCGGCAACCAGGAGACCGGTGGCTCGGTAATCGAGCTGGCCGAGGCCGAGTACATGGTGCGCGCGACCGGCTACATCGACTCGCTCGATGGCCTCAGGAACATCCCGCTGGGGGTGAATGATCGCGGCATACCGATCCTGCTGCGCGATGTCGCACAGGTGCGCCTCGGGCCGCAGATGCGGCGCGGCATCGCCGAACTGGACGGTGAGGGCGAAGTGGTCGGAGGTGTGATCGTGATGCGCTCCGGCGAGAATGCACTGCGCACCATCGACCTCGTCAAGTCCAAGCTCGCCGAACTGGCTCAGGGACTGCCGCCCGGCGTGGAAATCGTCGAGACCTACGACCGCTCGGCGCTGATCCAGCGTGCCGCGGCCACGCTCAAGCGCAAGCTGGTGGAGGAATTCATCGTGGTTGCGCTGGTGTGCGCGCTGTTCCTGTTCCACCTGCGCTCGGCACTGGTGGTGGTGCTGTCGCTGCCGCTGGGCATCCTTGGCGCGTTCATCGTGATGGAGCGCATGGGCATCAACGCCAACATCATGTCGCTGGGCGGCATTGCGATCGCCATCGGCGCCATGGTGGACGCCGCCATCGTCATGATCGAGAACGTGCACAAGCACCTGGAAAAGACTGCAGACGAGACCGCAGACCGCTGGGAGATCATGCGCGCCGCCGCGCGCGAGGTCGGGCCGCCGCTGTTCTTCTCGCTGCTGATCATCACCCTGAGCTTCCTGCCGGTATTCACGCTGCAGGCGCAGGAAGGCAAGCTGTTCGCACCGCTGGCCTATACCAAGACCTTCGCCATGGCGGCCGCCGCCGGCCTGTCGATCACACTGGTGCCGGTACTGATGGGCTACTTCATTCGTGGCCACATCGTTCCCGAGTCGCGCAACCCGGTGGACCGGGTGCTGATCGCCGCCTACCGGCCGGTCATCGGCCTGGTCCTCAAGGCACCGGGAACAGTACTGGC
>QKGH01000331.1 GCA_003250495.1 Marinobacterium sp.
TAGGCGTTGACCGGTTGTTTGACCTGGCGCTCGATCTCCTTGCGATAGTCGGCGTAACTGAGGGTTTGCTGAAAAGCGGTATCGATCTGACGCAGGGCCCAGGTCAGCGCCGCAGACATCAGCAGGACGATCAATATCAGTGCCGCCGAGGTACCGCGGGCGAGGGAGGAGATTTTCATCGGTTCGGGGCCTTATGATTACAGCTCGGCACAGTGTATGAACGTAGTGTGACGGATCGATGACGAATTTGCGCCGGCCGGCCGGCCGCGAAGCGGGCCGAGCGCGGCGGACAGGGCCAAAGTAGCATCTAAATCGCATCAGGCCGGTGTGGCGTGACTCGGCGCCGGAGTTGCGTGGACAGTCAGGATGCTATCCGCTAAAATATGTCCGGTTTTGTCCGCACTCTTTCGATATTTCACCGCGGATAGTCAGCAGCCTAATTTTTGAGCATGTTTAATGAGCGAGGTAAGCCACCGGTTTCACCTCGCTTTTTTGCACGCATAAAGCACGGGCGGACGACGGTGGGCGAAAGGGTCGTAGACCGGTTTTAACGATTACAAGCATCTACTTTTACTAGCGCACGCGCGGGGAGGTTCAATTGACGCGACCAGCCATTCTAGCCCTTGAAGATGGCAGCGTATTCAGGGGGGTTGCGATTGGCGCCGATGGTGAATCCAGTGGTGAGGTGGTGTTCAACACCTCGATGACCGGATATCAGGAGATTCTGACGGACCCCTCCTACTGCCGCCAGATCGTGACACTGACCTATCCTCATATCGGTAACGTGGGCGTCAATGCGGAAGATGCGGAATCGCGCAAGACCTGGGTCTCCGGTCTGGTGATCCGCGATCTGCCGTTGCTGGCCAGTAACTTCCGTAGCGAGCAGTCGCTGGATCAGTACCTGAAGGACAACAACATCGTCGGTATCGCCGATATCGATACCCGTCGCCTGACCCGTATCCTGCGTGAGAAAGGCGCGCAGAACGGCTGCATCATGGCCGGCGACATCGATGAGGAGAAGGCGCTGGCCGCTGCACGCGCCTTCCCGGGTCTGAAAGGGATGGATCTGGCCAAGGTGGTGTCGGCAGAGAGTTCCTATAGTTGGAACTCATCGACCTGGGCGCTGGGTGTCGGTCATGTCGACAAGAGCGATAGCGAACTGCCGTTCCATGTCGTGGCCTACGATTTCGGCGTCAAAAGCAACATCCTGCGCATGCTGGTGGAACGTGGCTGCCGCCTGACCGTGGTGCCGGCGCAGACCCCCGCGGCCGAGGTGCTGGCGCTGAATCCGGATGGCGTGTTCCTGTCCAACGGTCCTGGCGATCCGGAGCCCTGCGACTATGCGATCGCGGCGATCCGCGAAATCCTGGCGACCGGCCTGCCGGTATTCGGCATCTGCCTGGGTCACCAGCTGCTGGCGCTGGCCTCCGGTGCCAAGACCGTGAAGATGAAGTTCGGTCATCACGGTGCCAACCATCCGGTACAGGATCTGGACAGCACCCATGTCATGATCACCAGCCAGAACCATGGCTTTGCCGTCGATGAGGAGACGCTGCCGGCGACCCTGCGGGCGACTCACAAGTCGCTGTTCGACGGCTCGCTGCAGGGGATTGAGCGCACCGACTGTCCGGCTTTCAGCTTCCAAGGACATCCGGAAGCCAGCCCCGGTCCGCACGACGTGGCTCCGCTGTTCGATCGCTTCATCGAACTGATGCGTACCGCCAAAGCCTGAAGCTGACACGAACCTGATCCGGCCGGGCTGCCGCGGGCGCCCGGCCAGTAACAGATAAGACCGGTTTATACAGATGCCAAAACGTACAGATATTCAAAGTATTCTTATCCTCGGTGCCGGCCCCATCGTCATCGGCCAGGCTTGCGAGTTCGACTACTCCGGTGCCCAGGCCTGTAAGGCGCTGCGCGAAGAGGGCTACCGCGTCATCCTGGTCAACTCCAACCCGGCGACCATCATGACCGATCCGGCGATGGCCGATTCGACCTATATCGAGCCGATCAACTGGAAGACCGTTGCCAAGATCATCGAGAAGGAGCGCCCCGATGCGCTGCTGCCGACCATGGGTGGGCAGACCGCGCTGAACTGCGCGCTGGACCTGGATCGCGAAGGCGTGCTGGCGCAGTTCGGCGTCGAGATGATCGGCGCGACCCAGGATGCCATCGACAAGGCGGAAGATCGCGAACGCTTCGACAAGGCGATGAAGAACATCGGTCTGGAGTGTCCGCGCGCGGCGATCGCCCACAGCATGGAGGAGGCGCTGCAGGTGCTGGATTCCATCGGCTTCCCGGCGATCATCCGGCCGTCGTTCACGATGGGCGGTTCCGGTGGCGGTATCGCGTACAACCGCGAAGAGTTCATCGAGATCTGCGAGCGCGGTCTGGACCTGTCGCCGACCAAAGAGCTGCTGATCGACGAGTCGCTGATCGGCTGGAAAGAGTACGAGATGGAGGTTGTGCGCGATAAGAACGACAACTGCATCATCGTCTGCTCGATCGAAAACTTCGACGCCATGGGCGTGCACACCGGCGACTCCATCACGGTCGCGCCGGCGCAGACGCTGACCGACAAGGAGTACCAGATCATGCGTAACGCATCGATCGCGGTGCTGCGCGAGATCGGTGTCGAGACCGGCGGTTCCAACGTGCAGTTTGGTGTCGATCCGGAGACCGGCCGCATGGTGGTCATCGAGATGAACCCGCGTGTATCGCGCTCCTCGGCGCTGGCCTCCAAAGCCACCGGCTTCCCGATCGCCAAGATCGCCGCCAAGCTGGCCGTCGGTTACACCCTGGACGAGCTGCAGAACGATATCACCGGCGGGCGTACCCCGGCATCGTTCGAACCGGCCATCGACTATGTCGTCACCAAGATTCCGCGTTTCACCTTCGAGAAGTTCCCCCAGGCCAACGATCGTCTGACCACGCAGATGAAGTCGGTGGGCGAGGTGATGGCGATCGGCCGTACCCAGCAGGAGTCGCTGCAGAAGGCGCTGCGCGGTCTGGAAGTGGGTTCGACCGGTCTGGATCCGATCGTCGATCTGAAGGCCGAAGATGCCCGTACCGATATCGTGCGCGAGCTGACCCAGCCCGGCGCGCAGCGGATCTGGTACATCGGCGATGCCTTCCGTCTTGGGATGAGCGTCGACGAGATCTACCAGCTCAGCGGTGTCGATCCCTGGTACCTGATCCAGATCGAAGACCTGATCAAGGATGAGCAGCGCGTATCCGAAACGGCGTTGAGCGAGCTCGACAAGGAGCAGATCTTCCGCCTGAAGCGCAAGGGGTTCTCCGATGCGCGCCTGGCGATCCTGCTCGGGGTGTCCGAGAAGCAGTTCCGCAAACATCGCCAGGCGCTCGACGTGCGTCCGGTGTTCAAACGCGTCGACACCTGTGCTGCCGAGTTTGCCACCGATACCGCCTACATGTACTCCTCCTACGAGGAGGAGTGCGAAGCCAATCCGTCCAGCCGTGACAAGATCATGGTGATCGGCGGCGGCCCGAACCGTATCGGTCAGGGTATCGAGTTCGACTACTGCTGCGTCCATGCGGCCCTGGCGGCACGCGAGTACGGTTACGAGACCATTATGGTCAACTGTAACCCGGAAACCGTCTCCACCGACTACGACACCTCCGACCGTCTGTTCTTCGAACCGATCACGTTGGAGGATGTACTGGAGATCGTCCATGTCGAGAAGCCGAAAGGGGTGATCGTACAGTACGGCGGTCAGACGCCGCTGAAACTGGCGGTGGCGCTGGAGGCCGCCGGCGTGCCGATCATCGGTACCTCGCCGGAAGCGATCGACCGCGCCGAAGACCGCGAGCAGTTCCAGCAGATGATCAAGCGTCTGGGATTGAAGCAGCCGGAAAACGCCACCGTGCGCAGCCTGGAAGAGGCGGTGATCGAGGCTGAGAAGATCGGTTATCCGTTGGTGGTGCGCCCCTCCTACGTGCTGGGCGGTCGTGCCATGGAAATCGTCTACAAGGAAGATGAGCTGCGTCGCTACATGAACACCGCGGTGCAGGTCTCCAACGATGCACCGGTATTGCTGGATCACTTCCTCAATGCGGCAATCGAGGTCGATATCGATGCGGTCAGCGACGGCAAGACCGTGGTGATCGGCGCGATCATGCAGCATATTGAACAGGCCGGTGTGCACTCCGGCGACTCCGCCTGCTCGCTGCCGCCCTATAACCTGGCGGCGGATGTGCAGGACGAGATGCGCGACATGGTGCGCAAGATGGCGCTGGAGCTGGGCGTAGTCGGCCTGATGAACGTGCAGCTGGCCTACCAGGATGGCGAGACCTACGTCATCGAGGTCAACCCGCGTGCCTCCCGTACCGTGCCTTTCGTGTCCAAGTGCATCGGGGTGTCGCTGGCCAAGATCGCGGCGCTGGTGATGACCGGCAAAAGCCTGCAGGAGCTGGGCTTTACCGAGGAGATCGTACCCAAGCACTTCAACGTCAAGGAAGCGGTGTTCCCGTTCAACAAGTTCCCGGGTGTCGACCCGATCCTTGGCCCGGAGATGAAATCTACCGGTGAGGTGATGGGAACGGGCACTACCTTCGGCGAAGCGTTCATGAAGGCGCAGCTGGGCGCCGGTGAGAAGATGCCGCGTACCGGTAAGGCGTTCATCTCGGTGCGCGACGTCGACAAGGCGGGTGTTGTCGGTGTGGCCCGCGATCTGGTAGAACTGGGCTTTTCCCTGGTCGCCACGGCCGGTACCGCCTCCTTGCTGGAGCAGAACGGGCTGGCGGTCGAGAGGGTCAACAAGGTGGCCGAAGGTCGTCCCAACATCGTCGACATGTTGAAGAATGGCGATATCGCCTATGTCATCAACACGACCGAGGGGCGTAAGGCGATTGCCGACTCTTCCGAAATTCGTCGCTCAGCGCTGCAGCACAAGGTGCCCTACACCACGACACTGGCCGGTGCGGCCGCTACGGCGGAAGCGTTGAAATATGGAGAAGAGCGGCTGGTACGTCGTCTTCAGGACCTGCATGCAGGAGTTGCACAATGAAACGTATCCCGATGACCGTCGAAGGCGAGAAGAGCCTGCGGCATGAGCTGGAACATCTGAAAATGGTGGAGCGTCCGCGCGTCATCGGCGCGATTGCCGAAGCGCGTGAGCACGGCGATCTGAAAGAGAACGCCGAGTATCACGCCGCGCGCGAGCAGCAGGGCTTTATCGAGGGGCGGATCCGCGATATCGAGCACAAGCTGTCGCAGGCGCAGGTGATCGATATCAAGGCGATCCCGCATACGGGTAAGGTGATCTTCGGCTCTACGGTGGAGATCATCAATCTCGATACCGATGCGGAGATGCGCTACCAGATCGTCGGCGACGACGAGGCCGATATCAAGCTGGGTAAAATCTCCGTCAACTCACCGATCGCGCGTGCGCTGATCGGCAAGGAGGAGGGGGATATCGCGGCGGTCGATACGCCTGCCGGGATGACCGAGTATGAGATCGCCCAGGTGCAGCATCTCTAACGCTGTCGCCAGTCCGAAAAAAACCGCCTTACGGCGGTTTTTTGCTGTCTGCAGTTGCGCCGGATAGGTGCTCAGCGCAGCAGGTTGGAAAGTTTGGGGTTCGGCGACTGGGCCGCGCGGTAGAGCAGGGCGATATTGCCGATCTCCTGCACCAGTTCGGCTTCGACGACAGAGACGAGCTCGCGGATCAACTGGCGCTTCAGTTCACGATCGCCAACGGCGAATTTCACCTTGATCAGTTCATGGTCCTCCAGGGCGCGATCGACCTCCAGCTGGATGTTCTCGCTCAGGCCGTTGCCGGCCACCATGACGATGGGGTTGAGGTTGTGTCCCAGGGTGCGGAACCGCTTCTTTTGCTCGGGCGTCAAGCTCATACTAGAATATTGTGCCTCTTGATAGGGTGTGTGCCCACGCGGGGCGAACGTGAATTTTACCCGGTTTGCCAGGAGCTGACGAGATGTCGGTGAATGGGGGCCGGATTCGGTGGAGAAGAGCTTTTCGGTGGCAAAATCCAAAAGCAGTGGTCGCTGGTTGAAGGAACATTTCGACGACCAGTACGTCAAACGCTCGAAGGAAGCGGGTTATCGGTCGCGAGCCAGTTATAAACTGCTCGAGATGAACCAGAAGGATGGGTTGCTCAAACCCGGTTTTACCGTCGTCGACCTGGGTGCCGCTCCCGGCGGTTGGTCGCAGGTGGCGGCCGAGTGCGTCGGCGACCGAGGGCGCGTCGTGGCTTCCGATATCCTGCCGATGGATCCGCTGGCCGGTGTCGAGTTCATTCAGGGCGACTTTACCGAGGAGGAGGTGCTGCAGCGCATCCTCGCCGCCATGGGCGATGATCTTGCCGACCTTGTAATTTCGGATATGGCCCCCAATATGAGTGGTAACGCTGCCATCGATCAGCCGGCGGCGATGTACTTGGTCGAGCTGGCCCTGGATCTGGCGCGGGAAGTGCTGAGACCCGGCGGGCAGTTTCTGGTCAAGATTTTCCAGGGCGAAGGATTCGATGCCTACCTGAAGGCGATGCGGGAGAGCTTTGCCTCGGTGTCGACGCGCAAGCCCGACGCCTCCCGGGCGCGTTCGCGCGAAGTCTACCTGTTGGGTAAGGGCTTTAAGGGTTAGAGGGATAAATGACTATCGGAATGTGGTTGGGTTCGGGTAGTCTGCGGGAAGTACGCAGAGATGCGCCGTACGGCGCGGAAAAGAGAGAACCGAGGGTAGCTCATTGAACGATATGGCAAAAAATCTGGTGCTCTGGTTGGTGATCGCAGCGGTGCTGCTCACCGTGTTCAATAACTTCAGCACCGAGAGCGACTCCCGTCGTTTGAACTATTCCGATTTCGTCGCCGATGTGCAGTCGGATCGGGTGGCCAAAGTGGTGATCGACGGATACACGATTGTCGGGCAGCGCACCAATGGGGACAGGTTTGAGACCGTCCGTCCCGCGGTGTCTGATCCGAAGCTGATCGACGATCTGCTGGCGCACAATGTCGTGATCGAGGGCAAGCAGCCGGAGCGGCAGAGCATCTGGACCCAGCTGCTGGTGGCCTCGTTCCCGATTCTGGTGATCATCGCGGTGTTCATGTTCTTCATGCGCCAGATGCAGGGCGGTGGCGGCGGCAAGGGCGGGCCGATGTCGTTCGGTAAGTCCAAGGCGCGGATGATGAGCGAAGACCAGGTCAAGACCACCTTCGATGACGTGGCCGGGGTCGAGGAGGCCAAGGAGGAGGTGCGCGAACTGGTCGATTACCTGCGCGATCCGGGCAAGTTCCAGCGCCTCGGCGGGCATATTCCGCGCGGCGTGTTGATGGCCGGTTCGCCCGGTACCGGTAAGACCCTGCTGGCCAAAGCGATCGCTGGCGAAGCGCGGGTGCCGTTCTTCAGTATCTCCGGTTCCGACTTCGTCGAGATGTTCGTCGGGGTCGGTGCCTCCCGTGTCCGCGACATGTTCGACCAGGCCAAGAAGCACGCGCCGTGCATCATCTTTATCGACGAGATCGATGCCGTCGGCCGGCATCGTGGTGTCGGCCTCGGCGGCGGCAACGACGAGCGCGAGCAGACGTTGAACCAGCTGCTGGTGGAGATGGACGGTTTCGAGGGTACCGAGGGGATCATCGTCATCGCCGCGACCAACCGTCCCGACGTGCTCGACCCGGCGCTGCTGCGTCCCGGTCGTTTCGACCGCCAGGTGCATGTCGGCCTGCCCGATATCCGCGGGCGCGAGCAGATCCTGAAAGTGCATATGCGCAAGGTGCCGCTGGGCGATGACGTCAAGCCGGAGCTGATCGCGCGCGGTACGCCCGGTTTCTCCGGCGCGGACCTGGCCAACCTGGTCAACGAGGCGGCGCTGTTTGCCGCCCGCGAAGGGCGTCGCACCGTCGGTATGGAGCAGTTCGAGAAGGCCAAGGACAAAATCATGATGGGCGCGGAGCGCAAATCGATGGTGATGTCCTACAAGGAGCGTCTCAACACCGCCTACCATGAGGCCGGTCACGCCATTATCGGGCGCCTGATGCCGGAGCACGATCCGGTATACAAGGTATCGATCATCCCGCGCGGTCGCGCCCTGGGGGTGACCATGTTCCTGCCGGCGGAGGATCGTTACAGCCACAGCCGGCAGTGGATCGTGTCACAGATCTGCTCGCTGTACGGCGGTCGTCTGGCCGAGGAGATGACGCTGGGTAAGGAGGGGGTCACGACCGGTGCCTCCAACGATATCCAGAAGGCGACCATGCTGGCCCGTAACATGGTGACCAAATGGGGTCTGACCGATGAGCTGGGCCCGTTGCTGTATGGCGATGAGGATGACGATCCGTTCGGTCGCGGCATGGGACAGGGCGCCAAGCCGATGTCGGAAGATACCCAGCGCCGGATCGATGCCGAGGTACGCAGCATTATCGACGAGTGCTATAAAAAGGCGCATCAGTTGCTGACCGAGAACCGCGATATCCTCGATGCGATGGCGCAGGCGCTGATGAAGTACGAAACCATCGGCGCGGTACAGCTCGATCAGCTGATGGAGCGTCACGAGGTCACTCCGCCCGAGGGCTGGGTCGAGGCGCAGGAGCGTGCGGAGCAGGCCGAGCGCGACATCGAAGAGGCGCGCCAGGGACAGAATCGTAGCGCCGCCGCCGATGCTCAGGCAGAGGACGACGACGAGGGCGATCTACCGCCCGATAGCGGGCGTGGACAGGGGGATAAGGGCTCCGACGACGAACCCGATTCCCGCGGTACGGGGCTGTCGTAAACAACGGCCAGCCCGGTTGCCCGGCCAGCCTCTCTGGTACCAGGTAGGCTGGCTTTTTCGTTCTAAGGCCAGGCTGCCGAGCGCGGCGATGGCGGTGAGTTTATCTAGCAGGAGTAGTTGTGGCTGACAGGCTGACGTGCGCGGGGCGGGTTTTGGATCTGGGGCGTACCCAGGTGATGGGGATCCTGAATGTCACTCCCGATTCATTTTCCGATGGCGGGCATCTCTATCGTGCCGCGAAGTTGTCCATTGATCAGGCGCTGGTTCACGCCGCGGGGATGATGGCCGATGGCGCGACGATCATCGATGTCGGCGGCGAGTCGACGCGCCCCGGGGCGGCGCCGGTCAGCGTACAGGAGGAGCTCGATCGGGTGATCCCGGTGGTCGAGCGCATAGCCGCGGAACTGGACGTGGTGATCTCGGTGGATACCAGTGCGCCGGAGGTGATTACCGCATCGGCGGCGGCCGGTGCCGGCCTGATCAACGACGTGCGCTCGTTGCAGCGGGACGGGGCGCTCGAGGCCGCGGCCGCGACCGGCCTGCCGGTCTGCGTGATGCACATGCAGGGGGCGAGCCCGGCGACGATGCAGCAGGATCCGCGTTACATCGATGTGGTGGCGGAGGTGCGCGTCTTTCTGGAGCAGCAGATAGAGCGTTGCGTGACGGCGGGGATTGCGCGCGAGCGCCTGGTGCTCGACCCCGGCTTCGGCTTCGGGAAATCGCTGCAGCATAACCTGCAGCTGTTGAAGCATATGGATACGTTACTGGCGCTGGGCTTTCCGCTGCTGGTCGGGACCTCGCGTAAATCGATGGTCGGGCAGGCGCTGGATCGGCCCGTGGATCAGCGGCTGGCCGGCAGTCTCGCGACGGCGGTGCTGGCGGTGGAGCGGGGCGCCAGGATCATCCGGGTGCACGATGTGGCGGCGACGGTCGACGCGGTGCGGATGACGGAAGCGGTGCTGGCATCAGATAACGGGGGGCGGTCATGAGCAGACGCTATTTCGGTACCGATGGTATCCGCGGCCGGGTCGGCGAGTTTCCGATTACGCCCGATTTCATGCTGAAGTTGGGCTGGGCGGCGGGGCGGGTGTTCGCCCGCGAAGGTCGCAGCCGGATCGTGATCGGTAAGGACACCCGGCTGTCGGGCTACATGTTCGAGGCGGCGTTGGAGGCGGGGCTGTCGGCCGCCGGGGTGGATGTGCTGCTGACCGGGCCGATGCCGACTCCGGCCATCGCCTACCTGACGCGGACGTTCCGCGCCAACGCCGGTATCGTGATCAGTGCTTCGCATAACCCCTACGACGATAACGGCATCAAGTTCTTCTCTGCCCAGGGGACGAAGTTGCCGGACGAGATCGAGCTGGCGATCGAGGAGCAACTGCAGTTGCCGATGTCCACGGTGGGGTCCGACCAGTTGGGTAAGGCGAAGCGCATCAGCGATGCCGCGGGACGTTATATCGAGTTCTGTAAATCCACGGCGGGTGGAGCGCTGAATCTGCGGGGAATGAAACTGGTGGTCGACTGTGCCAACGGCGCGACCTACCACGTGTCGCCCAAGGTGTTTGCCGAGCTCGGGGCGGAGGTGGTCGAGATCGCGTCATTGCCGGATGGGTTGAACATCAACGAGCGTTGCGGCGCGACTTCGCCGGCGGCGCTGGCGCACAGCGTGCTGCAGGAGCAGGCGGATCTCGGGATCGCGCTGGATGGGGACGGCGATCGGCTGATTTTGGTCGACCATCGGGGTGAGATCGTCGATGGCGACGAGATCCTGTTTATCATCGCCAATGCGATGTATCAGCAGGGTACGCTGGAAGGGGGCGTGGTTGGCACCCTGATGTCCAACTTTGGCCTCGAGCAGGCGTTCAAGCGGCTGGAGATCCCCTTTGTGCGGGCCGCGGTCGGTGATCGCTACGTGATGGAACAGTTGGCGGCGCACGACTGGCTGCTGGGTGGGGAGAACTCCGGCCACGTGGTGTGCCGGCACCTGCTTTCGACCGGCGATGGCACTGTTTCTGCGGTCCAGGTGCTGAAGGCGATCGCGGACAGCGGTCGCAGTCTGCATGAGCTGAAGCAGGGGATGACCAAGCTGCCGCAGGTGATGATCAATGTGCGCCTCGCCTCCCGGGTATCGATCCAGGACAATGCCGAGATTGCCCAGGCGGTAAAAGCCGCCGAAGCTCAGCTGGGCGAGGCCGGCCGGGTACTGTTGCGCCCCTCCGGTACCGAGCCCGTCGTCCGTGTGATGGTGGAGGGCGAAGTGCTCGAGCAGGTTCAGCAGGTATGCACCGAACTTGCTGATAATGTAGAAAATATTTTGTCGAAGCTTGTAAGTTGAAAGGTGCTCAGTTAATATCTGCGCCTCTTTCGTAAGGGGGTCCCGATGCGCAAGACGCTAGTAGCCGGAAACTGGAAGATGAACGGTCGCGCAGCGGCAAGCCGCGAGCTGGTCGAACAGGTTCTGGCGGGGCTGGCGGAAGTGGATCGAGATCTCGTCGATGTTCTGGTATGTCCGCCTTCGGTCTATCTGGCGCAGGTTTGCCAGCAGGTAGAGGGTCAGGCCGTGGCGAATGCGCCGCTGGTCGTGGGTGGCCAGAATCTTTGCGAATTTGCCGATGGTGCATATACCGGTGAAGTATCGGCCGAGATGTTGGTCGATATCGGCTGCAAGGCGGTTATCATCGGGCATTCCGAGCGCCGGGCGCTGTTTGGTGATGATGACGCGCGTATCGCGGCGAAGCTGAAGGCGGCGTTGCAAGCCGGATTGATGCCGCTGTTGTGCGTTGGTGAAACGCTGGCAGAGCGGGATTCCGGTGCGGCACTCGACGTGGTCGGACACCAGCTGCGCAGTGCGCTGGCCGGTATCGAAGCGGCCGATATGGCGCAGGTTGTCGTAGCTTATGAGCCGGTATGGGCCATAGGGACAGGGCGTACGGCCACGCCGGAACAGGCGCAGGAGGTTCATGCCTATTTGCGCTCGGTGCTGGCGGATATGTTTGCCACGGTCTCAGACCAGGTACGGATAGTGTACGGCGGCAGCGTGAACGCGGCCAACGCCAGCGAGTTGTTCGCGCAGGCGGATATCGACGGTGGGCTGGTAGGTGGCGCATCGTTGAAAGCAAACGAATTTTTGACCATCTGCCAGGC
>QKGH01000063.1 GCA_003250495.1 Marinobacterium sp.
AGGCCGACAGGTCCTTGCCGTAACCGGAGCGGCGCAGGCCGCCGTGGGGCATCTCGCTGGGCAGCAGGAAGTGGTTGTTGATCCAGGTGGAGCCGTACTCGAGCCGGCTGGCGACGGCCATCGCCCGGCCGATGTTGCGTGACCAGACCGAGGAGGCCAGCCCGTACTCCGAGTCGTTGGCCCACTCCAGCGCCTGTTCGACGTCGTCACAGCGGGTGACCGAGACCACCGGGCCGAACACCTCCCGCTGCACGATCTCATCCTCGTGGCGGGCGCCCGCCAGCAGGGTCGGTTGATAGAAGAAACCGGGTGAGTCGGGGATCCGGCCGCCGCTGAGCAGCTCGATATGGGGCTGCTCCAGTGCGCGCTCGACGAAGCTGGCGACGCTGTTGCGCTGGCGCTGGCTGATCAACGGCCCCAGGTGGTTGAGTTCGTCCCGCGGTTGATCGTAGCGCAGCCGGGCCACGCCGGCCGCCAGCTCGGCGACCAGACGCTCGTAGATACCCTGTTCCACGTAGAGCTGGCAGGGCGCGGTGCAATCCTGCCCGGCGTTGTAATAGCCGAAGCGGCAGATCCCCTGCACCACCTGGTCGATATCGGCATCGTCGAGCACCACCACCGGCGCCTTGCCGCCGAGTTCCAGATGCGTGCGTTTGACCGTGCGGTGGGCCGCCTGCAGCACCTTCTGGCCGGTGGCGATATCGCCGGTCAGCGACACCATGCGTACCTGGCGATGGTTGATCAGCTGGCTGCCGACGCTGTCGCCACGACCGAGCACGATATTGACCACGCCCGGCGGCAGGATGGCGTTGAGGCTGTCCGCCAATGCCAGTGTGCTCAGCGGGGTCTGCTCCGACGGCTTGAACACCAGCGTATTGCCAGCGGCCAGGGCCGGGGCGATCTTCCATGCCGTCATCATCAACGGGTAGTTCCACGGTGCGATGGCGGCGACCACGCCGATCGGGTCGCGGCGCACCAGGCTGGTGTGGCCGGACAGGTACTCGCCGGCGGCCGGCGCGGACTGGCAGCGCACCGCGGCGGCGAAAAAGCGAAACACATCGGCTGCCGCCGGCACCTCGTCCTGCAGTACCTGGTGCAGCAGCTTGCCGCAATTCAGTGCTTCCAGGCGGCCCAGCTCCTCGCCGCGGCGTTCGATCTCGTCGGCGATCGCCAGCAGCAGGGCGGCGCGGGCGGACGGCGTGGTGCGCGACCAGCTGCGCCCGGCGCTACGCGCGGCGGCCACGGCGGTATCGACCTGCTCCGCCGAGGCCTCGGCGATCCGGTGCAGCGGCTGGCCGGTGCGCGGGTCGATCAGGGTTTCTTCGGCGCCGGCACCGGCGACCCGTTCGCCGTCGATCAGCAACAGATGGGGCAGTTCGGGGTGGAGGGCGGCGATGCTCAACAGGGTGGCTCCCGGTTCAAAGGTTGGCGGCGCTGCGGGTCGGCAGCGATTCGCGGGCCACCGGCAGCAGGTGGTCGATCAGCGGGTTGCGCACGCTGCCGCGGCGCCAGGCCAGGCCGATATCGAGGGTCTGCGAAACCTCCAGGATGCGGCGCGCCTCGACCCTATCCCCCTCCACCGACCAGGGGCGGTAGGTCATATCGGGCATCAGCGCTACGCCCATGCCGGCGGAGACCAGGCTGCGCACCGCCTCCACCGAGGCGCTGCGCATCTCGATCCGCGGCGGCGTATCGGCGCCAGCCCACAGGCGGCGGATGCGCTGCTCCATCTCGTCGACGTTGAGCAGGATCAGTGGCTCCTGCATCAGCTCCTTGAAGCCGATCGAGTCCAGCTCCAGCAGTTCGTGCTCCGGTGGCAGCCAGAGGCGGTAGCGGGAGTAGGTCAGCACCTCGGTGTTGAGCGCGCTGCGGTACTCCAGGTTGGAGAGGATTAGCACCCCGACATCCAGCTCGCCGCTGACCAGCAGATGCTCGATATAGGCGCGTTCATCCTCGATCACGCGAATCTTGACCCGGTGGTAGATGCGCTGAAAACGGGCCAGCAGGTCGGCCAGATAGTAGCCGGCGACCAGGCTGGTCACGCCGATGTTCAGCTCGCCGCTGATCTCGTCGGTGCTCTGCTGCAGGCTGCGGCGGGCGTTCTGTACCGAGGCCAGCACCAGGTGGGCCTGGCGCAGGAACTGGTGGCCCTGGTGGGTCAGCTCCATCCCCTTGGCGTGGCGGCTGAACAGCGTCGCACCCAGATCCTCCTCCAGCTGCTTGATCGCCGTGGTCAGCGTCGACTGCGAGATATGCACCGCCTGCGCCGCCGCCGACACCGAGCCGGTCTCGGCGATGGCGATGAAGTAGCGGATCTGGCGCAGGCTCAGCATCAAACAGTGCTCTCAAGGGTGGCGGATCGGGACTGAAACGGTCGGCTTCGTCCGGTAAAAGTCGGCTAACTGGTTGATTCTGGTATACCACAGCCGTCGCCGATCGAGGTATCGTTTTTTTCGAATGCTCAATTCTTTATTAACAATTGGCGATACCTGGGGCTGTCCGCCTAGCCTGAAACGAGCGCCGATGATCCGAACAGGGTAGCCCCAGCTCTGCGGACAGCCCGCGCCAGGTGTTATCTCCGTTACGCACTGACAGGGGCCACTGCCCGAGGACGACAACGAGGTTAGAGGACAGCACTATGGCAACAACCGATCTGATACGCACCACCCTGAGCGGCGCCCTGTTGGCGGCGTGCAGCCTGAATGTGATGGCCATGGACAAGATCGGCCCCGGCGAGGGGCGGGTCGATATCGTGGCCTGGCCCGGCTATATCGAGCGTGGCGAGACCGATCCCGCCTACGACTGGGTCACCGCGTTCGAACAGAGCACCGGCTGCAGCGTTAATGTGAAGACCGCCGCCACCTCCGACGAGATGGTCAGCCTGATGGCCAAGGGCGGTTACGACCTGGTGACCGCCTCCGGTGATGCGTCGCTACGGCTGATCTACGGCAAGCGGGTACAGCCGATCGATACCGCGCGGATCGAAGGTTGGGACAGCATCGATCCGCGGCTGCAGAACGCGCCCTGGTTTACCGTCGACGGCAAGCATTACGGCGTGCCCTTCCAGTGGGGGCCTAACCTGCTGATGTACAACAGCCAGGTGTTCCCCACCGCCCCGGACAGCTGGAGCGTGGTGTTCGAAGAGATGACGCTGCCGGACGGCAACAGCA
>QKGH01000071.1 GCA_003250495.1 Marinobacterium sp.
CACCTGCAGCACGAGCTGGCGCAGTGGCTGGGCCAGCCCCGCCTGGATAGTTGGCTGGCGCTGTCCGCGCCCGAGCAGGTGGATGACCTGCAAGACCTGATTACCGAGCTGGTGGACCGGCATGGCACCGGACGGGTGCTGTTCCGCAACACCCGCGACGGCGTCAGCGGTTTCCCGCAGCGCGTGCTGGAGCGGCATCCGTTGCCGGTGCCCGACGTGTTCGACGAAGCCAGCCTCAGCGCCAGCGTCGATCAGCAGCTGCACCCCGAAACGTTGCTGGGCGAGGGCTGGAGCGAGTTCGATCCGCGCGTCGAGTGGCTGGTGCAGTGGCTGCGCGAGCACAAGAAGGAGAAGGCGCTGGTGATCTGCGCCCGTGCCGACACCGCCATCGCGCTGGAGAACTACCTGAACCTGCGCGAGGGGCTGCGCACGGCGGCGTTCCACGAAGGGATGTCGTTGATCAATCGCGACCGGGCCGCCGCCTACTTCGCCGACAGCGAGCTGGGCGCCCAGGTGCTGGTCTGCTCCGAGATCGGCTCGGAGGGGCGCAACTTCCAGTTCGCCGGTCACCTGGTACTGTTCGATCTGCCGCTGAGTCCCGATCTGCTGGAGCAGCGGATCGGCCGTCTGGACCGTATCGGCCAGCGCGCCGACGTGCATATCCATGTGCCCTATTACGAGGGCAGCGCCACCGAGGTGCTGCTCGACTGGTACGACCAGGGGCTGGCGGCGTTCAGCCGGGTCTGCGCCACCGGTGAGGCGGTAGCGCATCGTTTCGCCGCGCAGCTGCACAGTGCGCTGGAGGATCCGCTGGACAGCGCGGCGTTGCAGACCCTGCTGGCCGAAAGCCGCGATGCCCGGATCGAGCTGGATGCACAACTGGCCAGCGGCCGCGACCGGCTGCTGGAGCTGAGCAGCTGCAACCGCGAGCATGCGGCACAGCTGATGCACGAAGTGGTGACGGCGCAGGCGCAGGATGAGCTGCAGGCCTATGCCGAGAAGTTGTTCGACCGTTTCGGCGTCGATATCCAGCCGCATGGGGCCGACGGCCTGGTGCTGCAGATGGGCGAGCATATGCTGTGCCAGCTGCCGGGGCTCGACGATGAGGGGCTGACGTTGACCTTCGATCGCGAGCGTGCGCTGGCGCGGGAGGATATCGAGTTCATGAGCTGGGAGCATCCGCTGCTGGCCGGCACCATGGAGCTGATTCTGCGCGGCGAATATGGCAACAACAGCCTGTGTACGCTGAAGCTGCCGCCGCTGGTCGCGGGCACCCTGCTGCTGGAGTGCGTCTACCAGCTCAAGTGCACCGCGCCGAAAGCGCTGCAGCTGGCGCGCTACCTGCCGCAGGGGCTGGTGCGGGTGCTGGTCGATCCCGCCGGGCGCGACCTGGCGGCGGCGCTGGCGCACGAGCCGCTGAACCGCCTCGCCGAGACGGTATCGCGCACCGCGTCGCAGAACATGGTGCGCCTCGCGCGCGAGCAGATCGTGGTGCAGCTGAAACAGGCGAACCAGCAGGCGCAGAAACAGTTGCCGGGTCTGAAGCAGCGGGCCCTCGAGGCGATGCAGCAGGAGCAGCAGGCGGAACTGGCGCGGCTGCAGGCACTGGCCGCGGTCAACGCCTCCATCCACCCGCAGGAGCTGCAGGCGTTGCAGGGGCAGGCCGAGGCGATGGCCGAGGCGCTGCAGCGGACCGAGCTGGTGCTCGACGCGGTACGCGTGATCCTGGTGCGGGAGTAATCCCGCCGCGGCGAGCCCGGGCCGGGCTTGCGCTATGGCGGTTCGCACAGTAGTTTAGATCGGGTTATCGCAACGGATCTGGACCCCGGCCCTTGACTCTTCAGTATCGCAACTGGCACTCCCGCTCTCACGCCGCGCTGATCGCGGCGGGAGTTTGCGTGCTGTTGCTGCTGCAACTATTGAGCTTTGCCGGTGCCAGTGCCACGCACGCCGCGATGTCGGCGCACGGGATGCCGGCCTCCGTCCAGGGCGGGGCCGGCTGCGCCGGGGCGGACTGCGGCGACATGATGATGACTGCCGCCGCCGCGTCGGACTGCTGTCATGCCGGCGTCGTAACGACCTGCAGCGCCGACCACTGTGTCCATGGCATGGCGGTCATGCCCGGTGCCTTGCCCGCACTGGCACAACTGCGCGAGCCCCATCCAGCGATCCTGTCGGGCAGGCTGCCCGAGGTCCCACCGCAGCGTCTGCTGCAGCCTCCCATCACACGCACGAACGGCGCTGTCTGAGCGCCATCGATCATCGTGCGGGCGTTAATACCCCCGCTTGTTATCGCGTTTGGCTCGGCTATCGTCGCACTTAGAGTGCTGCGCCGGGCCCGCTAGAGCAGGACAAATTACCATGATTAAGATGAAACGAACGCTGGCGGCGCTGCTGCTGGCCGGGACGGTATCGGGACTGGCGGCATGCAGCGACAGCGAAGCCGAGGTGAACCGTAGTGGGGCGCCTGCCGCCAGCACTGTCGAACTGGCGCTGTACAAGAGTCCCAGCTGCGGTTGCTGCAGTAGCTGGATGGAACACGCGCAGCAGTATGGCTTCAGCGCGGCGGTACACCACAGCGACGACCTGGCCGGCATCAAGCAGCAGTTGGGCGTCGCGCCGCCGTACCGCTCCTGCCATACCGCGGTCAGCCCCGAGGGCTATCTGTTCGAGGGGCATGTACCGGCTAAACTGATACAGCAGTTCCTGAATAATCCGCCATCCGATGCCTTGGGGCTGGCCGTACCGGGGATGCCGTTGGGCAGCCCGGGGATGGAGATGGGAGAGCAGTTCACGCCCTATCCCGTCCTGCTGCTGAAAAAGGGGGGCGGGCATGAGCTCTATGCTCAAATCACGGATCCCTCAATGCAGTATTGATCTGGCCGGAATCGGTGCGCTGGCCGGGCAGACGGTCCGGTCGCTGTCGCAACGAGCATGAGGAGGATTTTACGATGGGTGGAACTCAACCGGAGGCCCGGCCCAATGTCGCGAACCAGGTAACCCGCCACTTCAGACTTAAACCGCTGTCCGAGGCGGCGGCCGCGTTGTTGGTTGCCGCACTGGAGGCGCAGACGGGCGTAGTCTGGTGCCGGTTCGATAGCGCCAGGGGGCAGTTGAGCCTGTGTTACGATGCGACCCTGTGTTATCTCGAACAGATC
>QKGH01000267.1 GCA_003250495.1 Marinobacterium sp.
AGGCGCAGTGCCTGGACCAGGTCTACCTGCAGCAGGATGCCTTCGACGATGTCGATGCCTCGACGCCGATCCGGCGCCAGCTGGAGCTGTTACTACTGTTGGCGGACTGCCTCAATCGGTTGCCGCCGCTGGCCGACAAGGAGGCGGCGCGGGGCCACTTCGTGACCCTGACCGGCCTGTTCCGCAACCTCAACTACAGCCGCCACGACAGCCCCGACTATCGCGGCTACCTGGCCGAGATCGATAAGCTGCGCGGCTGATTTGCGCCTCAGGGGGAGCCGCCTTGGTGCGGCTCCGGCATCTGCGTCGGGGGCCGGCCCGGGCGGCCGGTGATCGGCGTGGTGTTCGCCCAGAAGACCGACGTAGCTATAGCGCCGTACCGCTGTTGTCAGGGCGCCCCTTGCTGAGCCTCCCTATTCGTTCCGATAGCCCCGGCTGGTGTGCCCGGTTGGCGCTAAGCGCTGGCGTGGCGCGGTAGTACCCCTTCCGGAGCGGGCGGATACCCCATGCCCGCGGGGCAGCGCTGCGCCCGGGCGCGGTTGGCTCAGCGATGGACGCGGGCGCTGTGGAAGGCGTTACTGTCGATCTCGACGTGGCGCAACGGGTAGTGTCCCTGTTTGCGATCCTCGAAATAGAGGCGCAGGACGTTGCGGATCGTCTCGAAGGCGAGCTGCTCCCAGGGGATCTCCTCCTCGTCGAACAGGCGTACCTCGAGCGACTCCGCCGAACTCGGGCGCGTTGAGTTCGGCCAGGTAGATCAGCTGCACCTGGTTGACGTGGACGATGGAGGTCAGTGTATAGAGGCTCTGGATCTCGACCTCGGCGCAGGCCTCCTCCTGGGTTTCCCGGCGTGCCGCCTGTTCGGTGGACTCGCCGTTCTCCATGAATCCCGCCGGCAGGGTCCAGTAGCCCAGGCGCGGCTCGATGGCGCGCCGGCACAGCAGGACCTGGGTGCCGTAGACCGGCAGGCAGCCGGCGATGATGCGCGGATTCTCGTAGTGGATGGTGCCGCAGCTGTCGCAGATGTAGCGCGGACGGTTGTCGCCCGCGGGGATTTTCAGTTGCACGGCCTCGCCGCAGCGGCTACAGAAGTTCATGGTGCTAACCTGGATAAATAGGGCGATTTTAGGGGCTGCCGCAGCGGCGCTCAACCGCTGGCGGTCGCCGCCGCGCGTCGCCGGCGCTATGATGGCGGCCTGGATGGGATAACGCTAATGCTTGAACAGTTGAAAACACGGTTGCGTCACCACCGCCCCTGGCGGTTGCGTACCCGCGGGCGGGAGGCGGGCGTGCTGGTGGCGCTGACCGATTGCCCGGACCCGGAGGTGGTGCTGACGCTACGCTCGCGCACCCTGTCGACCCATCAGGGCGAGGTCGCCTTTCCCGGCGGCAAGCGCGATCCGGACGACCTGGACCTGCTGGCCACGGCGCTGCGGGAGGCGCAGGAGGAGGTCGGGTTGCGCGACAGCGAGGTGGATATCATCGGCTCGCTGGGGCAGGTGGTGTCCAAGCACCAGCTGCAGGTGACGCCCTGGGTCGGGGTGATCCCGGCGGAGCTGGCGTTACGGCCCAATCCCGGCGAGATCGACCGGATCTTTCGGGTGCCGCTGAGTTTCCTGCTCGATCCCGCGCAACTGCTGCGTACCGACCAGCTGCGCTGGCGCGGTCAGGTCCGTTTCGTGCCGGCCTGGGAGTATGAGGGCGAGGTGATCTGGGGGCTGACCGCCTATGTGCTGGTGGAGCTGCTCAACGTCGGCTTCGATGCCGGCTTCGACGTCAACCCGCGGCCCGAGCGGCTGAACGAACCTGAGTGATAAACGTATGACAATACCCAAGCCGACCCCGGTACCGAGCCCCTGCCTGGGGATCTGCGAACTGGATAACGACGACCTGTGTACCGCCTGCCTGCGCTCGGGGCTGGAGATCGCCAACTGGGGCGCGATGAGCGACGACGAGAAGCGCCGGGTATGGGCGCTGATCCGGCGCCGCGAACGGGGCGAGCGCGGGATCTGAGCGCGCCGTCAGGTGGTTTTGCGGCTCGGGATCCCCTTCTGGATCCGTACCGTGCGCACCATGTTGTCGCTGATCTGCAGGGTTTCGAAGTGGTACTGGGCGATACGCAGGCAGACGTTGGCGTCGGGTAGCGACTCCAGCGTTTCGGTGATCAGCCCGTTCAGCGTCTTCGGCCCGTCGGTCGGCAACTGCCACTGCAGCGCCTTGTTGACCTCGCGGATGTAGGCCGAACCGTCGATGAAGTAGCTGCCATCCTCCTGCGGATGGATCTCCTGGTGCATCTCGGCGTTGTCGGAGGAGAGCTCGCCGACGATCTCTTCGAGGATATCCTCCAGCGTCACTATTCCCTCCACGTCGCCGTACTCGTCGACGACGATGCCGATCCGGCGGCTGTGTTTCTGGAAGTTCAGCAGCTGGGTCTGCAGCGGCGTGCTCTCCGGCACGAAGTAGGGCTCGTGCACCACCTGCATGATCGCCGCCTTGTTGACCTTGCCCTGCTGGATCAGCTGGGCCAGGTTGCGCATGTGCAGGATACCGACCACCTGGTTGATGTCGCCCTGGTACACCGGCAGCCGGGTGTGCTTGGTGTGCGACAGCTGGAACAGGATCTGCTCCATGTCGTGATCGAGGTCGATCCCCTCCACCTCGTTGCGCGGGATCATGATGTCGTTGACGGTAACCTCGGTCAGCTCCAGTACGCCGAGCAGCATCGACTGGTGGCGCTGCGGGATCAGCGTGCCGGCCTCGTTGACGATGGTGCGCAGCTCCTCGGTGCTGATATGTTCGCTCTTGCTCTGCGCCACATTGATGCCAAACAGGCGCAGGAAGCCGTTGGTGATGCCGTTGACCACCCACACCAGCGGGTAGATCAGCTTCAGCAGCGGTTTCAGCACGTAGGAAGCGGGAAAGGCGATCTGTTCCGGATACATCGCGGCCAGGGTTTTCGGCGACACCTCGGCGAAGATCAGGATGATCAGGGTCAGTGCGGCGGTGGCGATGGCGATCCCGGCATCGCCCCAGATACGCACGGCGACGATGGTGGCGATGGCGGAAGCGAGGATGTTGACGAAGTTGTTACCGATCAGGATCAGGCCGATCAGTCGGTCCGGTCGCTCCAGCAGGCTGCTGGCCTGGCGCGCACCGCGGTGGTTGTTCTTGACCAGATGGCGCAGCCGATAGCGGTTCAGCGACATCATGCCGGTTTCGGAGCTGGAAAAGAAAGCAGAGCAGATGATCAGCAACAGCAGGATGATCAGTAGGGTGCTTATCGACGCATCGTCCAAAGCGGGACAACCTCAGCCAGATTCGGGACACCCATTGTCTGGGCGGTCCCCGATAGTGTCAAGGATTGCGGGGTTAAACCGGCGTCTGCGGCAACAGCATCTCGATGACGAATTTGGAGCCGAAGAACGCCAGCATCAGCAGCACGAAGCCGCCCAGGGTCCAGCGCACGGCGGTCTGGCTGCGCCAGCCGAGGAAGTGACGGCCGGCCAGCAGGATACCGTACACCAGCCAGGCGATCAGCGACAGGATGGTCTTGTGCACCAGATGTTGGGCAAACATATCCTCGATATAGAGGAAGCCGCTGACCAGGGCGATGCTGAGCAGGATAAAGCCGCCCCAGAGCATGTCGAACAGCAGCCGCTCCATCACCTGCAGCGGCGGCAGCGAGGCCACCAGGCCGCGGGTATGGTGCTGTTTCAGCGAGCGCTCCTGCAGCGACAGCAGCAGCGCCTGCAGCACCGCCAGCGTGAAGATGCTGTAGGCCAGCAGCGACAGCAGGATATGCAGAACCACGCCGCCGGCGTACAGGCGGTGGGCACCGGTGTCGGGACCGAAGGCGGACAGGGCGGCGGTGATGGCGGCCATCGGAAAGGCGCCGATGAACAGGTTGTCGAGCTTTTGGCGCAGGCTGCTGGCGAGCAGGATGCCGACCACGACCCAGGCGATCAGCGAGCCGACCGGGAACAGGCCGAGATCTATCCCCTCCGGATAGTGCAGGACGCGGTAGACGTTGTAGCCGTGCATGACGAACGCCAGTGCGCCGAGGCCGCGGATCAGGTTGCGCCCCTCCAGCTGTGGCGCGGACAGACGCTGCCACTGCAGCCAGGATGCACCGGCATACGCTAGGATCGCAATCAGTGTGGCTATGAGCAGCATTCAAACCCTCCCTCGGCAGCCGCCAAGTGTGGCATAAATGCCGGAGCTGGGGAATATGATGCGGCGGCACTGGCAGGATGTCAGTCGATATGGATTCAGGACGGGGCAAAGGCGAAACGAAGGCCGCGTGATCGGCGGCCTTCGTTTCGAGGGAGGGAGCGGGTGGTCAGAAGTTGTAACCCAGAGAAACCATGACTACGGTCGGGTCGATTTCCTGGGTGCCGACTTTGCTGCCGTTGACGGAAACCTCGGTGTCGATATCGATCTTCCATACTGCGGCGTTGATCAACAGGTTATCACTGATGGCATAGTCCATGCCGACACCAACCGACAGCCCCCAGGAGTCATCCAGTTTGGTATCACCCAGTACGCTCTCCTCCGAGAAGAACGTGGTGTAGTTCAGTCCGGCGCTGACATAGGGTTGGAAGGCAGAGCTGGCCTCCATCGGGTAGTACTGTAGCGACAGCGTAGGGGGTAGCTGTTTGGTTTCGCCTATCTTCGCACCGCCGGCCACGATGTCATGTTTGAACGGTGTGGCCGCCAACAGCTCTACGCCTATGTTGGAGCTCAGCATGTAAACCCCGGTGAGGCCGAGCTGGGTGTCATCATCGACATCGAGCCCCAGGTTATCGCTGGCATGGGGATTTACATTGGCTACACCGACACGCAGCACCATATCGCCGGCCTCATAGGCCATCGCACTGGAAGCGGCGGCGAGAAGGGCAGTGCCTACGACAGCTGACAGGGACTTCTTGTCCATAAATTCTCTCCATAGAGCTTAGTCATAAAGTTGAAGGTTGGTGCTGCGATTAGACGTGACAGGTTCGGAAGAGATAATGATCTGGCGCAATGTTGCAGAACGGTAATATTTGCGGAGATGGAGATTGTTGTCTTATGTCAAATAACCATTTTGATTATGCGTGAAATTGGTTCGGAGTGTGCGGTTGTGGTCAGACAGTGATGAGTCACAAGTCGAATCCGACTCGCTGTCTGATTCCTGCGTCTGGCGGGTAGAACACTGTACGCTACATTCCTATGGGCTTACTTCGCATGGTGTGGTGCGCCGCCCCTTGGCACTCCTGTATAATGCGTGCTCTTAGCAATACCGGTAGCTGTTATTTAAGGCCGGCGTAACAGGCTGGCCGTCCGCCGGCGGTGCCCAAAGCAGAGGTTTTACATGTTCGATAATCTGACAGAACGGCTTACGCAGACGCTGCGCAGCGTCACCGGTCAGGCAAAACTGACCGAAGAGAACATCAAGGGTACCTTGCGTGAAGTGCGCATGGCGCTGCTTGAGGCCGACGTCGCCCTGCCGGTGGTGAAGGAGTTCATCAACAGCGTCAAGGAGCGTGCGGTTGGCCAGGAGGTGGCCCGCAGCCTGAGTCCGGGGCAGGTCTTCGTCAAGATTGTCAACGAAGAGCTGGTCAAGGTGATGGGGGAGGCCAACGAGGAGCTGAACCTGTCGGCGCAACCGCCCGCCGTGATCATGATGGCGGGCCTGCAGGGGGCGGGTAAGACCACCTCCGTGGCCAAGCTGGCGCGCTTCCTGAAAGAGCGCAAGAAGAAAAAGGTGCTGGTGGTCTCCGCCGACATCTACCGCCCGGCGGCGATCCGCCAGCTGGAAACCCTGGCCGGCGAGGTGGGGGTCGACTTCTTCCCCTCCACGGCGGAGCAGGATCCGGTCGATATCGCCAATGGCGCCATTAACCATGCGCGGATCCAGCACCACGATGTGGTGATCCTCGATACCGCCGGTCGTCTGCACGTCGACAGCGACATGATGGACGAGATCAAGCGTCTGAACCTGGCGGTCAAGCCGGTCGAGACGCTGTTCGTGGTCGACTCGATGACCGGTCAGGACGCCGCCAATACCGCGCGGGCGTTCAATGAAGTGCTGCCGCTGACCGGCGTGATCCTGACCAAGACCGACGGCGACGCCCGCGGCGGTGCCGCACTGTCGGTGCGCCATATCACTGGCAAGCCGATCAAGTTCCTCGGTATCGGCGAGAAGAGCGACGCGCTGGAGCCTTTTCATCCTGATCGCGTAGCCTCGCGTATTCTCGGCATGGGCGACGTGCTGTCGCTGATCGAGGAAGCCGAGCGCAAGATCGACAAGGACAAGGCCGAGAAATTCGCCAAGAAGATCACCAAGGGCAAGGGGTTCGATCTGGAGGATTTCCGCGAGCAGATCCAGCAGATGAAGAGCATGGGCGGCATGATGTCGCTGCTCGACAAGCTGCCGGGCATGGGGCAGCTGGCCCAGGCCGCACAGGGCGCCCAGGCCGAGAAGGGGATCTTCCAGATGGAGGCGATCATCAACTCGATGACCCCGGGCGAACGGCGCAACCCCGATATCATCAGCGGCTCGCGCAAACGGCGCATCGCCGCCGGTTCCGGTACCCAGATTCAGGATATCAACCGTCTGCTGAAACAGCACAAGCAGATGGCGAAGATGATGAAGAAGTTCGGTTCCAAGGGCGGCATGGCCAAGCTGGCGCGCGGCATGAAAGGGATGTTGCCGCCGGGTATGGGCGGTATGCCGCGCTTCTGAACGGGGTTGGCTAAAAACTGCTCAGATAGTGCTTTCAACGGGCGGTGGATTCGCGTAGAATTGCCGCCCTGATTTTTGTAAGGCCCCCGGAGGTCGGAAGGTTCCGAGCGAAGGGGTAACAGTAACGATGGGCGATCTCAAAACCCATCCCGCGAAGTAAAGGGGTCCAGCGCATGGTCACTATTCGTTTGTCTCGTGGTGGCGCCAAAAAGCGTCCGTTCTATCACATCACCGTTGCCGATTCACGCTGTGCGCGTGACAGCCGCTTTATCGAGCGGGTCGGTTTCTTCAACCCGGTCGCACGCGGTCAGGAAGAGAAGCTGCGCGTCAACCTGGAGCGCGTTGAGTACTGGATGAGCAAAGGCGCTCAGCCGACCGATCGCGTCGCTCAGCTGATCAAAGACGCACGTAAATCAGCTCAGTAAGGTTGATGGGCAGGCTGTATCAGGATGCGTGAATACAACGAAGACGAAGTGGTTGTCCTCGGCCGTTTCACCTCCACCTACGGTGTGCAGGGCTGGATCAAGGTCTACTCCTACACCGAGCCGATGGAGAATATCCTGAGTTACTCGCCATGGCTGGTTCGCAAGAACGGCAGCTGGCAACCGATCAAACGGGTCGGGGGCAAGAAACATGGCAAGGGCCTGGTTGCGAAGCTGGACGGATTGGACACGCCGGAAGCGGTTCGGGTACTCGGTGAAGCCGAGATTGCAGTGCCGAAAACGGAACTGCCGGACCTGGCTGACGGTGAGTTCTACTGGAGCCAGCTGGAAAATCTGTTGGTATATACCGAATCCGGCGTATTGCTGGGGCGGGTGGATCATCTGATGGAAACCGGCGCCAATGACGTGCTGGTGGTGAAGGGAACCGAGGCGAGTATCGACCGCGAGGAGCGGCTGATCCCCTGGGTACCGGATCAGGTGGTCAAAGAGATTGATCTTGATTCAGGCACTATGCGGGTCGATTGGGACCCGGAGTTCTGAGTCGTGTGGTTCGGGATCGTATCCCTGTTCCCGGAGATGTTCGAAGCGGTTACCCGCTATGGCGTCACCGGACGGGCCGTGCGCAATGGACTGATCAGCGTCGAGTGCTGGAATCCGCGTGAGTTCACGCATGACCGGCACCGTACCGTGGATGACCGCCCCTATGGCGGAGGTCCCGGCATGCTGATGAAGGTCCAGCCGCTGCACGATGCGATTCAGGCTGCCAAAGCAGCCGCGGGTGAGGATGCCCGGGTGATCTACCTGTCGCCGCAGGGGCGGCGTCTGGATCAGGCCGGGGTGACCGAGCTGGCACAGAAGCGGAAGCTGATCCTGGTAGCCGGGCGCTACGAAGGGATCGACGAGCGTCTGATCCAGTCCGACATCGATGAGGAGTGGTCGCTCGGCGACTTCGTACTCAGCGGTGGCGAATTGCCCGCGATGGTGCTGGTCGATGCGGTAGCGCGGCTGGTACCGGGGGTGCTGGGGCACCAGGACTCGGCGGTCGAGGACTCCTTCTACGAGGGGTTGCTGGACTGCCCGCACTACACGCGACCCGAGGTGCTGGAGGGGATGCAGGTACCGGAAGTGCTGCTCAGCGGTAATCATGAGCAGATCCGGCGCTGGCGCCTGAAGCAGCAGCTCGGCAGGACCTGGCAGCGACGCCCGGACCTGCTGGAAGAGATCGAACTGGACCCGGAACAGCAAACGCTGTTAAGCGAATATATCCGCGAGGCCGAAGGGCGGGCGGGTTGAAAAATTAGGAGCGAGCGATGAGCAGCAAAAACTTGATCATTCAGCAGATCGAAGCTGAACAGACCGGTAAAGAAGTTCCGGCTTTTGCACCGGGCGATACCATTGTTGTACAGGTACGTGTTGTAGAGGGTACTCGTAGCCGTCTGCAGGCGTTCGAAGGCGTTGTAATCGGCAAGCGTAACCGCGGCCTGAACTCTGCCTTCACCGTACGTAAGATCTCCCACGGCGTGGGCGTTGAGCGTACCTTCCAGACCTACAGCCCGACTGTTGAAGCGATCGAAGTCAAACGTCGCGGCGACGTGCGTCAGGCTAAGCTGTACTACCTGCGCGAGCGCAGCGGCAAGTCTGCACGTATCAAAGAGAAGCTGGGCTGATCGAATCAGTCGCGCAAGCTTCCGGAAAGGGCGGCCTCAGGGCCGCCCTTTCTGTTTTTTTGTCCGCGGCAAGTAAGTGACCGGTCCGGCTCGCCATTTTGTTTCGATGCACATAGAATCGGGGCGTCAACCGGCGTGGCAATAATAAAGGACGTCCAGATGCGCAGACTGGCGAGAGGGCTCAGTACGGTAATACTGCTGCCGCTGCTCATAGCGGCTGCAGCCTACGGTTTTTACTGGTTTCAGGTGAAGAGTTACCTGGACAAACTGGTCGACGAACTGTCGCCGTTCGCCCAGCTCAGCTATGGCTCCATCTATGCGAATCCGCTCGGTGAAGTGGGGGCGGACGGCCTGGTGCTGGTGCTCAACCAGGATGGCAGCCGGATCCCGATCCAGTCGGTGCGTGTGCGCTCCAAGGATCCACTGTTTTTCCTCGATCCGCAGGCGCGCGTCGATGCCGGCGACTGGCCCGATGCGCTGAGCCTGGCGATCCGTGGGGTGGACTTCGATCTGTCCAGTCCGCTGTTCCGGGAGTTGGAGGCGCAGGCGGAGCAGGCGCTGGAACCGGGCATGATCAGTCCCGATGCGCTGGGATGCGGCAGCGTGGAGCGCTTCGATCTGCCGGCGTTACGCAAGATGGGCTACGGCCGGCTGCCGATGGACCTGACGCTCGGCCTGCGCCTGGATCGACCCAATCGCCTTATCACGCTGGAGAGCGGTGCCGATATCGACGGCATGGGTAACAGCCTGATGCAGTTCGAGATCTCCGTCACCACCGACAATCTGGCGCCGGCCCAGATGATGGCGGCGAATCCCCGCCTGCGCCATATCGAGATGAGTTACCAGGACAGTGGCTATAACCTGCGCCGTAACAGCTTCTGTGCCAAGGAGGCCGGTGTGGAGGTGGCACTGTACCGGCAGCGGCACGAGGCGCTGCTACAGCAGTGGCTGGCGGATCTCGGCGTGCACCTGCCGGCCTCACTGTGGAGTCTGTACCAGGGTGCCAGCCAGCCGCGCGCCAATCTGCTGTTCACGATGGACCCGCCCGGTGGGCTGGGGGCCGAAGTGCTGACCGGTAGCGGTTCGCCGCAGTACCTGTTTGAACGGCTCAATATCGGCGCCAAGCTGAACGGTAAGCGGGTCGCGCTCGACGATGTAAACCTGGAGCAGATGTTCTCCGGTCAGGCTCTGCAACGGGCGCTGGAGGACGTGGAGGCGACCACCGAGGAGATCGTGCCGGAGGCGCTCGTCGAAGTGCCGGAACCGCTCCCGCCGGCGCTCGAGAGTGCCGACGACGAGCTGTTGCGCGGCATGCCCAAGCGCAAGGCCGAGACCGCGGCGAAGAGCTATAAGCCCACGCGGCTGGCCGATCTGAACGCCATGGTGGGGCGCCCGGTGCGGATCTATACCGACCTGGGGAACCGGATGGAGGGCAAGCTGGTGGCGGCCAACGGGTCGCGCCTGCGCGTGGAGTCCCGGGTCGACAAGGGGTTGGTGCAGTATCCGCTGGATTATGCTCAGGTGCGCCGGGTTGAGGTCTATCGTTGAGCGAAGACCGCCGGCGGCGGGCGTTGCGGCCGGCTCCGGCCGATCAGGCGATTATCGCCCAATACCTGGATGCGCTCTGGCTCGAGAAGGGGCTGAGCGACAATACCCGCGCCTCCTATCGACGTGACCTGAATCACTACGCCTGCTGGCTGAACCAGCAGGGTGTTGCGCTGGTCGACGCGGAGCGGGCGCAGCTGCAGCGTCATCTGCAGTGGCGGGTGGAGCAGCATCTGCGTCCGAGCTCGACCTCGCGGCTGCTGTCCGCGCTGCGCGGTTTCTATCGCTACCTGTTGCGTGAGCACCTGGTCGCGGCCGACCCCACGCTGAATATCGATGCGCCGCGCCGCGGCCGCCCGCTGCCGAAGACGTTGACCGAGCATGA
The DNA here is from genome assembly GCA_003250495.1 of Marinobacterium sp. Taxonomy (GTDB): domain Bacteria; phylum Pseudomonadota; class Gammaproteobacteria; order Pseudomonadales; family Balneatricaceae; genus Marinobacterium_D. The sequence continues at coordinate 10,765 of QKGH01000267.1, forward strand.
CGTGGAGGTGCTGCTGGCGGCTCCCGATAGCGGCGACGTGCTGGGGCTGCGCGACCGCGCGATGCTGGAGTTGCTGTATGCCAGCGGGCTGCGGGTGTCGGAACTGGTGGGGCTGCGTTTCGAACAGCTCAACCGTCAGCTGGGGGTGCTGCGCATCGTCGGCAAGGGGGACAAGGAGCGCCTGGTGCCGGTCGGCGAGGAGGCGTTGAGCTGGATCGAACGCTATCTGCGCGAGGCGCGGCCCGAACTCTGCAGCGATCTGCGGGTCGAAGTGTTGTTCCCCAGCAAACAGGGGCGGGAGATGACCCGGCAGACCTTCTGGCACCGCATCAAGCAGTACGCCCTGCGCGCCGGCATCGATAAGCCGCTGTCGCCCCATGTCCTGCGCCACGCCTTCGCCACCCATCTGATCAATCACGGTGCCGACCTGCGCGTGGTACAGATGCTGCTGGGACATAGCAGTCTGTCGACCACGCAGATTTATACCCACGTGGCGACGGCGCGGCTGCAGGCGATCCACCGTGATCATCATCCGCGCGGCTGATACACTGGACCACTTTTCAGAATTGAGATCTTTTTTGGAGGCTATATGCGCAGCTCGATCGCCGCACTGTTTATGCTGGCGTTGACCCAGGGGGCGGCCGCGGCCGATAGTGCCGAAGAGCGGATCCGTGCCAGCATTTCGCAGCTGGATCAGCGCGTCGCGATCAGTTCGGTGGAGAAGGCCGCGCTGCCGGGACTGTACGAGGTGGTGCTGAGCAGCGGCGAAGTGCTCTATGCCGACGAGAAGGGCGATTATTTCCTCGCCGGTCAGCTGTACCGTATCGATCCGCAGCAGGGGCTGGTCAATCTGACCGAGCTGCGTCTGGCCAAGGCGCGGGTCGCGGCGCTGGCGCAGGTGAAGCCGGAGGATCGCATCATTTTCCGACCGCAGGGTGAGGTCAAGGGGCACATCCAGGTGTTCACCGATGTCGACTGCGTCTATTGCCGCCGCCTGCATAACGAGGTGCCGGAGTTGAACCGCCTGGGGATCCAGGTCGATTACCTGGCCTTCCCGCGCGGTGGGGCCAATTCGCCGGCCGCGGCCAAAATGCAGACGATCTGGTGTGCCGAGGGCGAGCAGCGCAAGGAGCTGCTGAGCAAGGCCAAAAACGGCGAGGCGCTGAAGCCGGCGAGCTGCGACAATCCGGTGCTGGAACAGTTTGCCCTGGGGCAGAAGTTGGGCGTGACCGGTACCCCGGCGATCGTCTTCGACGACGGCCGGCTGCTGCCGGGCTATCTGCCGGCGGCGCGTCTGGCTCAGATGCTGGGACTCTGAGCGGCGGGCAAAAATACTCCCCCAAGAGGGTTTGCGAAGGCGGGTACGCGTAGTGTGCGTCCCGCCTTTTCGCTATACTGTTGGCCATTTTTCCGCCCGCGACGCCAATCGGTTGCGGGTTGAGTGAACAGTAAAGCGAGGTGTTGCTTGAAACCGGTAAAAGTGGGGATCTGTGGTCTCGGTACCGTCGGCGGCGGTACGTTCAATGTCCTTAAGCGTAACGCTGAGGAGATCGCCCGGCGTGCGGGGCGTCACATCGTCGTGGCGCAGATTGCGGCGCGGCG
>QKGH01000040.1 GCA_003250495.1 Marinobacterium sp.
CGGTACGGCTCAACGATCGGCAAACAACTCAGGCAACCGATTCAACGCGGCCATACGCTGTTGCTCCCAGGGATGAGCAAAGCTGATGCGCAGGCAATTGTGGAACTGACCGGATACCGAAAACAGAGGGCCAGGCGTAATCACCACGCCCTGCTCCAGCGCTTTCGGGTAACTGGCGAGAGTGTCGACCGCTTCGGGCAGCTCCACCCACACCGCTAACCCACCGTGCGGGACGCTGACCCTCAACCCGGACGACCAGGTCTGCAGCGAGGCGATCAAGCGATCGCGACGCTCCCTGAGTTCATGACGCTGTCGGCGCAGATGGGTGGAGAAACTGCCGTCCGCCATATACTCCGCTACCCCCTGTTGCAGGTATCGGCTGCTTGCCAGTTGGGTAACGAGTTTCAGGTGCAGGATACGTCGATGCCAACGGGCGCCGGAGATCCAGCCCAGGCGCAGGTCGCGGGACAGGGATTTGGAGAACGAACTGCACAGGATTACACGCTCCCCGGTATCCAGCGCCTTGAGGGGATCGGGAACATTGCCCAACGCCGTATCGGCATAGATATCATCCTCGATCACGGCCAGGTCATGCCGCTCAGCCAGTGCCAGCAGGTGCTGCTTGGCGGCCACTGGCATCAGCGCGCCACCGGGGGTCGCAAACGCCGGCGAGACGATACAGGCTTTCACTTTCCAGCGTTCTAGCACCTCCTCTAGGGCATCCATATCCATGCCGGTCTGGATTGACGTAGGCACCTCTACTACCTGCAACTGCAGTTGTTCGAGTAGTTGTAAGACGCCATAGAAACCGGGCGACTCCACGGCCACCACATCGCCGGGTTCACAGCACGCCATCAGTGCGAGAAACAGCGCGTTTTGACAGCCGGGGGTGATGCAAAGCCACTCCGGGAGCAGGGTTAAGCCGCGCCGGGCATAATGCAGTGTCAACTGCTCGCGCAGTGCGAGGGCGCCGGCCGGCTCATCGTAGTACTGGTAATCGTCACCCCGTTGGCGCCGTAACGAGCGTCCGATGGCTCGGTTCAACGCTACGATACCCGGCGGCAGGTCGCCGGCATGCAGGTCTGGCAGAAGATCAAAAGCGGCGCTGCGGCACATGATATCGAGCAGTAGATCGCTGACGCTGACTGGCCGCGGGGCCTCGATACGCACCCGACTGCGCGGCGCTTTAACCGTGTCCGGCTTCAGCGCGACAAAGTAGCCCGCCTTCGGCCGCGCCTCCACCACCCCCTGCGCCTCCAGGCGCTGCAGAGCATGCTGCACAGTAGCCTTCGACAGCTGCTGTTCCTGACACAGCGTTCGAATCGATGGCAGGCGTTCGCCCAGGTGCCAGCGCTGCTCCTGGATGCCCTGCAGTAGCCAGCTCTCAAGCTGTTGATAGCGATAGTCCGATCCCGTCACGCCGTTAATCTGTACCTATTACTTTTGTTTTTTTTATACCTGATTCCATGGAGAGCACAAGCGTACCCTCTGCCCGGATGAAAATTCTGGGATGTTCCACCATGGAAAATATACCTGTCGTGCAAGATTACACGCCGCCCTTCGCAAAGGACGGGAAGTTTCACGTCCGCCTCACCGAGGGGCGGTTTCAAAACCTGCGGCGCCTCAGCAGTTGGCCGATGCTGGCCCTGTTCTTTGGCCTCGTCTGGATACAGGTAGACGGACGCCCCTGGCTGCTGTTCTCCTTCGCCCAGAGACAGATCATTCTTTTCGGCAACACCCTGTCCTGGCACGATCTACCGCTGCTGGCAGGACTGATGATTGCCGGTTCCTGTCTGCTGTTTTTCATGGCGGTGGCCTGGGGGCGGGTTTGGTGTGGTTTTGCCTGCCCACAGAGTATCTGGACCTGGTTGTTTATCCGCATTGAGGATTTCATCGAGGGGCGCGCGAGTATAAGGGCGCGTCAGGAGGGGCAACCGCTGAGCGCCGGGCGACTGCTGCGCCGAATCAGCAAGCACCTCTTGTGGATCGCGTTGGCAACACTGACCGCGGCGACATTTACCGGCTACTTCATCCCCATCCGTGAAGTCGTATCGGATCTCGTCCAGCTTCAGCTGTCGATGACGACAACCGGCTGGTTGCTGATAATGGCCGGCCTGACCTATGTCAACGCGGGTTTGGTCCGTGAAAAGATCTGCCTGCACGCCTGTCCCTACTCTCGTTTCCAGGGGGTTATGTTCGACCGGGATACCCGTACCGTTACCTACGATGCCGGGCGCGGAGAGCCCCGGGCTAACAAGCGCAATGCCGATGCCAATAGTGGTGATTGCGTTGACTGTGGCATCTGCGTTCAGGTTTGCCCGACAGGGATCGATATCCGCAACGGCCTGCAGGCTGCCTGTATTGACTGCGCCGCCTGTATCGACGCCTGCGACAGCGTGATGGACAAGCTCAACCGTCCCCGAGGGTTGATCAGGTTTGCCTCCGAAGCGCAGCTGGAAGGTCTGCGCTCACCCTTCATGCGCCCTCGTCTGGCTGGCTACGGTGCTGTGATGCTCGTCACTTGCAGCGCGGTGCTCTACGGCTTTACCGGTACCACTGCGCTGCTCGTCGAGGTGCGCCGTGATCGAGGCGCGCTTTTTACCCGGCTCGATGAGCACCGGACGTGCAACAACTACAGAGTCAAAGTCGAGGGGTTCGATCGAGCCGAATCATCGATCCGCATATCGGTTAGCGGTGAGGGAGTGTTCGAGCTTTTCGGTCCAGCTGACATCGATCTGCGCGAAAACAACGCCACTTGGTTGCCCTACCGTGTCTGCGGGCGGGATATCACTGCGCCGAATTCAACGCTGATCTTCAACTTCCAGGGCGAAGCGGTCAGGGCATCGAAGAGAACGACCTTCCTCGCCAAGACGATCTGATGGGGGTGTAGTGGTCAATCAATAGCGGACGGCGAGTTAAGCTTCTCTTCTGTCTCGCGGGGCGCTGCGGTTGTAGCGCCCCATCAAGTGAAAGCTGATAGCGTGCAGAGAGACGCCGTACTGACGAGTAGCCAGCACCGGGCAGTGATTCACTGTTGTAACTCCGAAATCGCCTTTTCATTGGCGCACTATCCCGACAGCCGTCGTGCCGGCTCCTAGGTTGTCGAATAGGGTAACGGCACATCCGCTGACGAAATGCCCTA
>QKGH01000114.1 GCA_003250495.1 Marinobacterium sp.
CGCCAGCGCGTTGCCGCTGGTGACGTTGACGCCACGGCGATACAGCGCCAGCTCCTTGATATGGATCGCCAGCCGTTTGCAGACATAGAGGAACGACTTCAGCGACTTGGTGGCGTTGAAGAAGTGCTTCAGGTCGGCATTGGAGGAGTTGAACATCATGCCGATGAAGGTGATCGTCTGCAGCGGCGGACGCATGCGCTTGATATCGGCGCCGAGCTGGCGGATATCGAACGGCGCCGCCAGGATCGAGCGGCCGATCTCCACCCCGCCGCCCACCAGCGGGTGATAATCCGGATACAGGGTCGGCACGAACTTGACTGTTGTCTCGCGCTCGAAGAAATCGACCATCTCCGGGCCCTTGTCGAGGAAGGCGTTCACCCCCTCGGCCTCGAAATAGTCGCCGGCTTCGTTGCGGATATACTCCAGCGCCTGCGCCCGGGTATCCTGCGGATTCTGCTGCCGGCCGTGGTGGTTGCCGGGAATCCACAGCACCCCGCCGGAAAACGCCGTGGTACCGCCGAACACTTCGGCCTTCTCGATCACCACCACGTTCAGCCCCTGTTTGCGGGCGGTCACTGCCGTTGCCAGTCCACCGGCACCGGATCCTACGACCACCAGGTCGCAGCTGATTTTGTCTATCGACATCGCTTTATCTCCTGGGCCGTTCAGGCCGGTTTCAGATCGGAGTAACCCGGCCGTGGGATCAGGTCCATCAGCATCCCCTCCATGCCGCCGTCGACCACCAGTTCGGCGCCGTTGACGTAGGAGGCGCGTTCGCTGAGCAGGTACAGCGCCGCATTGGCGATATCGACCGGCGCGCCGATACGGCGGCTGGCGGTCATCGCCTCGCGCTGCTCCTTGATGCCCGGCTGCTGGTAGAAGGGTTCCGACAGTGCGGTGCGGATCATGCCCGGGCAGACCGCGTTGCTGCGGATGCCGTAGCGGCCGTACTCCACCGCTATCTGCCGCGACAGCAGCAGGATCCCCGCCTTGCCGGCACTGTAGGCGCCGCTGTAGGTCTGCGGATGGTGCGCCGCCACCGAGGCGACATGGACGATGGCGCCCTGGCGCCGCGCCAGCATCGGTTCGGCAAAGGCGCGGCTGCACAGCATGTAGCCGGTCAGGTTGGTGCGCAGTACCCGCTCCCAGTCTTCCAGGCTGACATCGCGGATCGCGCCGGGACGTAGCATGCCGGCACAGTTCACCAGACCATCGATCTGGCCGTGTACGGCCAGTACCGCTGCTGCAGCCTGCTGCACGCTGTGCTCATCGGAGATGTCGCAGGCGTGCATCGAAAGCCCCGCTGCCGTGTCGCCATAGTCGGCCAGCAGCGCCTCACAGCCCTGCACATTGCGATCGAGCAGTGCCACCCGGGCACCCGCAGCGATCAGTTGCACGGCAATCGCCGCCCCTATCCCGCTGGCAGCGCCGGTGACGGCAAAAACCTGCCCGCTCAGCCCGAGCCAGTCGGCTGAATTCTGTCGATTTCCCATATTTTTATCCCGATATAACGGTGACTATAAAACCGGACAGCATTGAGGAATAAAAAGGCCGGTGGCTTAATGCGGCAAACAGATACTCCGCCACCGGCAAGTGCTATTTACACCCCTACACTGCTTTCAAGCGAACGAAATAAATATCAGAGACAGACGCTGGATAACGCTTTTGCGCGCTGGTAGATCTGTTGTGCCGGCAGCCCTTTGCCCGTCAGATCGCTGACGTAACCTTCGGCGATCCGATCGAGCACCGGTTTCCAGTCCGGGTTCTCGGCCCCGTTCTCGATTACCGTGATGCTGTGGTTCAGCTCCCGCGCCTGCTTGATGCCCACCTGATCGAGCCGGTCGTAGGCGGCACCGAGGCGTTCCGCCCACTTCATGCCACTGTTGTCGTCGATCACCTTGCGCAGATCGGCGGGCATGCGCTCGTAGACGCGCTTGTTCATCGTCACCAGCAGCGCCAGCGAGTAAAGCCCGACCTCGGTATGGTGATCGGCCAGCTCGTTCAGCCGGAACGAGGCCATCGCCTCCCAGGGCAGGGTCACGCCGTTGATGATGCCGCGCTGCATGGCGCTGTACATCTCCGGGGCCGGCAGTCCCACCGGTTCGCCGCCCAACCCCTTCAATAGCTCGCCGACGACCACAGTGGGGCGGCGGATCATCAGCCCGTTGAGATCTTCCGGCTTGGTGATCGAGCGCCCCTGGGTGTGCAGGTGACCGGGGCCGTGGGTAAACATGAACAGTACATGGGATTCGTCGTACTCGTTGGCGATCTCGCCCTCGTTGTACAGCGTCTGCAGTACGCAGGATCCCTGCTCGCCGGATTTGACGATGCCGGGCAGTTCGACGATCTGGGTCAGCGGGAAACGGTTGGCGGTATAACCCTGGATGGTGGCACCGACATCGGCGATGCCGCGCACGACCGAGTCGTAGGTCTGAGTCGCCTTGGCCAGCGTCTGGGCCGGATAGATCTCGACCCCGATACGACCGTTGGACTCCTGTTCGATGGTGTCGCCCCACTGTTCCAGTGTTTGGGCAATACCGGAATTAGCGGGCCAGAAATGTGCGAAGCGTAAATTAACTTCCGCCGCATCGATATTCGTCGATAACAAAATACCCGCCGCAGCGAAAAGAGACAGTATGGATTTATTATTATTCATGCTTAGCCTTTTAATTATTATTTATGTTGGTATTTATATTCGACAACTGGCTAGAATTGCCGCTATAGAACCTGTGACCACAATAATTAAAACCCTGCGGTATCCGAATTGACAAAACAGGCGACTGATAGGACATTTCGTGCATACCACCGGGAGCGAGGCCGGCTATGAGCAGTATCCCCAGTTACGCCCTCTACGGCGAAACCCCCGAAAAGCGCTGGTTCGAGACCATCCACTACGAACCGATCTCGCGCCGCGCCAAGCACTATGCGTGGAAGATCGACCCGCATCAGCACGATGCCCTGGTCCAACTGCTGTACGTGCAGAAAAAAGGCGGTGTAGTGCATCTGGATGGAAACAGCGTCAGCTTCAGCGCGCCCTGCTTCATCCTGATCCCGGCCCAGACCGTGCACGGTTTCGACATGGGCGCCGGCATCGACGGCTCGGTGGTCACCGTGGCGCAGAAGCCGCTGGAGACG
>QKGH01000151.1 GCA_003250495.1 Marinobacterium sp.
GTCTGCACCGCCGTGGTCGCCAGCGGCGGCAGCAGCTCGTTGAGGTGGGTACAGCCCTTGATGCCGCCGAGCAGCTCCTTGGCGCGGCGGTGCCAGCCGGGACCGATGCGGGTGCCTTCAAGCTGGCGGAAGGCATCGGCGATGCCCGGACAGGTGCGGAACGGCGAGGCATCGATACTGGCCTCGACCCGGTGGATCAGGCACTCGCCGTCGATGGTCAGCCGCATCCACATGTCGTGGAACGGCTCGCCGGCGCTGACGTAGCCGCCGCGCTCGGCGTTATCCACATCGCGGCTCTTCACGTCGGTCATGCGGGCCTCGATATCGAACAGGCCGTCGTCACGCTGGAACCCCAGGCAGTGGACCTGGCGCGTGTGCAGCAGTTGGCGGCGCTCCGGTTTGGATAGGGGCATGGCGTTCTCCTGTAACTCGTGGTCAGGCGGCGTGCTGGCCGCCCGCTTTCAGGGCCCGGCGCAGCACCTTGCCGACGTTGCTCTTGGGCAGTTGATCGACGAACTCGATCACCTTCGGCACCTTGTAACGGGTCAGCCGTTCGCGGCACCAGTCGCGGATCGCCTCCTCGTCGAGGTTGTCGTCGCTGCGCACCACCACCAGTTTCACCACCTCGCCGCAGACCGGATCGGCGATGCCGATCGCGGCACACTCGACGATGCCGGGGTGGGCGGTGGCCACATCCTCGACCTCGTTGGGGTAGACGTTGAAACCGGAGACGATGATCAGATCCTTGGCGCGGTCGACGATGCGCAGGTAGCCGCCCTCCTCCCACACCGCGATATCGCCGGTGACCAGGTAGCCGTCCTCGGTGAACGTGGCGCGGGTGGCCTGTTCGTTATGCCAGTAGCCGGCCATCACCTGCGGCCCCTTGATGCACAGGTCGCCCGGACAGCCCTCGCCCAGCCGCTCGCTGCGCGAGCCGAGGATCGCCACGTCGGTGTGCGGCAACGGCTTGCCGATGGTCCCGGGATGAACGTCGAGCGGTGGGTTGATCGCCACCGCCGGCGAGGTCTCGGTCAGGCCGTAGGCCTCCACCACGGCGCAGCCGGTCACCTGCTGCCAGCGCTCGCCGGCAGCGCGGGTCAGCGCCATGCCGCCGGACAGGGTCAGGCGCAGGGTGCTGAAATCCAGCGCACGGAAGCGCTCATCGTTGCACAGCGCCACGAACAGGGTGTTGAGGCCGATGAAGGCGGTGATCTGCCAGTTGCGCAGCTCCTTGATGAAGCCGGACAGGTCGCGCGGATCGGCGATCAGCAGGTTGTGGCCGCCGCACCCCAGCACCACCTGGCAGATGGTGAAGGCGTAGATATGGTAGAGCGGCAGCGGGCTGACCACGGTATCGGCCCAGCCGGCGCCGATCTGCTTGATCACCGCGACCCCCTGCAGCATGTTGGACAGCAGGTTGGCGTGGGTCAGCATCGCGCCCTTGGAGATACCGGTGGTGCCGCCGGTGTACTGCAGCGCGGCCAGATCGGCGGGGTCGCACTCGACCCGCAGCGGCTGTTCGCCGACATACTTCAGCAGCGCGCCGCGCAGATCGATCGCCCCCGGCAGATGGTAGCTCGGCTCGCGCTGGCGCAGGTATTTCACCGCGGCATTGATCAGGTGGCGCTTGGCGAAACCGTGCAGATCGCCGACCTGGGTCACGAACAGATGCTCGAGCTCGGTGTCGTCGAGGATCTGCTCCACCTTGTGCGCCATGCTCTTGTGCACCACCAGCGCCTTGGCGCCGCTGTCGCGGAACTGGTGCGCCATCTCGGCCGGGGTGTAGAGCGGGTTGGTGTTGACGATCACCAGGCCGGCACGCAGGGCGCCGAACAGCACCACCGGGTACTGGATCAGGTTGGGCAGCTGGATCGCCAGCCGGTCGCCCGGCTGCAGCCCGGTCTCGCGTTGCAGGTAGCAGGCGAAGGCGGCGGACAGGCGCTCCAGCTCAGCGTAGCTGAGGGTGCGGCCGAAGCTGGTGAACGCCGGGCGCTCGGCATAGCGCCGGGCGACATCGTCGAGGAAATCGGGGATGTTCCGATAGCCGCGGGGGTTCAGGTCGGCCGGGATCTCGCGGCCGTTACTGCGGTAACTTTCCATAATCTGCCCGACAGTTATTGTTGTTGTGGCGTCGCAGGTTAAGGCGCGCACCGGGGCACGCGCCGGCGGCGTCAGAAGGAGAACGCCGCCTCATCGAGTTGCATCAGGTTATCAGCCCCGGACAGCATCGTCTCCACCAACGACCGGGTCCGCGGCAGGATGCGCTCGAAGTAGAAGCGGGCGGTGGCGAGCTTGGCGCGGTAGAACGCGGCCTCCCCCTCGCCGGCGGCCAGCTTGTGCTGCGCCACCTGCGCCATGCGGGCCCAGAAGTAGGCCAGGGTCACGTAACCGGAGTACATCAGGTAATCCACCGATGCCGCGCCCACCTCGTCGCGGTTCATCATCGCCTTCATGCCGATCTGCTGGGTCAGCTCGCCCCACTCCCGGTTCAGCTTGGCCAGCGTCCCGGTGAACGCCTTCATCTTGCTCTCTTCGCCGGCGGCCTCGCAGAACTTGTGGATCACCTTGGTGAAGCTCTTCAGCGTTTCGCCCTGGGTCAGCAGCACCTTGCGTCCGAGCAGGTCCAGCGCCTGGATCTGCGTGGTGCCCTCGTACAGCATCGAGATGCGGCAGTCGCGCACGTTCTGCTCCATGCCCCACTCGCTGATGTAACCGTGGCCGCCATACACCTGCAGCCCGTGGTTGGCGGACTCGAACCCGGTTTCGGTCAGGAACGCCTTGGCGATCGGGGTCAGCAGCGCCAGCTGGGTATCGGCCAACCGTTTCTGCTCGTCGGAACCCAGCTTGACCTGATCCACCAGCTGCGCGCAGTAGTAGATCAGCGCCCGGCCCCCTTCGGCGAACGCCTTCTGCGTCAGCAGCAGCTTGCGCACCTCCGGGTGCACGATGATCGGATCCGCCGGCTGGTCCGGCGCCGCGGCGCCGTTCAGCGCGCGCATCTGCAACCGTTCGCGGGCGTAGGTCAGCGAGTTCTGGAACCCCCACTCGGTGTGCGCCAGCCCCTGCAGCGCGGTACCCAGGCGCGCCGTGTTCATGAAGGTGAACATGCAGTTCAGCCCCTTGTTGGG
>QKGH01000318.1 GCA_003250495.1 Marinobacterium sp.
CGACTCAATCGTGAGTTGATGGAGTTGTATAAGAAACATAGTGTTAACCCCTTGGGTGGCTGTCTGCCAATGCTGGTGCAGATCCCGGTGTTCTTCGCCCTCTACAAGGTGCTGCTCGAGGCGATTGCTCTTCGTCATGCACCGTTCATGCTGTGGATCACCGATCTGTCGGCGAAAGACCCCTACTACATCACGCCTCTGCTGATGGGGGCGAGCATGTTCGTTCAGCAGAAGATGTCGCCGACCAGCATGGACCCGATGCAGGCCAAGATCTTCCTGTTTATGCCGGTGATCTTCACCTTCATGTTCCTTAACTTTCCTTCGGGGTTGGTCATCTACTGGCTGGTCAACAACCTGTTAACCATTGCCCAGCAGTACTACATTAACAAGCGCCTGACCTGAGTCGATCGTGAATCGCTGCGCCCCGCCCGCCGCCGACACCATCGTCGCTCCGGCGACCCCGCCGGGCGAGGGGGGGATCGGCATTATCCGCCTGTCCGGTCCCCGGGTCGAGGCGCTGCTGGCCACGGTGTTTTATGGCCGGATTGCGCCGGCCGCGATGGTCTCCCATCACCTCTACCATGGTCACCTGTGCCGGCCTGACGGTTCGCCGCTGGACGACGTTCTGGCCGTGGTGATGCGTGCTCCGCACTCTTACACCGGCGAAGACGTGGCCGAAGTCCATTGCCATGGCGGTAGCCTTGTTCTGCGCACTATCCTCGACCTGTTCCTTGCCGGCGGCGCACGCCTGGCTCGCCCCGGTGAATTCACCCAACGGGCCTTTCTCAACGGTCGCCTTGACCTGGCCCAGGCGGAAGGTGTCGCCGCGCTGATCGGTGCACGCTCTGAGCAGGCGGCGCGCGCTGCCATGGCGCAGCTGGATGGCCGGCTGTCCAATCGCCTGCAGCACTTCGCCGGGGGGCTGCGTGACCTATTGACCCTCCTGGAAGCGCACATCGATTTTCCTGATGACGATCTCGGCGCTTTCGACCATACTTTTTTGCTCCGTCGCGCCCTGGCGATTCGCACTGAGATGGCCGAGTTGCTGGCGACCTTCGATACCGGCCGGGCCCTGCGCGAAGGGGTCAGCGTATTGATCCTCGGCCGCCCTAATGTCGGCAAGAGTTCATTGCTCAATGCCCTGCTCGGCGAAGCTCGAGCCATCGTCACCGACATCCCCGGCACGACCCGCGATACCGTCGAGGAGCAGTTGGTGCTCGGCGGAATTCCGCTGCGCCTAGTCGATACCGCTGGGGTGCGCGACACCCTCGACCCAATAGAGCAAGAGGGGGTGCGTCGTGCCCGCGACAAGGCTGCTGCTGCTGACCTGGTGTTGCTGGTTATCGATCAGTCGCAGCCGCTAACTGCAGAAGACCGGATGGCCATCGCCCTCGCTCCACCACCACGCACCGTGCTAGTGCGCAACAAGAGCGACTTGCCAAATCACTGCCCGTCTGATGAGCTGAGCGGTTTTCTCCGGCAGGTTGCAGTCTCGACCAAGGGTGGGGCGGGTTTGTCTGAGCTACAAGCGGCGGTGGTCGCTTTTTTCTCCGGAGATTCTGCGGCGGAAGAGGGGGTGCTGTTGACTGAACGCCGCCATCGCGAAGCTCTCCTGGCGGCCTTGTCGGCCGTTGACCGGTTGCTTGCCGCTGGCGATCTGCGACAACCACTGGAGTGCCTGGCCATGGAAGTGCGCGAATCTCTGGCGGACCTTGGCCAGATCACTGGCGAAACCGCCCCCGATGATATACTTAATGATATTTTTAGCCGGTTCTGCATCGGCAAGTGACGGTCACATGTTTCACGTGAAACATTTCGCTGCTGCTGAGATAGATCATGAGTGACAATGATGCACACTACCAGGTGATCGTGGTCGGTGCCGGCCACGCTGGCTGCGAAGCGGCGCTGGCCGCGGCCCGCATGGGGTGCCGCACGTTGTTGCTGACGCTGCATCTCGATATGTGTGGACAGATGTCGTGCAATCCGGCGATCGGTGGGTTGGCCAAGGGCCACCTGGTGCGGGAGATCGACGCTCTCGGCGGCGAGATGGCGCGCAACATCGATGCCACCGGAATCCAGTTCCGCGTACTTAACACCAAGAAGGGCCCGGCAGTGCGGGCCTCACGGGCCCAAGCCGACCGCGATCTCTATCGGCTGCGCATGAAGCAGGTGCTCGAGTCCCAGGTCGGTCTCGATCTTAAACAGGGTCAGGTCGTGCGGTTGCTGGAATGGGGTGGCGCCGTGGCCGGCGTAGAAACCCGCGAAGGGTTGCGTTTCCAGGCGCCAGCGGTGGTGCTGACGACCGGCACCTTTATGCGTGGTCTGATCCATGTTGGCCTGGTGAACTATGCTGGCGGGCGTGCCGGCGAACCGCCATCCGAAGGGCTTTCCGATCACCTCCGTAGCCTCGGGTTCAGCGTCGGCCGCCTGAAGACCGGCACCCCGGCGCGCTTGGCGAAAAGCTCCATCGACTTCACCCGCCTCGAAGCCCAGCACGGCGATCCGCAACCCCAGCCGTTCTCGGCTGATACGGCAAGCATCGACCGTGTACAGCTGCCCTGCCATATCACTTACACCAATACCCGCACCCACGACATTATCCGTAGCGGGCTCGATCGCTCACCGCTCTACTCTGGAATAATCGAGGGGGTCGGGCCGCGTTACTGCCCGTCGATCGAGGACAAAGTGGTGCGCTTCCCGGAGAAGGAGCAGCATCAGATCTTTCTCGAGCCGGAAGGGTATCAGAGCGGCGAGATCTACCCGAACGGGGTCTCTACCTCACTCCCCCTCGATGTGCAGCTGGCATTCCTGCGTAGTATGCCGGGGTTGGAGGCTGTAGAGATCATGCGTCCCGGCTATGCCATCGAATACGACTATGTCGATCCGATCCAGTTGCTGCCAACTTTGGAAACCAAGGGGCTGCGCGGTTTGTACCACGCCGGTCAGATCAACGGTACCTCGGGTTACGAGGAGGCCGGTGCCCAGGGGTTGCTGGCGGGGATTAACGCCGCCCTGAGGGTGCAGGAGCGCGAACCGGTGATCATCGGTCGTGACCAGGGATACCTGGGGGTGTTGGTCGACGATCTGGTCAATCTCGGGGCCAAGGAGCCGTACCGGATG
>QKGH01000235.1 GCA_003250495.1 Marinobacterium sp.
CCGATGTGGCACTGGCGGCAGGAGCGGGCGTTGTACAGCGGGCCGAGTCCGTCGCTGGCGGTGGTCGATGAGGGCGCCTGCACCCAGATCTTGCTGAAGATCGCCTCCCCCAACACAAACGCCATGCGCTCCTCGACATCGAGGCCGGGAACCGGCTGCATGAACACTGCCTGGGTGGCGGCGACAGCCGCCGGTGCGGTCAGCGCACCGGTCAGCAGGAGCGGGAGAAGGCGCTTATTCAAATCGGGACCCGCACTTGAAGCCGTTACTGGGCCAGCACGGCCGCCGGGTTATCCAGGCTGTCCGAGCCTTCGATCTCGACCTCGCCCAGGTTCAGCGCCGCGATCACCTCTTCGGTAACTCGGGTCTGGGCGACCAGTGCATCGACGAAGTTCTGCACCAGCTGGCCGCCTTCGCTGTTGCCCGGGGCGATCATCACATCGAATGGGGCGCCATTGGCGGCAGAGTCCACCATCGCCTGGGCGGCGGCTTCGGTGGCCGCCAGGTGCTCCTTCATGCGCCGGTCCAGGCCGGCGTCGACGGATGCCACCAGGTCGGACAGGGAATCCCCGTTGAACTCTTTGCCGTCGCTGCCGGTATAGGCACCGAGGTAGACATTTTTGATCCCCTTGGCGTCGTAGTAGTGCGACCAGTGGGTATTGTCGGAGAAGCAGTCATGCTCCTCCTCCGGGTCGTGCAGCATCAGACCGAGCTTGGTCCGTTCGCCGCCCAGCTCGCCGTAGGCCAGGCTTCCCATGCCGGTGGTGATGGTGGCGAGACCGGCGCTGGCCGGCTTGGCCAGCAGTTCGGCGCGGGCTGCGCCGTCGGCCTTCCAGTGGTCGACCATCTCCTGCAGGTCGCTGATCAGCAGCTCGGTGGCGGCACGCAGGTATTGCGCCCGGCGCTCACAGTGGCCACCTGTGCAGTTGGCCGGATCGAAGTCGGTGGCCGGGCGGTTCCCTGCCCCGGGCCGGGTACCGTTCAGGTCCTGGCCCCAGAGCAGGAACTCGATGGCGTGGTAACCGGTTGCGACATTGGATTCGACGCCGTCGATCTCCTGCAGCGTGTCGGACAGTAACTGGGGGGTGATCTCGCGGGCATCGATCTCAACGCCGCCGATGCTCAGTTTAGGGTTGGCGATGATGTTAGCGGCGTAATAGGGATTGACGTCCGATTCGCTGCCATAGCTGTTGTTGTCGACGTAGTCGATCAGCCCCTCATCCAGCGGCCAGGCATTCACCTTGCCTTCCCACTCATCGATGATCGGGTTGCCGAAGCGAAACGCCTCCGACTGCTGGTAGGGTACCCGGGCCTGGATCCACGCGTTACGTGCGGCGCTCAGGTTATCGCCGGTCGGCTGGGCCAGCAGTTTCTCTATCGCCTGTTGCAGCGTTTTGGCGCCGTTTAGCGAGTCGCTGTAGGTTGCCAGGGCGATATCGGCGTAGTGGCTGACGATGGCCTCGGCGCTGGGCGTTGCGGCCTGGACTTGGGTCATCGGGGTGCTGGCTGCCAGTGCGGTTGCCGCGGCAAGTAGAGTACGTCGGAAATTCATTTAATCTGCCTCCTCAGATAATGTCTATCAAGCTAAACAAAATGCGAACTATTATCAATAGCGATTAAACAAAAAGATCAGTGTTGGTGTGTCGGCTGGGGGACGGGTGTCGGGAGGTTGCGCCGGTGCAGGGGATATGGAGAAGCGGCGCAGCGGGCGTTTGGCGCGTGGAGGGCGGGAACCCCGCAGGGTTCCCGCCAGGCTTTAGTCGAGGTCGGCCCAGGACTCCTGCAGATGTTTGTCTTTCAGGCGCACGTAGTTGTTGGCCGAATAGGTGAAAAACTCGCGCTCCTTGTCGCTCAGCTCGCGCTGCGGCTTGGCCGGGCGACCGACGTACAGGAAGCCGCTCTTGAGCGTCTTCCCGGGCGGTACCAGGGAGCCGGCGCCGACCACTACGTCGTCCTCGACCACGGCACCGTCCATGACCGTCGTCCCCATGCCGATCAGCACCCGGTTGCCGATCTTGCAGCCATGCAGCATCGCCTGGTGGCCGATAGTGACGTCGTCGCCGATCTCCAGCGGGTAGCCATCGGGGTTGAACGGACCGGCGTGGGTGATATGCAGCACCGAGCCATCCTGCACACTGGTACGCTTGCCGACGCGGATACGGTGCATGTCGCCGCGGATCACCACCAGCGGCCAGACCGAGCTGTCGTCGCCGAGCTCGACGTCACCGAGCACGACGGAGCTTGGATCGACAAACACCCGCTCTCCCAGTTTCGGGGTCATACCCTGATAGCTGCGGATCTTCATACCCTCTTCTCCTGTTGAAATGCCTTGCGTTGCCCTCCATTGTATAGGAATTGAAGCTGGCGACAGCCTGTCATTCGCTGCCCTTTCTCGCCCTTTTTGTTGCTTACGCCGGAGACCCGCATGGCCAACGTGCACGATAACCCGTTACTGGAACCGCATCTTCTGCCCCCTTTCAGCCGGATCAAACCGGAACATGTGGAGCCCGCCATCGATGAGCTGCTGGCGCGTAACCGGGCGCGGATTGCCGAACTGACCGCGGCGGAGGGCGAGCGCGACTGGGACTCTCTGGTGGCGGTGCTGGAGCAGATCAACGACGAGCTGAGCCAGGCCTGGTCGCCGGTCTCGCACCTGAATTCGGTGATGAACTCCGATGAGCTGCGCGAAGCCTATAACCGCTGCCTGCCCAAGCTATCGCAGTACTGGACCGAGCTGGGCCAGAACCAGGCGCTGTACCAGGCCTACCAGGCCCTGGCGGATGGCCCGGACTACGCGCAGCTGGCGCCGGCGCAGCAGACCGTCATCGAGCATGCCCTGCGCGATTTCCGCCTGTCCGGCATCGCCCTGCCGCCGGCGCAGCAGAAGCGCTACGCCGAGCTGCAGCAGAAGCTGTCGGAGCTGACCACCAAGTTCTCCGAGAACGTGCTCGATGCCACTCACGGCTGGTTCCGCCATATCGTTGACGAGCAGCAACTGGCCGGCTTGCCGGAGCATGCGGTCAGTGCGGCGCGGCAGGCGGCCGAGGAGAAAAATCTCGAAGGCTGGGTGATCACGCTGGATTTCCCCTCCTACTTCGCCGTGATGACCCATGCCGAGGATCGCGCCCTGCGCGAGGAGCTGTACCGCGCCTATAGCACCCGCGCCTCTGACCAGGGGCCGACTGCCGGACAGTGGGACAACTCAGGCATCATGCGCGAGATCCTCGACCTGCGCAGCGAGCTGGCGCAGCTGCTCGGTTTTGCCACCTACGCCGACTACTCGCTGGCCACCAAGATGGCGCAGTCGCCGCAGCAGGTGATCGGTTTCCTCGACGACCTGGCACAGAAGAGCCGGCATATGGCGGCCCAGGAGTTGGGCGAGCTGAAGGCGTTTGCGCTGCAGCAGGATGGCCTGGATGAGCTCTGTGCCTGGGATCTCTCCTACTACGGCGAAAAGCTGAAACTGGCGCGCTTCGATATCTCCCAGCAACAGCTGCGCCCCTACTTCCCGCTACCGAAGGTGCTGGACGGCCTGTTCAGCATCGTCGGGCGGCTGTTCGATGTGCAATTCAGCCGGGTCGAGACGTTCGACAGCTGGCACCAGGATGCCCGTCTCTATCAGCTGAGCCGTAATGGCGAGGTGATCGCCTACTGCTATCTGGATCCCTTCGCCCGGGCCAAGAAGCGCGGCGGGGCCTGGATGGACGATTGCCGGGTGCGTCGGCGTCTGGCGGATGGCTCGCTGCAGCTGCCGGTGGCCTACCTGGTGTGCAACTTCACCCCGCCGGTCAATGGCCAGCCCGCCCTGCTGACCCATGACGAGGTCACCACGCTGTTCCATGAGTTTGGCCATGGCATCCATCACATGCTGACCCGGATGGAGTATGCCGATGTCAGCGGCATCAACGGCGTGGCCTGGGATGCCGTGGAGCTGCCAAGCCAGTTCCTGGAGAACTGGTGTTGGGAGCCGGAGGCGCTGGCGCTGATCTCCGGGCACCATGAGACCGGGGAGCCGTTGCCGCAGAGCCTGCTCGACAAGATGCTGGCCGCGAAACACTTCCAGGCCGGCATGATGATGCTGCGCCAGCTGGAGTTCGCGCTGTTCGATTTCCACCTGCATTTCGAGTACCAGCCGGGCAAGACCGAGGTGCAGGCGGTGCTCGACCGGGTGCGCGATCAGGTCGCGGTGTTCAAGCCGCCGCGCGAGAACCGCTTCCAGCACGGCTTCACCCACATCTTCGCCGGCGGCTATGCCGCCGGTTACTACAGCTACAAGTGGGCCGAGGTATTGTCCGCGGATGCGTTCTCCCGCTTCGAGGAGGATGGAATATTCAATGGCGCAACCGGGCTGGCGTTCCGCCAGGCGATTCTCGAGCAGGGCGGTTCGCGGGAGCCGATGGAGCTTTTTGTCGCATTTCGCGGGCGCGAGCCCAAGGTCGATGCCCTTCTGCGCCACTCCGGCATACAATAGGCGGGCAATAGAGCCAGAGAGGCGATCATGAGTGTAGTAAAACGGTTTATCTCCGGCGCGGTCTGTCCGCGCTGTGCGGCGATGGACTCGGTACGGATGTACCGGGACGAAGAGCGCGAGTACCGGGAGTGCGTCAAGTGCGGCTTTGAGGATTCGCTACGTCTGGATGGACGGCCGGATCCCGAAGAGCTGACCACCCGGGTCAACCAGGAGTCGACGCCGGGGGCCCAGGTGGAGACCGAGGTTGCGGTGCAGCCGCTGCAGTTCCATCCCAATCCCGGTTTGAAACGACACGACCACTGAGGTCAGGGAGGCCGGCCAGGGATGTCCGAGGCGATCACCGAGCGTTGTGGCTGGGCGATGCACAGCGCACTGGAGCAGCACTACCACGATACCGAGTGGGGCCTACCCTGCGGCGACGATCGCCGCCTGTTCGAATTCCTGGTGCTGGAGTCGGCGCAGGCCGGGCTGAGCTGGCGTACCGTGTTGCAGAAGCGGGAGGGTTACCGCCGTCACTACGCGGATTTCGATCCGCAGCGGGTGGCGGCGTACGGCCCCGGCGACGTCGAGCGGATGCTGGCCGATCCCGGCGTGATCCGCAATCGCGCCAAGATCGAAGCGTCGATTACGGCAGCCAAGTTGTTTCTGCAGATCCAGCAGGAGCATGGCAGTTTCGCGCGCTATCTGTGGGCATTCGTCGATAATCAGCCGATCTGCAATCAGTGGCACAGCCTGGCGCAGGTGCCGGCCGAAACGCCGCACTCCAAGGCGTTGTCTGCCGATCTGCGCAAACGTGGGCTGCGCTTCTTCGGTCCGACCATTGCCTACGCCTATATGCAGTCGCTGGGGTTAGTGAACGATCACCTACTCTCCTGCCCTTGCCATAAAGCCTGTCGCGAAGCGGCTGCAGCGCTGCAGTTGTAGCGGCGGGACGGACGGGTCAGGGTTCCAGCCAGGCTTGGCGCTGGCACAGGCGCCAATAGACATAGCCGCCACTGAGTCCGCGGGCGGCGAAGAAGCTCAGGAAAGCGAGCCAGAGACCGTCGTTGCCGAGGGGCTGGGTCAGCCACCAGACCGGCGCAAACACCAGAAAGACCGCAACCAGCATCGTATTCTGCATGGCTCGTACCTGTGTCGTGCCGATGAAGATCCCATCGAGCAGAAAACTCCATACCCCGATCAGCGGCAGCACGACCAGCCAGGGCAGATACAGCGCGGCCTGTTCCCGCACCGTCTCGATACCGGTCAGCAGGGCGATGATCGTCTCCCCTGCCAGTGCGAACAGCAGCGTCAGCCCGGCCGCCATCAGGAGCGAGAACAGTCCGGCACTGGTGATGGTGCGGTAGAACTGGCGCAGGTCCCGGCGTCCCAGGGACTTGCCGCTCAGCGCCTCGACGGCGTGGGCGAAGCCGTCCAGGGCATTTGAGATCAGCAGCAGGAAATTCAGCAACACCGCATTGGCGGAGAGAATATCGGCACCCTGGCGTGCGCCCTGGGCGGTGAAGAAGGCGAAGGTCAGCAGCAGCGTGATGGTGCGGACGAACAGGTAACGGTTTACCCGGATCATGGCGCCATAGGCACTGAGCCGGCACAACGGCGCCCACAGCCAGTTGCCGGCGATGCTGGCGAGTAGGCGCCGGCACAGCCAGAGTCCGAACAGCAGACTGGACCATTCGGCGATCACACTGGCCAGCGCCACGCCGCCAGCATGCATACCCAGACCATAGACGAACAGCAGGTCGAGCAGCATATTGAGCAGGTTGGTCGAGGTCAGCAGCAGCAGCGGGATACGGGTGTTCTGATTACCGACGAACCAGCCCAACAGGGCGTAGTTACACAGCACGGCGGGGGCCCCGAAAGCCCGGATGGCGGCATATTCAGCGGCTTGGCCCAATACCGCCGGGTCGGGATCCATCAACCTCAGTGCCAGGTCGACCAGCGGCTGGCGAAGCAGGATGATCAGGCTGCCGATCAGCAGCGCCAGCAGCAGCGACTGGGCCAGCAGGGTGCGGTTGCCGGTGCCGTCCCCGCGCCCGTTGGCCTGGGCGACCAGTCCCGTCGTGCCCATGCGCAGGAAGCCGAAGGCCCAGTACAGGATCGAGAACAGCATGCTGCCCACGGCGACGCCACCCAGGTAGTGCGGCGCGGACAGGTGCCCGATCACCGCGGTATCGACCAGCCCCAGCAGCGGTACCGTGATGTTGGACAGCATCATCGGCCAGGCCAGCTGCCAGACCCGGCGGTGCGTGGCGGCGTCCGGCCAGTCGTGCGGGGTGCCGCTCATCGGCTACGCAGTTTGGCCGGAGCGGTATACAGCAGCAGGAACTCCAGCAGCGAACACACCACCACCGACGGGCCGGCGGGCGTATCCCAGTACCAGGAGGCACTGATGCCGCCAACGACGGCGAGCATGCCGAGCAGCGAGGCGTAAACGGCCATCTGCTCGGGGGTATGGGACAGGCGGCGGGCCGCGGCGGCCGGTATCACCAGCAGCGAGGTGATCAACAGGATGCCGACCAGCTTCATCGCCACGGCGATGACGGTGGCGATCAGCAACATCAGCGCAAGGCGAACCCAGGTGGCCGGAACCCCCTCCACCCGCGCCAGCTCTTCGTTGATGGTGATTGCCAGCAGCTGGTCCCACAGCCGCCACAGCAGCAGCAGTACCAGCAGGCCGCCGCCGTAGATCCAGTACAGATCCTCCGGTGATATCGCCAGCAGGTCGCCGAACAGATACTCCATCAGGTCGATTCGCACCGAGTCGAGCAGGGACACGGTGACCAGGCCCAACGACAGCGAGCTGTGTGCCATGATCCCGAGCAGCGTATCGGTGGCCACCAGGTGCTGGCGCTGCAGGCTGACCAGCAGCAGGGCCAGCAGCACGCAGCAGGCAACCACCGCCAGATTCAGGTTGATGTCGAACAGGAAGCCGAGGGCGATGCCGAGCAGCGCCGAGTGCGCCAGCGTATCGCCGAAATAGGCCATCCGGCGCCAGACCACGAAGGAGCCCAGCGGACCGGCCACGGCGGCGATACCGACGCCGCCGGTGAGCGCGAGAAGCAGAAATTGATCCATGGTCTGTCAGTGCCCCGAGCAGCAGTCGGGCTGCGGTTGGTCGGTTATCACATCGCCGTGGATATCGTGGCGATGGTTGTGGTGGTGGTTGTACAGCGCCAGGGTGCTGGCCTGGGCCGGGCCGAACAGTTCCAGGAACGATGGATCGTTGCTGACCGCCTCCGGGTGACCGGAACAGCAGACATGGTGGTTCAGGCACACCACATGGTCGGTGGAGGCCATCACCAGGTGCAGGTCGTGCGAGATCATCAGCACGCCGCAGTGCCGCTGTTCGCGGATACTGGTGATCAGGCGGTAGAGTTCGATCTGGCCGTTCAGGTCGACCCCCTGCACCGGCTCGTCGAGCACCAACAGTTGCGGATCGCGCAGCAGGGCGCGGGCCAGCAGTACGCGCTGGGTTTCGCCTCCGGACAGGTCGTGGATCGACTTGTCGAGCAGGTGTCCGGCGCCGACCGCGGCCAGTGCCTCCCGCATCGCGGCGACCGGAACCCGGGTGGGGGTGCGCATGAAGCGGGCCACGGTCAGCGGCAGGGTGCGGTCGATATGCAGCTTTTGCGGCATGTAGCCGATGCGCAGACCGCTCTCGCGCCAGATATTGCCATTGTTGGGCTGAACCAGGCCGAGGATCACCTTGACCAGCGTGGTCTTGCCGGCGCCGTTGGGGCCGATCAAGGTCGTGATGCAGTTGTCGTGCAGGTTCAGGTTGATGTTGTTCAACACCCGATCCTGGCCGAAGCGGACGTTGACTTGGCTCAGGCGCACCAGGTCCCGGTTAGGCATGCGTTGCCTCCTGTTGCTGGCAGTCCGGGCACAGGCCGACCACCTCTACCAACTCCTGCTCGATACGAAACCCGACCTCCTCGGCGCTGGCACTCAGCGCCCGGTGCACCGGGGCGGTGTCCAGCTCGATGGCGCGCTTGCAGCGGTGGCAGATCAAAAAGCCGCTGCGGTGCGGGCGATCCGGGTGGGGACAGCCGACATAGGCGTTCAACGAGGCGATGCGGTGTACGAAGCCCTGTTGCTGCAGGAACTCCAGGGCGCGGTAGACCGTTGGCGGGGCGGAGTTGAAGCCCGCGGCAGCCAGGGCCGGCAGCAGCTCGTAGGCTCCCAGGGGTTGATGATTTTGCCAGACCAATTTCAGCACCAGCTCCCGGATCGGGGTCAGACGTTGCCGCCGCTGGCGGCAAAGATCGCGAGCGGTCAGCAGTGCCTGGTCGATGCAGTGCTGATGGTCGTGGTCGGAGTGAAAGCCTGGGTCGGTTTGTGTCATCTGTATCACTGAAGCTTGTTTGTGTTATAACATAACATGAATATATGTTAATTAGGGAGATACAACCTTGCGTAAGCCATCTGCCCTTGGGAAGGGATCTATCCCATCAGACAGGCCAGCCCTGGCGTCCGGCTGGAAACAGCTGGCGTCTGGATTAGCGCTGGCGGTCGCGGCGGCATTGCCGGCCGTGGCGCAGGCCGCCGAATCCGCCGCCGTCGTTACCAGTATCCGCCCCCTGGGGCTCATTGCGGCGGCATTGACCGAGGGTGTCAGCGAACCCGATATTCTGTTGGCCGATGGCGCTTCGCCGCACCATTATGCCCTGAAACCGTCCGATATGCGCCGCCTGATGGAGGCCAAGGTGGTGTTCTGGGTCGGACCGGCGCTGGAGCAGTTCCTCGACAAGCCGCTGTCGCGGACCGAGGCCCAGACCCTGGCCCTGCTGCCCTCCTCTGCAGCGGCTGAAGAGCATGACCATGAGCATGAGGAGGAGCATGCGGACGAACATGCGGACGAACATGACGCCGAGCACGAAGCCGAGATGGCGGAGGGTGGGCACGATCATGATCATGGCGGTGTGAACGTACACCCCTGGCTAGATCCGATCACGGCGGTCGAGATGGCGCAGCAGATGCACCGAGTGCTGGTCGAGCAGTTCCCCGAGCAGCAGGCGAAACTGGATGCCAACCTGGAGCGCTTTACCGGCTCGATGCAGCAGATCGATCAGCAGATTAGCGCACAGCTCGCGCCGGTGCGGGAGCGCGGTTTCTTCGTCTTCCACGATGCCTACGATGGCTTTGTCGGGCATTACGGGTTGAATCAACTGGGTTACTTTACCGTCGACCCGGCGCGCAAGCCCGGTGCCAAGCGCCTGGCGGAGATTCGCCACCAGCTCGAAGAGCAGTCTGCCGTCTGCGTGTTGAGCGAGCCGCAGTTCAATGTCGCCGTCGTTGACGCGATTACCGACGGGTTGAACGTACGCCAGGGACAGGTGGATCCGTTGGCGATCGGTTGGAATCTGAGTGCCACGGCGTATGGCGATTACCTGCTGGATCTGGCCGAGCGCTTTAAAAACTGCCTGGAACCGTAAAATCTTTTGCGCAGGGGCTTCACAAGGGAAAAACCGCTCTATATAATGCGCCCCACTTTCGAAGCAGATGTGGTGGAATTGGTAGACACGCTAGCTTCAGGTGCTAGTGCCTTCACGGGCGTGGGAGTTCGAGTCTCCCCATCTGCACCACTGCTCTTCGGGCCCGGCCTGGAAAGCAAGTGAGTCAGAGACTGAATCGAAAGTGGGTAGAGCGGGCGCCCCGCGGCATAAGCCAAACAGCGCACACCGATATGCAGATGTGGTGGAATTGGTAGACACGCTAGCTTCAGGTGCTAGTGCCTTCACGGGCGTGGGAGTTCGAGTCTCCCCATCTGCACCACCGGGTTCCCCGGTTGGTACCTCTCCTGGAACGACTTCTCGCTTAGCTACTCATTGAATTGCACGTTATACGCGTTTTATGCGCGTTGAATTGTGCTGTTTCATCAAGCGTCTATCTGCTCCCTCCCCTGTTCCGCTTGTCTCCTTACCTGCCTCCTGACGTCGTGTTTTGCCGGCACGCGGGCATAAAAAAGCCCCGGCGGTTAGCCGAGGCGCTAAGACGTACGTGGGGGAGTGCTTGTTCAGTTAGCGAATAGCAGGCCCAGCTGCACCAGTGCCGGGATGATGGCGATAACCAACCCCACCAGTACCATTGCGATTGAGGGCACCAGTCCCAGCTCTTCGTAGCGTTCGTCATCATGGATCGCAGTCATATTCATCTCCTTCAGGGATGGAGTTAGCTCTCTACAGAGCTCTCTACAGGATCTATCGCAACAAGGGTGCCAGCTTTTTGAAATTCGCTGAAAAAATAACCATTTGATATTTAATGATATTTTTTGCCACTCTACATATCCCTGATGTTTGTATGACTAATCTGGCATGCCATCAGCGGCAGAATGGCAATTTAAGTCATACAGGTGGGATGACGTTAATGAGCATTTCCGCCTGGAGGCGATGGCGTGAGGGGGCGGTACGGAGCGACCTGCAAACGGGATCCGGCTTCGGTGGTTAATAGTTGCAGCCAGTTGCGGCGGTGGCGGCGATCCTGAGGGACGGTGCAGCGCGGCCAGGGTTGCCGGCCCGCCCGGGTGTTGTGGCATAGTGCGGGGCAGCCCGGTGCAACGGCTGTGTCGAAACGAGGCGGCGCTGATGGCGTATCGATTGAGCGGATGCTGCGCTGTCGGCCGGCAGTTCCGCTCGGGCAGGTCTTCGGCCCTGGCTCGATGTGGTTGATGGAGCTCTGCTACAGAGCGCGGCGGCAGCAGTTGCATGGGCGAGTAATCCAGAGCCCGGGGACGCGGCGGGCGTCTGGGTCCCAGGCTAAAGCGGGGGTGTGCTCTGGATCGGGTGGGTGTCGTTAAAAGGATAGGGGCAGCGATGAAAACGGTTCTGATTACGGGGTGCTCCAGTGGCATCGGCAAGCACTGTGCCCTGCGTCTGCAGGAGCTGGGGTACCGGGTCTTTGCCAGCGCGCGTCGGCAGCAGGATGTGGAGGTTTTGCAGGGGCTTGGGCTGGAAAGCCTGCAGCTCGATCTCGACGACAGCGAGTCGATCCGGCAGGCGCTGGATAAGGTATTGGCGCAGACCGGCGGCACGCTGGATGTGCTGTTCAACAACGGTGCCTACGGTCAGCCCGGTGCGGTGGAGGATTTGAGTCGGGAGCTGCTGCGGGCGCAACTGGAGACCAACGTCCTGGGCTGGCTGGAGTTGACCAACCTGGTGCTGCCGGTCATGCGCAGACAGGGTCGGGGTCGCATCGTCATGAACGCTGAAGTATCGGGGGGCCTACAACTGTTCCAAGTTCGCGCTGGAGGGGCTGACCGATACGTTGCGCCTGGAATTGGCCGACACCCCGATTCGGGTGAGCCTGATCGAGCCCGGGCCGATCGAGAGCGACTTTCGCAAAAACGCCTACCGGGCGTTCAAGCAACATATCGACGTACAGCACAGCGCCCATCGGGCCACCTACGAGGCGGTGGAAAAGCGCTTGAGTAACCAGAC
>QKGH01000091.1 GCA_003250495.1 Marinobacterium sp.
GGCAAGCGCACGGCCCAGACCGTGCGCTTCTACGCCTGGGCGATGGGGTTCGGACTGCTGATCTTCAGCCCACTGGCCTTGTTCGCCTGGCGCGACCTGCTGGCGCTGCCGCCCCGGTTCTGGGGCCTACTGCTGCTCTCCGGGCTGTTCCAGACCCTCTACATGACCGGGCTGGCGCGCGCCTATCGCGCCGGCAACCTGAACCTGGTCTACCCGCTGGCGCGGGCGCTGCCGGTGTTGATGGTGCCGCTGCTGGTCCTGCTGCTGTACGGCAACAGCCAGCTCGAACTGCGCGATGTGGCGGGGATGCTGCTGATCATGCTCGGCTCGCTGGCACTGCCGCTGGCGCGCTGGCGCGATTGGCACTGGCGCGACTACTGCACCCCGGCCATCGGCTGGGTGCTGCTGGCCGCCAGTTCCACCGCCGGTTACTCGCTGGTCGACAGCGCGGCGATTCGGCTGATGACCGCCCGCGGGATGAGCGGCTTCAGCGCCGGCAGCAGCTTTGTCGTGCTGCAGGCGGTCGCCACCCTGATCTGGATGCTGCCGACGGTCGCGCTGATCATGAAGGAGTCGCTACGCGAGCTGCCCGATCCGGGCTGGACCGCGCTGGCGGGGAGTTTCATCATCGCCACCTACCTGCTGATCCTGATCAGCATGTCGATGGTCAGCGAAGTCAGCTATGTGGTGGCGCTGCGCCAGGTCAGCATCCCGCTCGGCGTGCTGATCGGCGTGATCTGGCTGCGCGAAGCGATGAGCCTGCCACGACTGCAGGGGCTGGTGGTGATGTTCGCCGGACTGCTGCTGGTGTCGCTCTGAGTCGCGGCGACATCCGGCGGCACTCGCCCGCTAAGCGTAAAACCCATATTGCGCCAGCAGCTCGCGGATCAGCGCGACCTTGCGATTGCTGAGCTGGCGGTAATCGGGGTAGGGCGTCAGTAAAATCCGCCGTTGCGGATCCAGGGCAATATCGCCATCGACCACCACCCTCGTGTGGCGCACATCCAGTTCGCGAAAGCGGGCCTGGTTCTGCTGCCCGCCGATCCAGTGCCAGGCGGAACCGGCATGGAGCTGCGGCGCAAAACCCAGTGCATTTTCGCAAAGCAGCTGCTCTATATAACCTTTCCAGTCATCGTCCGGGGCACAGACTTTCGCCATCAGCGTGACGATCTTGCGCCAATGGTTGGAGTTTTGCGCCACCAGAGCGGTTGCCGAAGGCTGCTCGACCAGCACGTCCAGTCCATTTGGCCGGTGCGGCAGATAGAGCGTCAGCTGTGGCGTGTGTGAGCCCAGCAGATCGGTCATTCTGGCCCCAGGTTCATTCCACCGTCACCGATTTCGCCAGGTTACGCGGCTGGTCGACGTCGGTGCCCTTCAGTACCGCCACGTGATAGCTCAGCAATTGCAGTGGCAATGTATAGGCGATCGGCTCCAGCAGTACCGGCAGCGCCGGCAGGCGGATCAGGTGCATCCCCTCCTCACGTTGCCGGCGAACACGAACAGTTCGCCGCCGCGGGCCCGCACCTCCTGCATGTTGGCCTTCAGCTTGTCCAGCATCTCGTTGTTCGGCGCCACCGTGATCACCGGCATCTCCTTGTCCACCAGCGCCAGCGGGCCGTGCTTCAGCTCCCCGGCCGGGTAGGCTTCGGCGTGGATGTAGGAGATCTCCTTCAGCTTCAGCGCCCCCTCCTGCGCGATCGGGTAGAGCGCACCGCGGCCAAGGAACAGGGCGTTGTGCTTCTCGGCAAAAGCCGCCGCCATCTGTTCAATCTGCGGATCC
The DNA here is from genome assembly GCA_003250495.1 of Marinobacterium sp. GTDB lineage: Bacteria > Pseudomonadota > Gammaproteobacteria > Pseudomonadales > Balneatricaceae > Marinobacterium_D. The sequence continues at coordinate 1,781 of QKGH01000091.1, forward strand.
AGCGCCAGCAACTGCTGCAACAGTTCCGGCAACCCCTTCAGGGCATTGATAATCTGTGCCTCGGTGCCCGGCAGCACACCATGCCGCCGGCCCAGCGCCAGCGTAGTCAGCATCAGCGCCACCAGCTGCGAGGTGAACGCCTTGGTCGAGGCCACGCCGATCTCGGGCCCGGCGTTGGTCATCAGCGCCAGGTCGGATTCGCGTACCAGCGAGCTGCCCGGCACGTTGCAGATCGCCAGCGTGCCGAGCACGCGATCCTTGACCTCGCGCAACGCCGCCAGCGTATCGGCGGTTTCGCCGGACTGCGACAGGGTCACCAGCAACGTGCCCTTCGGCAGCACCACGGTGCGGTAGCGGAACTCGCTGGCCACCTCGACCATGCAGGGGATACCGACCAGCGACTCGATCCAGTACTTGGCCACCATGCCGGCGTGGAAACTGGTGCCGCAGGCGACGATCTGCACCTGGCGGGTGGCATCGAACAGCGCCGCCGCCTCGCTGCCGAACGCCTGCTCCAGCAAGTGATCGCCGCTGACGCGTCCCTCCAGCACCGATTTCATGACGCTGGGCTGTTCGTAGATCTCCTTCAGCATGAAGTGCTTGAACTCGCCCTTCTCGGCGCTGCCGGCACCATGTTCGAAGCGGCTGACGGCACGCTCCACCCGGTTGCCCGCACGATCCCAGATCTGCACCTGGTCGACACCGAGCGCGGCGATATCGCCATCCTCGAGGAACATGAAGCGGTCGGTCACCGGCAGCAGCGCCAGCTGGTCGGAGGCGATGAAGTGCTCGCCGATACCAACTCCGATCACCAGCGGGCTGCCCTTGCGCGCGGCCAGCAGCAGGCCCGGATAATCGCGATGGATAACGCCGAGGGCGAAGGCGCCCTCCAGTCGCTGCATGGCGCTGCGCAGCGCCTCCAGCAGTGTGGCACCGGCCTGGACCTGCTGATCGACCAGGTGCGCCACCACCTCGGTATCGGTTTCGGAACTGAATTTGTAGCCCGCCGCCATCAGCTCGTCGCGCAGCCGCTCGAAGTTCTCGATGATGCCGTTGTGCACCACCGCGACCCGGTCGCCGGACATATGCGGGTGGGCGTTGTGCTCCGCCGGACGGCCATGGGTGGCCCAGCGGGTGTGGGCGATCCCCAGGTTACCCGGCAGCGGCTGCTGTTCCAGCGCATCGGCCAGCGCCTGTACCTTGCCGATCCGGCGCAGCCGGCTCAGCGCGCCCTGGCCCTCGGTTTCGCTCCACAACGCCATCCCGGCCGAGTCATACCCGCGATATTCGAGACGCCGCAGCCCCTCCAACAGGATGCCCGCTACCGGACGTGCCGCTACGGCACCGACGATTCCACACATGGCGTGCTCCTCAGCTGCGCTTGGTCGGCCGTTTCCAGCCCTTGATATTGCTCTGTTTGGCACGGGCAACCGCCAGCTCGCCGTCGCCCACTTCGCGGGTCAGGGTCGAACCGGCACCGACCGTCGCCTCGGCACCGACCTTGACCGGCGCCACCAGCGCCGTGTTGGAGCCGATAAAGGCGCCGTCGCCAATCTCGGTCAGCGATTTGTTGACGCCGTCGTAGTTGCAGGTGATGGTGCCGGCACCGACATTGACGTTGCGGCCGATCTGGGCATCGCCGATATAACTGAGGTGGTTCACCTTGCTGCCGCTGGCGATCTTCGCCTTCTTGGTTTCGACGAAGTTGCCGATCTTGACCCCGTCGGCCAGTTGGGTGCCGGGGCGCAGCCGCGCGAAGGGGCCGATCTGTGCCGCACCGGCCAGCTCGGCGCCATCGATCACCGAGTTCGCCTCGATGACGCTGTCGGCACCGATACGGCTATTGCGGATCATGCAGTTAGGACCGATGCTGACACCGCTGCCAATCTCGACGTTACCCTCGAACACGCAGTTGATATCGATGCTGACATCCTGTGCACAACACAGCGTGCCGCGGATATCGATGCGCGCCGGATCGGCCAGCGTCACCCCCTGCAGCATCAGCTGTTCCGCCTGCTGCCGCTGGTACCAGCGCTCCAGCGTCGCCAGTTGCACCCGGTTGTTGACCCCCTGTACCTCCTGCTCGCTGCCTGGCTGCTGTGCCTGCACCCGCACCCCGTCCTCCGCCGCCATGGCGATGATATCGGTCAGGTAGTACTCGCCCTGGGCGTTGTTGGAGGACAGCCGCGGCAGCCATTCGCGCAGACAGCGCGCCGGCAGCGCCAGGATGCCGGTATTGACCTCGCGGATAGCGCGCTGCGCCGCGTCGGCATCCTTGTGCTCGACGATGGCGACCACGTCGCCGACGTCACTGCGCAGGATGCGGCCGTAGCCGGTCGGGTCCGCCAGCTCGACGGTCAGCAACCCTACCTGCCCCTTGGCGGCGACATGGATCAGCGCCTCCAGCGTCGCCGGCGCGATCAGCGGCACATCGCCATACAGCACCAGCACCGTGGCCTCTGCGGCGATGGCCGGCAGCGCCTGGGCCACCGCGTGGCCGGTACCGAGCTGCTGCTCCTGCACGGCGAGCTGCAGTGCCTGCCCGGCCAGCGCCTCGCGCAGCTGTTCGGCGCCGTGGCCGATCACCACGTGCAGCGCATCCGCCTGCAGGCGGCGCGCGGTATCGATCACATGCTGCACCATCGGCTTGCCGGCGAGCCGGTGCATTACCTTGGGCAGTGTGGATTTCATGCGACTGCCCTGGCCTGCCGCCAGGATGACCACTTCTAAGCTCATCGTCGTTTCCGTCGTTGTTTATCGTCGTGTTGCTGAAATATGCACCAGCAATTGCGGTTTGACTGCACTCTAGCGCAGGATAAAAATGGATCAATAACTTATGTCAGAAAAAAATTGACAAAATGGATGATGAAATCTTCGCCCAGCTTGGGCTGGAAGCACGGGATGTCGCGATCTACAAGGCACTGCTGACATTGGGGCCGAGTCCGATCCGCACTATCGCAGAACGCGCCGAGGTCAACCGCGGCACCACCTACGAGTGCCTGAAAGCACTGCAACAGCAGGGCATAGTGACCTATTCACCGAAGGGCAAGCGGCGCCTGTTCACGGCGCGGGAGCCCGAAATCCTGCTGCAGCTGGCCGAGGAGCGCCAGCAGCGGCTGAGCCTGGCCATGGGACAATTGAAAAGCCGGATCATTCCGGAGCTGCACCACCTGAAACCGGATTTCAGTGCCGCCAACGTGCAGTTTTACGAGGGGGATGGCGGCATCGAGATGGTGCTGCGCGATATCCTGAACCAGGTGTCGGCCCAGCCGGAGCGCACCTACTCGGTGTTCTCTTCCAAACCGATTCGCCGCCACCTCTATCGCCCCTTCCCCACCTTCACCGCCCAGCGCATCGCGCGGGAGATCCGGGTGCGGGTTATCGCCATCGGCGATGGCGGCGAAAGCGCCGAGCTGTCGGAGCGCAAATGGATCAGGACCGAGGGGCCGGTCGATGCCGCCTATATCGCGATCTACCCGCCGCGCTGCGCGATCATCTCGCTGGCCTCGGACAACTACCCCACCGCCGTGGTGATCGACTCCGCCGAGGTCGCCGCGGCGCAGAAGATCATCTTCGACACCCTATGGGGCCTGCTCTAGCCCCCGCGCCTGGCGCCGAACCGGGCGCTGACCTGCGCCCCCAGCACCAGCATGCAGGGGGTCAGCAGCAGCGTCAGCAGGGTGGCGAAGGTCAGCCCGCCGGCGATGGCGCTGGAGAGCTGGGTCCACCACTGGGTCGATGGCGCGCCTATGCCCAGGCTGGGTTCGAGCAGGTTGACGTTGACCCCCAGCACCATCGGCAGCAGGCCGAGTACCGTGGTCAACGCCGTCAGCAACACCGGACGCAGGCGCAGGCAGCCGGTCTCCAGCGCCGCCTGCAACGGCGGGTAGCCGTCGCGCAGATGCTGGTTATAGGTGTCGATCAGCACGATATTGTTGTTCACCACGATACCGGCCAGGGCGATGATCCCCATCCCCACCATGACGATACCGAACGACTGCTGGTTCACCAGCAGGCCGATCAGCACCCCGGCGGTGGAGAATACGATGGCGGACAGCACCAGCAGCGTCTGGTAGAAGCTGTTGAACTGGATCACCAGGATCAGCGTCATCAGCAGAATCGCCACCAGGAAGGCGCCGCCGAGGAAGGTCGCCGCCTGTTGCTGATCCTCCTGTTCGCCGCCGATATCCAACCGTACGCCGGCGGGCAGGCCGTCTATCTGCGCCTGCAGTGCGGCAAGCCGCTCGTCCAGTTGGTAGCCGTCCGCCAGGTCGGCTTTCAGCGTCAGGGTCCGGGCCGCATCCAGGCGGTGGATCACGCCGGTCTTCTGCGCCGGCTCCAGCGTCACGAACAGCGACAGCGGCACCTGGCCGCGCTCGGTGTTCAGCGTCAGCTGCTCCAGCTGATCCAGGGTACGCTGGTCGCGCAGCAGGCGGACACGGATGTCGACCTCGTCATCGGCATCCTCCGGTCGATAGGTGCTCAGCAGCAGACCATGGGTCACCAGCTGGATCGCACTGCCGATACTCGCCACACTGGCACCGAAACGGGCCGCGGCCTCGCGGTCCACGTTCAGTCGCCACTCGATTCCCGGCAGGGTCCGATCGTCCTCGATATCGATGAATCCCCCCACCCGGTCCATCGTGGCCCGAATCTGCTCGACCGCCAGCGAGGCGGCCTCGGTATCGTCGGATATCAGGTGCAGCTGCACCGGTTTGCCTTCGGTGGGGCCGCCCTCCTGACCGCGAAACTCCAGCTTGAGTCCGGCCAGATCGGCGGTGCGCCGCTGCATCTCCGCCAGTATCCGGCTGGCCGGCCGGCGCCGGTCCCAGTCGATGAACTGGAACTGGATCACGCCGATCACATCGGCCTGCTGCTGGCTGTCGGCGCTGACCTGGGAGCGGGCATACAGCGCCTCCAGCTCCGGCATCCCCTGCAGCCGCTGCTCGACACGCTGCAGCAGCGCGTCCCGTTCATGGATCGACAGATCGCCGCGGGCATGCACCACCACCTGGGCGGAATCCGGCTCCAACTCGGGGAAGAACTCGACCCCCCGGTTGAATTGCGCGTAGGTCAGGTACACCGCCGCCATCAGCAGCAGCGTGGAGAGCAGGGTCAGTGCCGGATAACGCAACAGCCGGGCGAGGGTACGGCGATAAAGCAGCGACAGCGGATTATTGGGCCGCGCCTGGCCGTCGCTGTAACCTCCCGCCAGGCTGCCCAGCACCGGTAGAAAGATCAGTGCCATCGCCAGCGAGGCCAGCAGGCAGACGATCACCGTCGCCGGCAGGTATTTCATGAACTCGCCGACGATGCCGGGCCAAAACAGCAGCGGCAGAAACACCATCAGCGTGGTCAGCGTCGATGCGATAACCGGCCAGGCCATGCGCACCGCCGCCCGGCTCCAGGCTTCGGTGGGCGCCATCCCCTGCTCCCGGTTACGGTCGGCCAGCTCGGAGACCACGATGGCGCCGTCCACCAGCATCCCCGCCACCAGGATCAGCGAGAACAGCACGATGATATTCAACGTAAAACCCAGCAGCTGGATCATCAGCAACCCGGCCAGGAACGCGCCGGGGATGGTCAGTCCGACCAACAGTGCGGGACGCACGCCCATGGTCAGCAACATCACGATCAGCACCAGAATGACCGCGGTCAGGACATTGTTCAACAGGTCGGAAAGCAGGTCCTGTACCTCGATCGACTGATCGGTGATATAGGTGATCTGCAGGCTCTCCGGCAGATGCGGCTGCGCCCCGGCAATCAGCGCCTTGACCTGGTCGATGGTATCGACGATGTTGGCACCGGCACGTTTGGAAACCTCGAGTACCACCGCCGGCTGGCCGTTGAGGCGGGCGAATCCGCTGGGGTCCTTGAACGTGCGCCGGACGCTGGCCACCTCGCTGAAGGTGACCACCGTGTCACCCTGCACCTTCAGCGGCATATTCAGCAGATCGTCCAGATCGCTGACCACCCCGGGTACCTTCAGCGTCAGCCGGCCGACACCGGTATCGATGCTGCCGGCGGCCACCAGCTGATTGTTGTTGGTCACCAGGGAGTACAGCGCCGAGTAATCCAGCCCATAGCCGGCCAACACCTGGGGGTCCACGGTGATCTCCAGCAGATCCTCGCGATCGCCGCCGATATCGACCTCCAGTACCTCGGGAATCGCCTCGATCTCGTCGCGCAGCCCCCGCGCCAGATACACCAGGTTCTCCACCGGCAGCGGACCGGAAAGGCCGACCGTCAGTACCGGAAATTCGGACACGTTGATCTCGTTGACGCTGGGCTCATCCGCCTCCGACGGCAGATCGCTTTTGACCGTATCCACCTTTTCCCGCACATCCTGCAGTGCGGTCTTGGGATCGAACCCGGCATCGAACTCCAGCAGGACCGACGCATACCCCTCCGCCGCGTAGGCGGTCATCTCCTTGATCCCCTCCAGCGACCGGAGCTCCTGCTCCAACGGCCTGACCAGCAAACGTTCGGAGTCCTCCGGGCTGACCCCCTCCAGGGTAACGGAGATGTAGATATAGGGGATGGTAACGTCGGGATTCGCTTCCCGCGGCAGGGTATAGAACGAGACCAGGCCGCCGGCCAGGATCAACAGCAGCAGCAGAACCGTGGCCCGGGCCCGCCCAATCGCCGCACCGATCAGGGTCTCCATCACTCGGCTCCCCCCGCGCTGGCCGTACTCGCCTCATCCGGTACCGGGCGGACCCTCTGCCCCTGCTCGGCAAACCCCGCGCCGAGAGTGATCAGCGCCACCCGGTCGGGCAACCCGCCGACCCAGGCGGTATCCGTATCCACGCTGAGCAGCGTCACCGGCAGAAAATGGACCAGATCCTGGTCGTCGACGACCATCACCCCGACCCGCCCCTGCGTATCGAGCGTCAACAGCGAGGCGGGAAACGTGTGCGCACTCACCTCTCCGGTCGCGATCGACAGTGAGGCACTGGCGCCGGCGATGCGCAACCCCTCGGGGTTGGCGACCTCCGCCTCGACGGCATAGCTGCGGGTCTGCTCATCCGCCGTGTAGGCGATATAGGTCACCCTGCCCTGCAGGCGGGAAGCGTCCAGCAGGCGCACCTCGACAAGCTGGCCGGGTGCCAGGCGGGAGACATCCTGCTGGGCGGCCTGGGCCGATACTTTCAGGCTGTCGATATCCACCAGCCGCCCCCAGCTATCGCCGATACCGAGGTAATCGCCCGGATCGACGCTGAGTTGATCGATGATACCGTCGAAGGGTGCCTGCGGCTGGGTGCGGGCCAGCGCAAGGCGGGCGTTCTCCAGCGCCAGTTTTGCACTCGCCACCTCGCTGGCAAGGCGCATCACATCGTTCTGCGTACTGCCCCCGGCGACGTTAAGCCTGCGATTGGCCGTCAGGTCGCGCTGTTTATAGGCGAGATCTGCTTCGGCTTCGTTGATCTGCGCCGCCTTGGCATCCGGGTCCAGTCGCAGCAGTACCTGGCCCGCCTCGACCCTCTGCCCCTTAACCACGGGCAGGGCGATCACCCGTGCCGCCAATTCGGACCGCAGGTCCACGCTGTAACGCGGCTCGACCTTGCCCTGCAGCTCCAATCTGCGCATATAAGGTACCGCCTGACTCGCCCGGACCCGGACCGCAACCGGCTCCGGTGTCACCTGTGCTACCGGCTCCGGCGCTGACTCCGCGGCGGTCTTGATCGTGAAGCTGGAGAGCCAGAACAACAGCGCCAGCAGTAAAACGATACCACCGGTTACGTTGAGCGCCCTTCCCGTCCATTGCGCCATGGGCATACGATCCTTCGACTCTGGTTGGTTTTCGGAAACAGGGCTAACAGCCTACCCTAAGCGGGATCAAAATCGAATGGCGCCCGAGCGGGCAACAAAAAAGGCAGCCGAAGCTGCCTTTTTCTGTGACCGAGAAACCGGTGTTATTTACCCGTTTTACGGCGAATCTGCTGCAGGGCACGAAGCTGTGCAGCAGCTTCCGCGAGCTGTGCGGCGGCGCGGGAGTATTCAAACTCGCCGCTTTTGTCCGCCATCGCCTGCTCGGCGTGCTTCTTGGCTTCGATCGCGGCAGCTTCACTCAGATCAGTCGCATGAGCGGCCGTGTTGGCCAATACGGTGATCTTGTGCGGCTGCACTTCGATAAACCCACCGGAGACGTAGAACACGTCTTCCGCGCCGCCCTGCTTGCGCAGCTCGACAGGGCCTGGTTTCAGTTCCGTCAGAAGCGGAGCGTGACCCGGGAAGATACCCAGGTCACCCAGGCTACCTGTCACGGACACGAACTCGATCAGACCGGAGAAGATCTCCTCTTCGGCACTCACGATGTCACAATGAACAGTCATAGCCATCTTCATTACCTCTTAAAAGGTTTCTGGCGCGAACCGATTACAGGCCCTTCGCTTTCTCGACCGCTTCGTCGATACCGCCAACCATGTAGAAGGCCTGTTCCGGCAGGTGATCGAACTCACCTTCCAGGATGCCTTTGAAGCCACGGATGGTTTCTTTCAGCGCTACGTATTTACCCGGAGAACCGGTGAATACTTCCGCCACGAAGAACGGCTGAGACAGGAAGCGCTGGATCTTACGCGCGCGGGCTACGGTCTGCTTGTCTTCTTCAGACAGTTCGTCCATACCCAGGATCGCGATGATATCCTTCAGTTCCTTGTAGCGCTGCAGAGTCTGCTGTACGCCACGAGCCACTTCGTAGTGTTCCTGACCGATCACCAGCGGATCCAGCTGACGAGAGGTGGAGTCCAGCGGGTCGATCGCCGGGTAGATACCCAGCTCAGCGATCTGACGGGACAGTACCACGGTCGCATCCAGATGCGAGAAGGTGGTCGCCGGAGACGGGTCGGTCAAGTCATCCGCCGGTACGTATACCGCCTGTACGGAGGTGATAGAACCGATCTTGGTGGAGGTGATACGCTCCTGCAGAACGCCCATCTCTTCCGCCAGGGTCGGCTGGTAACCTACCGCTGAAGGCATACGGCCCAGCAGTGCAGATACTTCGGTTCCCGCCAGCGTGTAACGGTAGATGTTGTCGACGAACAGCAGTACGTCACGACCTTCGTCACGGAACTTCTCCGCCATGGTCAGACCGGTCAGTGCGACGCGCAGACGGTTACCCGGCGGCTCGTTCATCTGGCCGTATACCAGCGATACCTTGTCGATAACGTTGGAGTCGGTCATCTCGTGGTAGAAGTCGTTACCCTCACGAGTACGCTCACCCACACCGGCGAATACGGAGTAACCGGAGTGCTCCATCGCGATGTTACGGATCAGCTCCATCATGTTGACGGTTTTACCTACACCGGCACCACCGAACAGACCAACTTTACCACCCTTGGCGAACGGGCAAACCAGGTCGATGACCTTGATGCCGGTTTCCAGCAGTTCGTTGGAGGAAGCCTGATCAGCGTAGGACGGCGCTTTACGGTGAATCGGATAACGCTCCTCTTCACCGATCGGGCCTTTCTCGTCGATCGGGTTACCCAGGACATCCATGATACGGCCCAGGGTCGCAGTACCGACAGGTACGGACACCGGTGCACCAGTGTTGTCCACGTCCAGGCCGCGGCTAACGCCTTCGGTCTGGCCCATTGCAATTGCACGTACGACACCGTCGCCCAGCTGCTGCTGAACTTCCAGTGTCAGGCCGGTTTTACCGACGACCAGTGCGTCGTAAACCTTCGGCACGCTGTCACGCGGGAATTCCACGTCGACGACGGCGCCGATAATCTGAACAATACGTCCGCTACTCATGTTCGGATCCTCTTAACTTTTAAACCTGTTCACTGCATCAGACAGCAGCAGCACCACCGACGATCTCGGAGATTTCCTGAGTGATCGCGGCCTGACGGGCTTTGTTGTAGACCAGTTGCAGCTCATCGATCAGGTTGCCGGCGTTGTCAGTTGCGTTCTTCATCGCCAGCATACGGGCTGCCTGTTCACAGGCGTTGTTCTCAACCACTGCCTGGTAAACCAGAGACTCGATATAACGTTTGAGCAGCCCATCGAGCAGCTCTTTCGCATCCGGTTCGTAGATATAATCCCAGTGGTGGCTGAGCTTCTCTTCGTCTTCCCCTGCCTGCAGCGGCAACAGCTGCTCGACGGCCGGCTTCTGGGTCATGGTGTTGACGAAATCGTTCGACACCACGTACAGCTTGTCCAGCTTGCCTTCGTCATAGCTGTCCAGCATCACCTTCACGGATCCGATCAGCTGGTCCATCTCCGGCGCATCGCCGAGCTGGCCCTTGGCTGCCACGACGTTACCGCCGTAGTTACGGAAGAAGCTGATTGCCTTGGAGCCGAGAGCACAGACGTCGATCTCGACATTCTGGCTGGCGAACTCCTTCATCTTGCTAACAGCTGCCTTGAACACGTTGACGTTCAGGCCGCCGCAGAGTCCGCGGTCAGACGCGACGATGATGAAACCGACACGTTTGACTGCGCGCTCCTGCATGTACAGGTGCTTGTATTCAGGATTGGCCTTGGCCAGATGCTGAATGACCCTGCGAATGCTGTTGGCGTACGGACGGGAAGACTGCATGCGATCCTGGGCCTTGCGCATTTTCGACGCAGCAACCATTTCCATGGCGCTGGTGATTTTGCGCGTGCTGCCGATACTCGCGATCTGCGTCTTAATCTCTTTTCCGACTGCCATAGTTCCGCCTATTAACCTTGACTCAGTATCAGGTCGGTCAGACCAGGTCCGACCGACCCCCTACTCGAACGAGTACTTACCAAGTTTGGGTAGACTTGAACTTCTCGATGCCGGCTTTGAACTGCGCAGCGATCTCGTCGCTGTAGTCGCCTTTCACGTTGACCTTCGCCATCAGATCAGCAAATTCGCTGTTGAAGTAGGAGATCAGCGCTGCTTCGAAAGCACCGATTTTGTTCAGTTCCACATCCTTCAGGAAGCCTTCGTTCGCAGCGTACAGGCTCAGACCCATCTCGGCGACGGACATCGGAGAGTACTGTTTCTGCTTCATCAGCTCGGTTACACGCTGACCGTGTTCGAGCTGGCCACGAGTGGCGTCGTCGAGGTCAGAGGCAAACTGAGCGAAGGCAGCCAATTCGCGGTACTGCGCCAGCGCCAGACGGACACCGCCGCCGAGCTTCTTGATGATCTTGGTCTGAGCGGCACCACCGACACGGGATACGGACAGACCAGCGTTGATCGCCGGACGCACACCTGCGTTGAACAGGCTGGTTTC
>QKGH01000058.1 GCA_003250495.1 Marinobacterium sp.
CGCCGAGGGGATCATCCCCGGCGGGTTGGAGATGATGGACCGCCTGGCGATCCAGGCCGCCGAGGCGTTTGCCAAGGCCGGCTATCCGACCGAGGCGCAGGCACTGCTGCTGTGCGAAGTGGATGGCACGGCGGAGGAGGTGCATGAGCATATCGCCGCGGTCGAGGGGCTGTTCCGTCGTCTCGGTGCCAGCTCGGTGCGCACCTCGCACAGTGAGGAGGAGCGGGCGCGACTGTGGGCCGGACGCAAATCCGCCTTTCCCGCGGTGGGGCGGATCTCGCCGGACTACTACTGCATGGACGGCACTATTCCGCGCGGCCAACTGGCGCGGGTACTGACCGAGATGCAGCGGCTTTCCGACGAGTACGGCCTGCGTGTCGCCAACGTGTTCCATGCCGGCGACGGCAACCTGCATCCGCTGATCCTGTTCGATGCCAATGTGCCGGGCGAGCTGGAGCGGACCGAGGAGTTCGGCGGGCGCATCCTCGAGTTGTGCGTCGAGGTGGGCGGCTGCATCACCGGCGAACATGGCGTCGGGGTGGAGAAGCTGCGGCAGATGCCGGCGCAGTTCAACGCGCTGGAGATTGAACAGTTCCACCGTATCAAGCGCGCCTTCGATCCGCAGGGGACGCTGAACCCGGGCAAGGGGATACCGACCCTGCGCCAGTGCCAGGAGTACCGCTCGCTGGATCCGGCGCTGACACCTAATGAGCCACCTCATTCACATCATCATCACCCACAGGATTACACCGAGGGGGAGCGCAACGATGGCTGACCTGACTCAGCAACTGCAGCAGCAGATAGTGGCAGCCCGCGCCGGGCGGCGGCCGTTGCAGATCGTCGGCGGCAGCAGCAAGGGCTTTCTCGGTCGCGCCAGCGACATCAACTGCGAAAAACTGGAGCTGGCCGGCCACAGCGGCATCGTCAGCTACCACCCGGTGGAGCTGGTGCTGACCGCGCGTGCCGGTAGCCGCCTCGACGAGCTGCAGGCGGCGCTGGACGAAAACAACCAGATGCTGTCGTTCGAGCCGCCGCGCTTTGGTTCTGGAGCAGAAAAGGGGTCAGACCCCTTTTCTGAAAGTTGCTCTACCTTAGGCGGGACGCTGGCCTGCAACCTGTCCGGTCCCGGGCGTCCCTGGTGGGGCTCGGTGCGCGACCAGGTGCTGGGGATCAAACTGCTGAACGGGCGCGGCGAGCTGCTGCGTTTCGGCGGCCAGGTGATGAAAAACGTCGCCGGTTACGACGTGTCGCGGTTGCAGGCCGGGGCGATGGGCACGCTCGGCGCGATCACCGAGATCAGCCTGAAGGTGCTGCCGAAGCCGGCGGCGACCCGCACCCTGGTGTTCGAACAGTCGCTGGCCGAAGCGCTGCTGGCGATGAACCGCCGCGCCGGCGAACCGAAACCGCTGAGCGCCGCCTGCTGGCTCGATGGCAAGCTCTACCTGCGCCTGTCCGGTGCCGAATCCTCGGTGGCGGCGACGGCGCAGCAGTGGGGCGGCGAGGAGCTGAACGACGCCGTCACCTTCTGGCAGCAGCTGCGCGATCAGCAGCTGGCGTTCTTCAACAGCGACAAGCCGCTGTGGCGCTTCTCGGTCAACCCCAGTGCCCACAACCCCCATCTTGACGACGAGTGGCTGCTCGACTGGGGCGGCGCCCAGCGCTGGTTCCGCGGCGAGGCCGACCCGGAGCAGATGCGTAACCTGGCCCAAGCCGCCGGCGGTCAGGTCAGCCGCTACCGCGGCGGCGATCGCAACGGCGAGGTGATGCCGGAACTGGCGGCGCCGCTGCGCACGCTGCATGAGCGGGTCAAGCAGGCGTTCGATCCCGACCGCCTGTTCAATCCCGGACGTCTCTACAGTTGGTTGTAACTACAGTTGGTTGTAACAGGTGACGAGCGATGAAAACCGAGATTCTGCAGCACTACAAACAGAGCCCGGCCGGGCAGGAGGCGGAGCAGATCCTGCGCACCTGCGTGCACTGCGGCTTCTGCACCGCGACCTGTCCCACCTACCAGCTGCTCAGCGATGAGCGCGACGGGCCGCGCGGGCGCATCTACCTGATCAAGCAGCTGCTGGAGACGGGCGAGGTGACCGAGCGCACCCGCACCCACCTGGACCGCTGCCTGACCTGCCGTAGCTGCGAGACCACCTGCCCCTCCGGCGTGCAGTACGGCCGGCTGGTCGATATCGGCCGCAATCTGGTCGAACAGCAGGTGCCGCGCCACAACAAGGAACGGCTGCTGCGCTGGAGCCTGCGCAAGATCCTGCCCTACCGCCAGCGCTTCGGTGCCCTGCTGGCGCTGGGGCAGAGTTTCCGCGCCCTGCTGCCGGCCAGGCTGAAACACAAGGTGCCGCCCAAGCGGAAGGCCAGCCCCTGGCCGCAGAGTCACCATTCGCGGGTGATGCTGGCGCTGGCCGGCTGTGCCCAGCCCGCCGCGGCACCGAACACCAACGCCGCCGCGGCGCGGGTGTTGGATAGGCTCGGCATCACGCTGGTCGAGGCACCGGCGGCGGGTTGCTGCGGTGCGGTCAGTTACCACCTCAGTGCCCATGACGAGGGGCTCGACTTCATGCGTCGCAACATCGATGCCTGGTGGCCGGCGATCGAAGCTGGTTGTGAGGCGATCGTCATGACCGCGTCCGGCTGCGGGGCGATGGTGCAGGAGTATGGCCACCTGCTGCGTAACGATCCCGCCTATGCCGCCAAGGCGCGTCGGGTCAGCGAACTGACCCACGACATCGGTGAGATTCTGCTTAAGGAAGATCTGACGCTGCTAAACAGGGCGGCGACCAAGGAGCGCATCGCATTCCACTGCCCCTGCACGCTGCAGCACGCGATGCAGCAGAGTGGCACCGTGGAGCAGGTGCTGACCCGCGCCGGCATCAACCTGGCGCAGACCCGCGACAAGCACCTGTGCTGCGGTTCCGCCGGCACCTACTCGATCCTGCAACCGGAGCTGAGCCAGCAACTGCTCGATAACAAGCTGCAGGCGCTGACCCAGGACAGTCCGGCGCGGATCGTCACCGCGAATATTGGCTGCCAGCTGCACCTGGAGAGCCGCTCGCCGGTGCCGGTGCAGCACTGGATCGAGCTGCTCGATA
>QKGH01000141.1 GCA_003250495.1 Marinobacterium sp.
GTTCCGGCTCATCGGATTGCGTCTCCCACTGCAGCTCCAGCAGCGAGCCTACCCGCTCCAGCAGCTCGGAGACCCGTACCGGTTTCACCAGGTAGGCATCGCAGGGCGGCTGCTCGTCGGGGCGGGTCCACTCCCGCGCATCGGCGGATAGCATCATCACCGGTCGTCGCACGCCGTCGTTACGCAGCTGCTCCAGCAGCTGCCAGCCGTTCATGCCCGGCATCGATACATCCAGTATGAACAGATCCGGCAGTTGCTGCTGACACAGCTCCAGGCAGTGCTCGGCGTCCTGCGCGGCAATGACGCTGAGACCGACCGGGGTCAGGATATCGCGCACCAGGGCGCGATGGGTCGGTTCATCGTCCACCACCATCACCGAACGGCGCGGCCCGCGGTAGCGGGTCAGGCGGATCTGCGACACCGGGATCTGCGCCGGTTTGCTCAGGCTCGACAGCATCATCGCCAGACGGAAGGTGGTGCCCTGGCCCGGCGTGCTCTCCACCTGCAGGTCGCCGCCCATGATATCGGTCAGCAGGCGGGTGATGGTCAGGCCGAGGCCGGTACCGGGCCGCGACGCACTGTTCTCCAGGCGCTCGAACGGTTTGAAGATACGCTCGATATCGTCCGCGGCGATCCCCACCCCGGAGTCGGCGATGACGAACTCGGCGACCTCGTTACGGTAGGTCAGGGTCAACGACACCTGCCCCTCGTCGGTGAACTTGATCGCGTTGGAGAGCAGGTTGATCAGGATCTGCCGCATCCGCTTCTCGTCGGTGACCACATAGGCCGGCACCCGCTCCTGGCGCTTGTAACGGAAACGGATCCCCTTCGCCTCCGCCTGCAGACGGAACATGTAGACCAGCTGCTCCATGAACGGCACCAGCGCCACCTCGTTGCGGTCCAGCTCCAGCCGCCCCGCCTCGATGCGGGAGATATCCAGCAGCTCCTCGATCAGGTTGGCCAGGTGCTCGCTGCTGCGTTTGATCACGTCGATGGCCGGGCGCCGGTGCAGCGGAATATCCTCGGCCACGTCGAGCAGCTGGGCATAGCCGAGCACGGCGTTCAGCGGCGTGCGCAACTCGTGGCTGATACCGGTCAGGTAGCGGCTCTTGGCCAGGCTCGCCGCCTCCGCCAGCTCCTTGGCCTGCTGCAGCTCCAGGTCGGTCTGCTCGTGCGCCTTGATCTCCTCCATCAGCCGCGTGGTCTGCTGCTGGCTCTCCTCGTGCGCCAGCACCCGGCTCTCGTGGGCGAGCAGGAACAGCCAGGCGGCCACGCCGATGACGATCTGCAGCAGGAAGAACACCTTCCACAGGATCGCCGCGACGAAGCCGGAGCTGGCCACGTAGGAGCCGAGCATCTGGAAGTAGATCAGCGCCAGGAAGGAGCCGACGATGATGTCGAAGATCAGCATCACGCCGATGAAGTGGCCGAGCCGGGCGTTGACCTTATCGCTCATGAACTCCGGCATCACCCGGCGCATGAAGCCGAGGATCTGCTCGGCGAAGCGCACGTTGTCTTTGCAGGCATCGTTGCAGCGCGCATCCAGCGAACAGCACAGCGAGCAGATGCTGCCGGCGTAGAGCGGGCACCAGGCCATGTCGTTTGCCTCAAAATGGTGCTCGCAGATACAACATTGGGTGCTGCCGGCCGGCAGCGGCTGACGCGCGATATAGAAGCGGCCGCGGGTCGACAGCGCGATCAGCGGCACGATAACGAAGGTCGCCGCCAGCGTGATGAACGGCGCGAACGCCTGGGCATGGGCGCCCCACAGCCCCACCGCGCTGCTGATGCCGAGGATCGAGGAGAGGGTCATGCCGCCGACCCCGACCGGGTTGATATCGAACAGGTGGGCGCGCTTGAACTCGATCTGTTTCGGGCTCAGCCCCAGCGGCTTGTTGATCACCAGGTCGGCCACCAGCGAGCCGACCCAGGCCACCACCAGGATCGAGAAGATGCCGAGGATGCGCTCGAACGCCTCGTAGATCCCCAGCTCCATCAGCAGCCAGGCGATCACCACGTTGAACACCAGCCAGACCACGCGCCCCGGGTGAGTGTGGGTCAGCCGCGAGAAGAAGTTGGACCAGGCCAGGGAGCCGGCATAGCCATTCGTGACGTTGATCTTGATCTGCGACAGGATCACGAACAGGCCGGCCAGCACCAGCGCCAGCTGCGGCGACTGGGTCACCTCGCCGAACGCCGCCATATACATCAGCGTCGGCTCCGAGGCCTCGTGCAGCAGGCCGCCCTGCTGCAACACCAGCACCGCGAGGAAGGAACCGGCGAGGATCTTCAGCACCCCGATCACTATCCAGCCGGGACCGCCGGCCAGCAGCGCCAGCCACCAGCGGCCGCGATTCTGCGGCGTCTTGTCCGGCATGAAGCGCAGGAAGTCGACCTGCTCGCCGATCTGTGCGATCAGCGACATCATCACCGAGGCCGCGGCGCCGAACAGCAGCATGTCGAATCCCCCGCTGCGCTCGTGGCTGCCGCGGTAGTCGAGCCAGGCGGTCAGGCTGTCATCGCTGTTCAACGCTACGAACAGGAACGGCAGCAACTGCAGCGCCACCCAGACCGGCTGGCTCAGCATCTGGAACCGGCTGATGAAGGTGAAGCCGTACAGCACCAGCGGGATCACCACCACGGCACTGATGAAATAGCCGATCGCCAGCGGCACGTCGAACAGCATCTCCAGCGCCTTGGCCATGATCGCGCCTTCCAGCGCCAGGAAGATGAAGGTGAACGAGGCGTAGATCAGCGAGGTGATGGTGGAGCCGATATAGCCGAACCCGGCGCCGCGGGTCAGCAGGTCGATATCGACACCGTAGCGCGCCGCGTAGTAGCTGATCGGCACGCTGGTCAGAAAGATCAGCAGTGCCACCGCCAGCGTCGCCACCAGGGTGTGGTCGAAGCCGTAGTTCAGCGTGATCGCGCCGCCGATCGCCTCCAGGGCGAGGAAGGAGATGCCACCGAGGGCGGTGTTGGCCACCCGCGCCAGCGACCAGCGCCGGGCCCGGTTGGCGGTGAACCGTAGCGAGTAGTCCTCCAGTGTCTGGTTGGCGACCCATTGGTTGTACTGGCGTCGCTCCCTGA
Organism: Marinobacterium sp.; assembly: GCA_003250495.1. GTDB lineage: Bacteria > Pseudomonadota > Gammaproteobacteria > Pseudomonadales > Balneatricaceae > Marinobacterium_D. The sequence continues at coordinate 3,091 of QKGH01000141.1, forward strand.
ACACCTGC
>QKGH01000065.1 GCA_003250495.1 Marinobacterium sp.
CAGGCGATTCCGGAGGGTGTGGAGCATCGGCGGCGACCTCTGTCTGCGGCGGCGCATATTAGCCGCGGTTAATATTGCTAATGATATATATTCTCACTTGTATTTGTGTAGAAAGTCTAGGGGAATTGTGTGATAGGCCCGATCGCGCGGGCCATGGCGGTGGGGGCACAAAAGAAAAAGGCCTCCGAAGAGGCCTGGGAAAACGCTGGCGCTATCTATCGCCGATCAGGCGGCGGTGGTGCCTGCGCTGACCGATTCGCGGATCAGGTAATCGAAGGCGCCCAGAGAGGCAGTCGCCCCCGAGCCCATGGCGATGATGATCTGCTTGAACGGCGCCGTGGTGACATCGCCAGCGGCAAACACGCCCGGCACTGAAGTTTCGCCACGGGTACCGATCACGATCTCGCCGAAGCGGGTCAGCTCCAGGTCGCCCTTGAGCCATTCGCTGTTCGGTACCAGACCGATCTGCACGAAGATGCCGGCTACTTCCAACGACTTGGACTCGCCGCTGCTGCGATCGGTGTAGGTCAGACCAGTCACGCGCTGGCCATCGCCGTTCACCTCGGTGGTGGCGGCCATCTTGATGATCTCGATGTTGGCCATGGAGTTGGCCTTGCGCACCAGCACCTCGTCGGCACGCAGGGTGTCGCCGAACTCCAGCACGGTCACATGCTGCACGATACCGGCCAGGTCGATCGCCGCTTCGATACCGGAGTTACCGCCGCCGATCACCGCGACTTTTTTGCCCTTGAACAGCGGGCCGTCGCAGTGCGGGCAGTAGGCCACACCCTTGCCGCGGTACTCCTGCTCGCCCGGCACGTTCATCTCGCGCCAGCGGGCGCCGGTGGCGATCACCACGGAGCGGCTTTTCAGCGTGGCGCCGCTCTCCAGATCGATCTCGATCAGGCCGCTGCCGCTCTGCTCCTTACCCTGCAGGCGGGCGGCTTTCTGTTCGGTCATGATCTCGACCTCGTAATCGCGCACATGCTCTTCCAGGCTGGCGACCAGCTTAGGACCTTCGGTGTACTTGGTGGAGATGAAGTTCTCGATCCCCACGGTGTCCATGACCTGACCGCCGAAGCGGTCGGCGACGATCCCGGTACGGATCCCCTTGCGCGCGGCATAGATCGCTGCCGCCGCGCCGGCCGGGCCACCGCCGACGACGAGCAGGTCGTAGGGGGCCTGTTCCGACAGCTCGGCGGCCTTGCGTTCGGCGGCGCCGCTATCGAGCTTGTTGACGATCTCGGCCAGCGTCATACGGCCCTGGCCGAACGGTTCGCCGTTCAGGAACACGCTCGGTACCGCCATGATGTTGCGCTCGGTGACTTCGGGCTGGAACAGGCCGCCGTCGATCATGGTGTGGCTGATGTTCGGGTTCAGCGTCGCCATCAGGTTCAGCGCCTGAACCACGTCCGGGCAGTTCTGGCACGACAGCGAGATATAGGTCTCGAACTGGAAGTTGCCCTGCAACTGCTTGATCTGTTCCAGCAGTGCCGGATCGGCCTTGGACGGATGGCCGCCGGCCTGCAACAGGGCCAGTACCAGCGAGGTAAATTCGTGCCCCATCGGAATACCGGAGAACGCCACGCGCGGAGCCTGGCCCGCCGGTGCGACCTCGAGGGTCGGCTTGCGACGGTTGCTGCCGTTGGCGTTGACGCTGATCTTGTCGGAGAGCGTCGCGATCTCCTGAGCCAATTCGCTCAGTTCCTGGGCTTTTGCTGACTGATCCGCAGACAGGGTTAACTCAATTGGAGTCACGAGTGCCTGCAGATAGCCGTTCAGTTGCTGCTTGATATTGGAGTCCAACATGAGCCTGCCTCGTATCAGTTGTGAATTCGCGGAGTGCGCTCGCGTCGAGGCGCAAGCGGAGACTCCCGGACCGGCGCACCAGGTGCAGGGTTGGGTCGGCCCGGGATGTAGAGGCCTGCGCGCCCGGCTGGGCGGCGCAGGTGGGGCCGATTAGATCTTGCCGACCAGGTCCAGGGACGGAGCCAGAGTGGCTTCACCCTCTTTCCATTTCGCCGGGCACACTTCACCCGGGTGAGAGGCGACGTACTGAGCCGCTTTCACTTTGCGCAGCAGGTCAGAGGCGTCACGGCCGATGCCTTCTGCAGTCACTTCCATCGCCTGGATGATCCCTTCCGGATCGATCAGGAAGGTAGCGCGGTCGGCCAGACCCTGGCCTTCACGCATTACGCCGAAGTTGTTGCTGATGGTACCGGTCTGGTCGCCCAGCATGTAGTAGTCGATCTTGGCGATGGTTTCAGAGCTGTCGTGCCATGCCTTGTGGGTGAAGTGGGTGTCGGTGGACACGGAGTAGACTTCAACGCCCAGCTTCTGCAGTTCGGCGTAGTTGTCGGCCAGGTCGCCCAGCTCGGTCGGGCAGACGAAGGTGAAGTCGGCCGGGTAGAAGAAGAAAACGGCCCACTTGCCTTTCACATCCGCTTCGGTGATTTCGACGAACTCGCCGCTCTTGAATGCAGTTGCTTTGAACGGTTTGATTTCGGTGTTGATTGCCTGCGGCATGTTGCTCTCCTTGATATGAGTAGTGTGTTTCGACAAGAGACAGAATAGGTTAGCTAACTGGATATTGAAAATTGATAAAATAAAGAACGTTGATAGTTTTCTCTAATGATTGGCGGCGGCCTAGTTGGCCGCCGCCTGGATCGCCGTCAGCGCGATGGTGAAGACGATATCCTCCACCAGCGCGCCGCGGGACAGATCGTTCACCGGTTTGCGCATCCCCTGCAGCATCGGCCCGATGCTGATCACGCCGGCACTGCGCTGTACCGCCTTGTAGGTGGTGTTGCCGGTGTTCAGATCGGGGAAGATGAACACCGTGGCACGACCGGCCACGGGGCTGTCCGGGGCCTTGCTGTGCGCCACGCTCTCCATGATCGCGGCGTCGTACTGCAGCGGACCGTCGATCAGCAGGTCGGGCCGTTTGGCGCGTGCCAGTTCGGTGGCGCGGCGCACCTTATCCACATCGGCGCCCTGGCCGGAGCTGCCGGTGCTGTAGCTGATCATCGCGACGCGGGGCTCGATGCCGAAAGCGTGGGCCGAATCGGCGCTCTGGATCGCGATATCGGCCAGCTCCGCGGCGTTGGGGTCGGGATTGATGGCGCAGTCGCCGTAGACCAGCACCTGGTCCGGCAGCAGCATGAAGAACACCGACGAGACCAGCGTGGTGTTGGCGGCGGTGCGGATCAGCTGCAGCGGCGGGCGAATGGTGTTGGCGGTGGTGTGCACCGCGCCGCTGACCAGACCGTCGACCTCATCCTGCTCCAGCATCAGCGTGCCGAGCATCACGTTATCCTGCAACTCATCCAGCGCCTGGCGTTCGTTCATCCCTTTATGGCGGCGCAGCTCGACCAGGCGGGGGACGTAGCGTTCGCGCACCCGCTCCGGGTCGACGATGTCGATCCCGTCGCCCAGCGTCACCCCCTGGTTGCGCGCGACCTGTTCGATCTCCTCGCGCTGGCCGAGCAGGGTGCAGTGGGCGATGCCACGCGCGGCGCAGATGGCGGCGGCCTTCACCGTGCGCGGTTCGCTGCCTTCGGGCAGCACGATACGCCGGTTGGCCTGGCGCGCTCGCTGCACCAGCTGGTAGCGGAAGGCGGCTGGCGACAGGTGGCTCTCGCCGCTGTAGCTGCGCAGGCTAGCCAGCCAGTCCGGATCCAGATGGGCGGCGGCGACCTCGCGGACGCGGTTGATCCGTACCAGGTCGTCGATGGCGATCTCCAGCGACAGGCGCGGGATATTCAGCGCGGTCTGCCAGCTGTCGGAGCCGACCTGCACCAGCGGCAGGCCGCCACTGAACGCGCGCTCGCCCAACGCGAGTACCGAGTCGGGGGGCAGCAGACCGTCGGTCAGCACCAGACCGGCTAGCTCGACGCCGTTGGCGGCGGCCAGGCAGGTGGCCAGGATGATGTCGTGGCGATCGCCCGGGGTGATCACCAGCGTGCCCGGCTGCAGCGCGGCGACCGCGTGCTCCAGCGTCTGTGCACAGAGTGCGATACGGCCGACGCGGCGCTGGCCGATGGCGCCGGCCGACAGCACCTTGGCATCCAGATATTCGGTCAGGTCGCAGACCCGCGGCGCGACCATGCCGGCGTCCCAGGGAATGCCGCCGAGCAGGCGGAACTGGTCGCCGAACAGCTTGCTGTGGCTACGGATCTGTTCCAGCGACGGGCTGTGGGCGACGGTCTGCTCCAGTGCCATGTCCGGGCGCGGATTACCCTCGCGGTCCAGCGGCGCCTCCAGCTTGTTGAGGATGCAGCCGAGCACCTTCGGATCCTGAACGCCGCCGTAGAAGCGGGCGACGATATCGAGGTGATCCTCCAGCGCATCGAGGCTGTCGAGGCCGGGAGAGGCCACCAGCACGACATCGGAATCCAGCGCCTTGGCCACCTCGCGGTTGATGGTGTTGGCGTAGGGCTGGGTCATCGTCGACACCAGCCCCTCGATGATCACCACCTCGGGACTTTCCTGGCAGCTCTGCTCGAAGCGTTCGACGATGCGCTCCAGCAGCTCGTCGCGGCGACCTTCGCTGACCAGGTGTTCGGCCTCGCGCATCGGGATCGGGTCGGCGATCAGGCAGGCGCAGGTGGAGCGCAGGATCGCCACGGTCCGGTCGAGGGCTTCACCGCTGCGCGGCTGGGCGATCGGTTTGAAGAAACCGACGCGAACCCCCATCTGCTCCAGTGCCTGGACCAGCCCGAGCACGGTGGTGGTCAGGCCGGTACCGAGCCCGGCAGGGGCGATGATGATGCTGTGCGGCATGTCCACTCCTTGGGGCATAGGTCTCTGCGAACGGGTAGCGATGGACGCATCGCCGGCACCCGGTGCGTGTTGCAATGCATCAATATAACGGGCTTTGCCCGCGGGCGTGAATCGAAATCTTCCGTTGACGCGGGAGTCTGCTATTGTGACGAAAAACAGCCACACTTGGGCGACTCTCGGCCCCGCCCTGGGCCGTGACCCGTGGCAGTGTAAGTGCAAAGCCGTTTCAATATGCTGACATTATGTCTGCCAGGATAGAGCGTGACATGAGCCGTACACCGCTTTCATCGTTCCCGTTGAACGAGCCGCTACGCCACATGATGTCGCGTAATATCGCCTGGATCGCCGCCGACGCCACGCTGGCGGCGGCCGCCCAGTTGATGGCCGAACGATCGATCTCGTCGCTGCTGGTAGGCACGGATGGCCGGGTCGAGGGCATACTGACCGAACACGATCTGCTGCAGTCGATGTACCGGCACGAGTCACCGCAACGCCAGGTCCGGGAGCTGATGAGCGCGCCGGTGCTGTCGATTCGCGAGGATGCGGGGTTCGATCAGGCGCTGACGCAGATGCTCCAGCATCGCATGCACCATCTGCTCGTCGTCGATAGCGCCGCCCGGCCGGTGGGGGTGATCAGCGAGAGCGACCTGATCATCCATGGCCAGTTCTCCGAGTTGCGCGCGCAGCTGTCGGTCAACGAGGTGATGCTCAGCGCGGTACTGACGCTGCCGGCCGATGCCTCGCTGCGACAGGTGATGGCGGCAATGGAGCAGTCCAATTCGCAGACCGTGGTGGCGGTGCAGGGGCTGCAGCCGGTGGGGATCTTGACCGAGCGCGACATGGTGCGTCATTTCGCCGATGGCGCACTGTTCGAACGCGCGCTGCGGGAGGTGATGACCCCGGTGGTGATCAGTATCCCCTATCTGGCGCGGGTCGCCGACGCGGTGATGCTGATGGCGCAACACCGTATCCGTCATCTGGTGGTGGTGCGGGAGCAGGGCGAGTTCGCCGGTGTCATCACCCAGGATGAACTGCTCAAGCCGTTCCGGTTGCTGACCGAGCTGAGCAGTCGGGATCAGCGGCTGGCCGAGAGCCTGCTGCAGGCCAGCCGTGTCGAGCGCGAGAAGGCGATACTGCGCACGTTGATCGACAGCAGTCCGGACCTGATCTGGCTGAAGGACCTGGAAGGGGTCTATCTGGCCTGCAATAGCGAGTTTTCGCGTCTGTACGGTGCGCCGGAGGAGCGGATCGTCGGCTGCACCGATTATGATTTCGTCGATCGCGAACTGGCGGACTTTTTCCGCCGCAACGACCAGATCGCGCTGCAGCGGGGCGAGCCGAGCCGCAACGAGGAGCTGCTGCATTTCGCCGAGGATGGCTACAGCGGTGTCTTCGAGACGGTCAAGACTCCGGTGCGCAGCGAACAGGGCGAGGTGCTCGGGGTGCTCGGGGTGGCGCGCGACATCAGCGAGCGGCTGCAGACCGAACAGCAGTTGCGCCTGTCGGGGCGGATGTTCGAGGCCGCCCATGAGGGGATCCTGATCATCGATGCGCAGCAGCGGGTGGTGGACGCCAATCCGATGTTCTGCGACATGACTGGCTACGGCCGCGACGAGCTGATCGGATGTCAGGCCGCCGATGCGGATGCGCCGCTGGTGCTGCAGCGGCTGGAGTATCCCGACGAGCAGCTGCGCTTCTGGCGGGGCGAGGTCGACTGCCGCAGCCGCAACGGCGAGCGGCTGATGGTGATGGTCAGCGTCAGCGCGCTGATCGACGGCCAGCAGGGGCTGACCCACTATATCTGCCTGTTTTCCGATATCACCGCACTGAAGGTGCAGCAGCGCGAGCTGGAGCGGATGGCGCATTACGACGCCCTGACCGGCCTGCCCAACCGGGTATTGTTCGCCGATCGCCTGGGGCAGACCCTGGCCCGTGCCGACCGCTCCCGCCAGCGCGTGGCCGTGTGCTACCTGGACCTGGACGGGTTCAAGCCGGTCAACGATAGCCTCGGCCATAGCACCGGCGACAAGCTGCTGGTGGAGGTCGCCCAGCGGCTACAGAAGGCGCTGCGCGGCCAGGATACCGTCGCCCGTATCGGCGGCGATGAGTTCGTCGTCCTGCTCACCGATCTGGAGTCTGTTGGGGAGGCGATCCAGGTCGTCGAGCGCCTGCTGCAGGCGGTCGCCCTGCCGCTCCAGCTACTGGAGGGGGAGGTGGCGGTCTCCGCCAGCGCCGGCATCACGCTGTTCCCCGAGGACGGTGCCGACCCCGATCTGCTGTTGCGCCATGCCGACCAGGCGATGTACCAGGCCAAGCTGGCGGGGCGCAACCGGGTAGCGCTGTACGATACGGCCTACGACGCGCGGGTACGCCAGCAGAGCCGCGAGGTCGACACGCTGGCCAGCGCACTGGCGGAGGGGCAGTTCGAGCTGTTCCTGCAGCCCCAGGTCAATATCCGCCAGAGCCGGGTACTGGGGTTCGAGGTACTGGTGCGCTGGCGCCATCCGGAGCGGGGGCTGCTGGCGCCCGGCGAGTTCCTGCCGCAGATACTGGGCACCGAGCTCTGCGCCGAGCTGGACCACTGGATCTTGCAGCGCTCGATGCAGATTCTGCGCGGCTGGCGGGAACAGCCGCAGCAGTGGCGTCTGAGCGTCAACCTGTTCGGCTACACCCTGCTGCGGCCCGATTTTATCGAGTGTTTGCGGCAGCTGCTGGCGGCCTTCCCGGAGGTATCGCCCGGGCTGCTCGAGATCGAGGTGCTGGAGACCGCCGCGCTGGAGGATATCGTGCTGGCGGGCGAGGTATTCCGCGTCTGCCGCGAGCTGGGACTGCGGGTGGCGCTGGACGATTTCGGCACCGGCTACTCGTCGCTGACCTACTTCCGCCGCCTGCCGGCCAATACGTTGAAGATCGACCAGTCCTTCGTCCGCGATATGCTCAACGATGCCGAGGACCGGGCGATCGTCGAGAGCGTTATCGGCCTGGCCCACGCCTTCGACCGCGAGGTGGTGGCGGAGGGGGTGGAAACGGCGGAGCTGGGGCGGGCACTGCAGACCCTCGGTTGCGATGTGCTGCAGGGCTATGGGATCGCACGGCCGATGCCGGCGGATCAGGCCGCCGGCTGGGCGGAAAGCTGGCAGCCCAAGCCGCAGTGGCATACCGCCGTGGTCACGCTGAGTGCCGATCTGCGCAAGCTGATACAGGCGGAGCGCGCGCATCAGAGCTGGTTCGAACGGATCCGGCAGACGCTGTTCTCCGCCGGGGAGTGCGCCGTTGAGCCCGCCTGCCAGGACTATCTGACCTGCCAGTTCGGCCGCTGGTTCTACGGTCCGGGACGCAGCGATTTCGGTGCGGATCCCGGCTTCGATGAGATCGAGAGCGTGCATCGGCAGTTGCACCACGAAGCCGACCGACTGCTGCAGTTGGCGCGCGACGGACGCCATCGCGAGGGGCAGGAGGGCTTTGCGCAACTGAACGCCTTGAGCGAGCGGATGCTGGCGCTGTTGCAGCAGTTGCGGGAAACCCGGAGCCGCCAGCCGGAAGCGCGCGCGACTCCGGTGGCGGGATTTGCAGATGAGACCGATGAGGCGGATGGCGCGGGTGCGTTAGCTTGAGTGCTTGAGGCTGTCGCAGTAATCCGGCGCGGCGAAGGCCGGTGTGAACAGGATCAGGTCCACCGTTTTCAGATTGCCGAAGCTGTCGGGCTGGTAGTGGCGCGGATCGTTGGCGCTGTCTTGTTCCAGGCTCTGCAGCAGCAGCGTCGTTGCCGGGGTCGTGTCGAGCCAGCGCGGCACGCCCAGATCGGCGCGGGCATGGATGGATCCGGTCAGCAGGATGCCGGTCTTGCCGGCGACCCGCTGGGCGCGCAGCACGCGGGCGATCTGTTGGTCGCGTGCCAACTGTACCTGACGCATCGGGTCGAGCTGCGGCTTCGGCAACTGGCCGCAGTGGCTGACGAACAGCAGATCGCGCATGAACGCGGCGTGGGCCGGTTCCAGCTCGCCGTCCGGGGCCCCCTGCTTATAGGCGGTGGAGATCTGCGTCCGGGTCAGGTCGGCGCCGAGTACCCGTTGGGCCTGGCTCAGCGCGGCCTGTACCGGAGCCCGATACAGCTCCCAATCCCACCCCTTGGACCAGTTCAGCTGTTCCGGCGTCGTCTCGTCCTGGCCCAGGGCCGCATCCAGTGCAGGCTGCTGTGCGTGGTTGGCCATCTCCAGTGCCACGTTACCGAGCCGGGCGCGTTTGGCGAGGCTGGCGATCAGTTCGGCCTCGATGCGGTGGTGATCGGGGTTGTCGTGGGCCTCGCCGACGATCAGCCAGCCGTTCGGCGGCAGCCAGTCGCGATAGAACTCCTCCCAACTGATGAAGCGCTGTTGTTGCACCGACCACAGGCGCCCGCCCAGATCGTCGGCGCGGGCGGTGAACGGGAGCAGCAGACAGCACAGCAGGAGCAGGGCGCGAATCGGCATGGCGGGCATCCTTTCGGTCAATGTTCGCCCCGGCTGGAGCGCACATCCAGATAATCACGCTGGATCACCGTTTCCAATGCATTGGTGGCGGCGACCAGCTCGTCGTAGGTTTCCCGGCGGCGGCGCAGTTCAGCGATCTGCTGCTGCCCCGGCAAGCGTTCTGTAGTGACCTGGGCGATGTCGAGTAGTTCACGGAGATAGGCGGCTCGGGCATGGGCGACCAGCGTCAGCAGCGGTTTGAGATCCTCCAGTTGCAGCTCCGGGATCTGCGGATTGATGATGTCCCGGTTGATCTCGCGGCGGTACTTTTCCAGCTCCAGCAGCAGGCGGTTGTTGTCGATAGCCATGGCGACCTCCGTTGCGGTTATCAACTGTTCAGGGTAGCCCTAAAAGAGGGCGTCCGACAGCGGCACAGGCAATAAAATCAGCCAATTGAACCCCCTCCGCAGCGCCAGGCCAGATGACGCTTCGACTCCCGACTGGCATACTTTGCGACGGCACCGCCGCTGCGATGCAACAGAAATCCGCGTGAACAGGGAGCCCGCATGAGTGTAGAGACCCGCCTGGAGAACGGCACCGAACAGCTGCCGTTGAAGGCGTTCACCGAGAAAGCTTATCTCGATTATTCAATGTACGTCATCCTGGATCGTGCCCTGCCGCATATCGGCGATGGCATGAAACCGGTGCAGAGACGCATCGTCTACGCGATGTCGGAACTCGGGCTCAAGGCGACGGCCAAGTACAAAAAATCGGCGCGTACCGTCGGTGACGTGCTGGGTAAGTTCCACCCGCATGGCGATTCCGCCTGTTACGAGGCGATGGTGCTGATGGCGCAGCCGTTCAGCTACCGTTACCCACTGGTCGACGGCCAGGGCAACTGGGGCTCGCCGGACGATCCCAAGTCGTTCGCGGCGATGCGTTACACCGAATCGCGCCTGTCGCGCTACGCCGAAGTGCTGCTGAAGGAGCTCGGGCAGGGCACGGTGAGCTGGGTGCCGAACTTCGACGGTACACTGGAGGAACCGGAGGTGTTGCCGGCGCGGCTGCCCAACGTGCTGCTCAACGGCGGTACCGGGATCGCCGTCGGTATGGCCACCGACATCCCGCCGCATAACCTGCGCGAGGTGGCCGGCGCCTGCATCCATCTGCTGCAAAATCCGTCAGCCACGGTGGAGCAGCTGAGCGCCTTCGTGCCCGGTCCCGACTTCCCCACCGAGGCCGAGATCATCACCGCGCCCGAGGAGCTGCAGAAGCTCTATCTGAACGGCCGTGGCTCGGTGAAGGCGCGCGCCGTCTACAACCGCGAGGAGGGGGAGATCGTCATCACCGCGCTGCCCTATCAGGTTTCCGGGGCCAAGGTGCTGGAGCAGATCGCGGCGCAGATGCAGCAGAAGAAGTTGCCGCTGGTGGCCGACCTGCGCGATGAGTCGGATCACGAAAACCCGACCCGTCTGGTGATCGTGCCGCGCTCCAACCGGGTCGACGTCGAGGCGCTGATGGCGCATCTGTTCGCCACCACCGACCTGGAGCGTAGCTACCGCGTCAATATGAACATGATCGGTATCGATGGCCGGCCCCAGGTCAAGGATCTGCGTCAGATCCTGGTCGAGTGGCTGAGCTGGCGCACCGAGGTGGTACGCCGCCGCCTGCAGCACCGCTTGCAGAAGGTGATCGACCGCCTGCATATCCTCGAAGGCTTGATGGCCGCCTACCTCAATATCGATGAGGTGATCGCGATCATCCGCTACGAGGAGGAGCCGAAGCAGGAGCTGATGCGCCGTTTCGACCTCAGCGATATCCAGGCCGACGCGATCCTCGACCTGAAACTGCGCCACTTGGCCCGCCTGGAAGAGATGAAGATCCGCGGCGAGCAGGATGAGCTGGAGGCGGAGCGCGCGAGCCTGCAGCAGACCCTGGGGTCCGATGAGCTGATGCGCAAGCTGATCCGCGAAGAGATCGAGTCGACCGCCGAGGAGTTCGGCGATGCACGCCGCTCGCCGCTGGTGCAGCGCCAGGAGGCGCAGGCGTTCAGCGAGAAGGATCTGCTCAGTGCCGATCCGGTGACCATCGTCCTCTCCAAGCAGGGCTGGATCCGGGCCGCCAAGGGGCACGATATCGATGCCGAGGGGCTCAGCTACAAGGCCGGCGACGGTTTTAAACTGGCCAGCAAGGGGCGCATGAATCAGCCCACGATCCTGCTCGATTCCACCGGACGCAGCTACACGCTGGATACCCATACCCTGCCCTCGGCCCGCGGCCAGGGCGAGCCGGTCACCGGCAAGTTGAGTCTGCCCAAGGGGGCCACGATCGACGGCGTGGTGTGCGGACGCGAGAGCGATGCGGTACTGCTGG
>QKGH01000488.1 GCA_003250495.1 Marinobacterium sp.
TCGCCTCCTCGGCGACACGATAATCAGTCGCCGTCTCGCGGGCGGAGAGAAAGTACTGGTAAGCGCTGGTCGCCTGCCGCGGCAGCGCGAGCATCGCCTTGCCGGCGCCGAGAAAGGCGCGGGCGATTTCCGGGTCGGCCTGGCGCTCGGCGATGAAGCGGCGAAACACCGTCAGCGCCGCCTCGAAATCCTGCTGGCCGAGCAGATATTCGCCGAGGGTCAGCACCGTCTCGCTGTGCAGGGTCAGCCGCTCCGAGCGGCTGTCGAGGGCGAAGTAGTGGCGTACCGCTCCCGGCAGATCGGCGCGGCGCAAGTGCGCGGCGATCGCCTGCGCCGGCGTCAGCAGCTCCTCGTCGGGCTCCCTGCGCACCTCGCGCCGCCCCTGGCTTTCCTGGCGGCGACCGCCAAACCTGGCGACCCAGAACGCCAACGCCATGCCGGTGAGAAAGCCGCCGATGTGCGCACCGTAGGCGACGCCGCCCCCCTGACCGCCGCTGAGCAGAAACGGAAAGAGGTTCTCGATCACCAGGAAAAAACCGAGCACCAGTCGCGCCGGGACGAAGTAGGTGCCGATGATGAACGGAAACAGGAAGACGAAGACCTTGACCTGGTTGCGCTTGAACCAGATGAAATAGCAGCCGAGCACCCCGGAGATCGCGCCGGAAGCGCCGATCAGCGGCACCGGCGAATCGGGGACGAACAGCGCGAAGAACAGGATCGAGGCGATGCCGGTGCCGAGATAGGTCGCCAGGTAGGCGATGCGGCCGAGGCGGTATTCGACGTTGTCGCCGAAAATCCACAGAAACAGCATGTTGCCGAGCAGGTGCATCCAGCCGGCATGGAGGAACATCGCCGAAAACAGGTTGACCGCCGACGGCGCCACCGGCCGGTACCCGTGGCGATAGACGAAGAGATCGTAGGCGTTGACATGCCGCATCACCGCGTCGACCGGGATCGAGCCGCTGATGCCGATGTCGCGCAGGTAGTCGAGCAGCAGCGGATCGTTGAGGTTGACCGGCTGCTGCATCAGCGGCAGGGTGACCAGCAAAAACACCGCGACGTTGAGGCCGATCAGCAGATAGTTGACATAGGGGACGCCGGGCGGGTTCGGCCGGTCGCCAAGGGGAAGAAACATCGTGCACCTTTCGCAAGCAGAACGTTTCGACGTCTACGACTTTAGCACAGGCTTGCCGCGAGTGACACCCCGCTTGCCAACGCCGGACAAAGCCGGTATCTTTTGCGGACTGGGGAAACCGATGGTTCCCCGTCCTATTCGATGATGAGGAAGAACGCCATGTACCATGTCCATCTTTACGAAAAAAACCTGCGCCTGCCGGTCGGCAAGATCGTCTGCCTCGGGCGCAACTACGTCGACCACATCCACGAGCTCGGCAACGAGGTACCGCAGGCGCCGGTGCTGTTTATCAAGCCGGCGACCAGCATCGTCCCCGACGGCGGCCGCATCGTCATCCCCCCCTTTTCCAGCGACTGCCATCACGAGGTCGAGCTGGCGCTGCTGATCGGCAAGAAGGGGAAACAGCTCCGCGAGGAGCAGGTCTTCGACCACATCGCCGGCTACGGCGTCGCCATCGACCTGACCCTGCGCGACGTGCAGGCGAAGCAGAAGGAGAAGGGGCTGCCGTGGGAGATCGCCAAGGCCTTCGACACCTCCTGTCCGCTCTCCGACTTCGTCCCGGCCGAAAAGATCGCCGATCCGCACGACCTGCAGCTGACCCTGACCGTCAACGGCGAACTCCGCCAGGATGGCAACACCGCGCTGATGATGCGGCGCATTCCGCAGATCGTCGCCGAAATGTCGGAGATCTTCACGCTCGAAGAGGGTGACGTGATCCTCACCGGCACCCCGGCCGGCGTCGGCCCGATCCGCAGCGGCGACGAGGTCATCGCCGAGATCAAACAGGTTGGCAGGCTGCAGGTCAGCGTCGCCTGACCACGATATAAACGGGAGTTTTCTTCGGTCGAAACAGAACCGGCGGCCTTTTCGGGCCGCCGGTTCGAGTCTTTGCCTATTCAGCCGCCGCCTCGTTTTTGGCGGCGGGCTTCTTGGCCGCCGGCTTTTTCGCCGGCTCTTTCTTCGGTTTTTCCTCGGCAGCCTCGGCCTTCTTCGCGGCCGGCTTCTTCACCACCGGTTTTGCCTCCCCCTTGACGGCCGCTGCCGCCGCTTTGCTCACGGTCACCTTCCGGCCCTGAGTTTGCAGCTCCTCGCGACCCCGTGCCTTCAGACGCTTGTTGCGCCGTTGCCGACGCCGCTTCAATTCTTTTTTGCGTTCACTGATCGACATAACAATAAACCTCCTCATGAAAAGGATTTAGGCGTCTAGTGTAACCGAAGATTGCCTCCGTCTCAACGCTGGTATGCACATTTTCCCCTGCGCACCCGCGCTGGACAACCCCCTCTCCCATACGGTATAAAAGTTGGACCACACACATTTCGACAACACCAGCTCCCTGGAGGCTGCCGTGAAACCTGTAACCCGCACCATTCACATAACCCTGCTTTGCCTTCTGACGATTGCCCTGTTCGCCTGCGGTGGCGGCGGGGGGACCGAGCGTTTTACTACCGGCATCCCGATACCGCCTGACGCTGAAGCGCCTGTTATCACCCCCTTGGTGGTTCAGTCGGACTCGTTGAAAAGCGCCGGAGTGAAATATTATCGCATCCCGAACGCCACTGCCGGCGATCTCTACGCGCTGGAGATCTTTGCCACCCGCCGCGACTTTGAGTCCTGGGACATTCTGACCGACCATCTCACCTGGGCCAACAACAATTCCATTCCGCTGCTGCGCATCTATCGCCCGGGCACGGATCCCGGCACCATGGACCTGTACCTGGAGCATGACTATTCCGGTGCCCTGGGCGGCAGTCTCTTCAGCTGGGATTACTACGGATGGGGCAAGCATGATCTGGATATCCCCCTGTTCCGCATTCCGCAGACTGGCACCTACTACATCGCGGTCAGCACCGATAACCTGGGTTTCGGCAGCGTCTATTCATTGCGGCTGCAAACCGTCGCCACTCCTGTCGACGCCACCGCGCTGGCAACCGACAACACCACCCCTGGCAATGCGATTGCAGTAACCGGCAGCACCACCATCTACGACCATTACACCAGCACGGTACCCGCTGCACCCAACTATTATAGATTCAACGTCAGCACGCCGACCATCGCCTGTTTCGAGGTCACCGCCTTTCGCAACGGTCGCTTCATGGGCGATACCGATTATTTCGATCCGACCCTGGTGCTTTACAGCGGCCTGAACCCGACTCCGGCCGCGATCCTTGCCGACGGTCTTGACATCGATATCGACGATTATCTGTTTTCCGACCCGAAGCTTTGCTACAAACTGACAACCGCCGGTGACTACCTGCTGGAAGTCAACGAAGCCATCAGTACCGGCAGCAGCGACTATTTTCTGACCGCAACCATCAACGCCGGCATTGGCCGACTGGCGACCGGTGAGCTCGCAGGAGGGGGAGGAACCGCCAACAACACCTTCGGCACCGCCGACGCTATTGCCTATGGCGATACGGTCGTCGAGGATGTGGGGGCCAGCCTCGACCCGGAAGACTGGTTCACATTCACCGCCACGCCGGGCGACGTGCTGGAGCTGCAGGTCTTTGACGGAACCAACGCCGACGATGAAACCAACGGGGTGTACGTGGAACTGTTTGCGACGAACACAGCCAAGCCCTTGCGGGCCTCGGCCCCGGCAGCCGCAACCCTCCCCACCAAGTATTCTGTCACCGGTCCGGGGGCCTTTACCATCCGCACGATCCTCGAAGCCGACGCCGCTGCAGGCCAGGCAGCCCCTTTGGCTTATTATTTGAAATTCACCCCGCAAAGCCCGATTCCCGGACCCACAAATTACACCTTCTCGCTGAACCGACTGCGCGCTGCCAGCTTCGGAGCCGTCGATGGTTTTACTGTCGAGCAGAATGTCGGCTCAAACAACCTGCCCAGTGCGGCCCCCGAAGATCTGGACAATAACGGCTACGGGGCAGGGATTCTGGGCGTGGGCGATGCGGCCGACTCCTTCCGCTTCACCCCGCCGGCAGCCGGCAAGCTGGTCACCATCAACGTCTATGCCAAGGCGCCGGCGTCTCGAAAAGCGCACGATCTTGACGGCTTCGGCTCGACCCTGCAACCGATTGTCACCGTGTATGGCGGCAACGCAACTACCGAGCTGGCAAAGGCCACCTATACTGCCGAGACCTTGGTCAGCGCAGAGGGGATCGCCGCCCCTACGCCGACCCTCACCGTCAGCTACCTGTCGCCGGGCGGCACCGACAATTACATCCAAATCGCATCGGAACCCGGTTCAACAACGGAGTATCCCGCCTATTTCATCGAGGTCGTCACCGAGCCCTGAGCCGGTTCCCTGACCGACAACCTTCCAGCGGCGACCCCACCCGGGGTCGCCGCTGTCGTTTTTCCCCGCCCCCAGCCATCCCCGCGCCATAGGGTATACTTGCCAGCACCGACAACATCTTTCAAACACCTTCCAGGGAGGAAACCATGAAGCGTTTTTCGATTCCGGCTATCGTCCTGTTGCTCGCATTCCTGGCGTCACCGGCCTTGGCCGCCGATCCGGGGCCAGGTCCGGAAATGATGGGGATGGGGCAAGGCATGGGCCAGGGGATGGGTCCGCAGATGCACGGGATGATGAACAACGAGCCGCCGTGCCGGCAGATGAACGACGCGATGCCGAACATGGGCATGGGGCGAGGCATGGGGATGGGGATGATGCACCAGCACATGGCGCACTCGATGTACCTCGACCGCGCCGAGGCGCTGGACCTGAGCGCCAAGCAGGTGGCGAAGCTGAAAGCCATCCGCTCCGAGTGCGAAAAGGACAACATCCGCACCGCCGCCGAGGCGCGCATCGTCCGCCTGGAGCTGTCCGACCTGCTCGAGGGCGACGACTGGTCGCTCGATGCGGTCGAACCGCTGATCCGCAAGATGGAGAAGCTGGAGGGCGACATGCACCTGCGCCACGTCCGGGCGCTGGCCGATGCCCGCAAGGTGCTGAGCGCCGAGCAGCTGAAAAAAGCCCGCTCGCTGCAAGCGCGCGGGCTCGATGAGCTTTTCGAGTAGTCCGGCTCCGCTCAGTTGACCTGGTTGACCGGCTTGCCGTCGATAAACGCCCGGATGTTGGCGATGACGGTGTCGAGCAGCCGCTGCCGGGCGGCCGTGGTCGCCCAGGCGATGTGCGGCGTCACGATGCAGTTGTTCGCGCCGAGCAGCGGGCTCCCCTGGCGTGGCGGTTCCTCGCTCAATACATCGACCGCCGCGCCGGCCAGGTGCCCCGACTTGAGGGCTGCGGCCAGCGCCCTTTCATCGACCAGCGGCCCGCGGCCGGTGTTGATCAGGTAGCTGCCGGGGCGCATCTGCGCCAGCCGCGCCCTGTTGACCAGGTGGTGGCTGTCCGGGGTCAGCGGGCAGTGCAGGCTGATGACGTCGCTCTGCGCGAACAGGTTATCGAGGCTGGTGTGCAGCACCCCCGTCCCCACCGCCGACGGCGTGCGGGTGTGTACCAGCACCTTCATGCCGAAGGCCCGGGCCACCGCCGCCACCCCCCGGCCGATGCTGCCGAAACCGATGATCCCCAGCGTCTTGTCCTGCAGCTCGACCAGCGGCGCGACGGTGAAGCTGAAGTCGGCGCACTGCTGCCATTCCCCCTGCTGCACCTTGCTGTTATGCAGGCCGACCTGCTGGGTCATCTCCAGCAGCAGCGCGAAGACCATCTGCACCACCGACGCGGTGCTGTAGGCGGGGACGTTGGTGACGACGATGCCATGCCGGCGCGCCGCCTCCAGGTCGACGACGTTGGTGCCGGTGGCGAGCACGCCGATGTAGCGCAGCTGCGGCAGCTGGTGAAAATGCTCGGCGGAGAGCACCACCTTGTTGGTCAGGACGATATCGGCCCCCAGGCAACGTTCGAACACATGCTCCGGCGGCGTGCGCGGGTAGATATCGCAGTCGCCGAGCGCCCGCAGCGGCGTATCGTCGAGATCGCCGGGGTTCATGGTGTAGCTGTCCAGTACCACTATGCGCATCGTCTCCTCCCCCTCAATGCCGGTCCGCGCCGGAAACGTCCTGCGCCGGCGCGCTGACTTCGGCAGTCAGCCGTTTCATCGCCAACGCATAGATTTTTTTCGCCAGGAACTTCGGAATACGGTTCTCGCTGGCAATCAGGTCGATGGCCACCTCGCGGGAATCGGCGCTGCGCAGGACTTCCAGGAATTTCTCCCGCGACGCGGCCGTCTCCAAGGCCCTGAACACCTGCCGCACCTTCCAGGCCGAGACCAGCGGCCCGACCACCCCCCAGAAACCGAAGATCCAGAACAGCACCAGGGTGATCAGCAGCGCGTACTCGTCCCGCTCGGCCGTAAACAGCAGGTGGTAGGTGCCGTAGGGGACGATGGTGACCAGGCCGAAAATCCACAGCAGGGTGATGCGAAAAATCATGCGACCTCTTCTTCGGCAACGAACGGCCGTTAGCCCTGGCTGGCGGCCTCGACGCACTTCTTGACCGTGCGCCGGTCGAGGCCGGTGCGCCGGGCGACCTCTTCAAGAGTACCATATCGCCGGTACAGCAGCTGGCAATAGCCGGACTGCAGCTCGCGGGCACCGATCGTGCCGGCCTCGATCGCCTCCTGCAGCTGCTGCCGGGCGTCGGTGGCCTGGCGCGGTGCCTCGCCGCGAAAATCGCCGGTGACCAGGATGCGTCGCACCGCCTGCTCCAGCTCGCGGACGTTGCCGGGCCAGGGGTAATCGGCCGGCACCGACCGGGAAAGCACCGCGCAGACGAAAGCACCGAGCTTGTCGTCGCCGAGCATCCGCCGCAGGATCCCCCGTACCAGTTCCGCCAGCTCGCCCGGCTCCTCGCGCAGCCGCTGGCGCAGGGTCGGCACGGCGATGACGTCGCTGCAGAGCCGGTAGTAGAAGTCGTCGCGAAACTGGCCACTCTGGCGCATGCTGTCGAGCGGGCGGTGGGTGGCGGCGATGACCCGGCCGTGAAAGCGCTGCCGGTCGTGGCTGCCGACCGGCGAGAAGCTGCGCTCCTGCAGCACCTGCAGCAGCTTGATCTGCACCGGCACCGACAGGTCGCCGATTTCATCGAGGAAGATCGAGCCGTGCGGGGTGCAGCGGGAGAAGACCCCGGCGTGGTCGGCGATGGCGCCGGTGAACGCCCCCTTGCGGTGGCCGAACAGCTCCGACTCGATCAGCGCCTCCGGGTATTGCGACAGGTTGAGCGGGATGAAGTTGCGGGTGAAGCTCTCGCTGAAGCAGCCCTTGCGCTCGTCGAAGGGGATGTAGCCGGAGCGGCCGATGGCGGCGGCGGCCGCCCCCTTGCCGGTGCCGGTCTCGCCGAGCAGCAGGGTGGAGAAGTCCTCCATCCGGTCCCAGAGCAGGGTTTCGTAGCGATGGATGTCGCTGGTGAAGATGCTGTTCCAGAGCTGCAGACGCAGTCCGTTCATCGACGGCGAGCGGCCGTTGAGGGTGGTCTCGATGAAGTAGAAGGCACGGCGCATCTGGTAGAAGATCGCGAAGTAGCGCAGCGCCTCCTCGGGCGCGAAGCCGAGTTGCGCCAGCTGGCGCAGGATCTCGCCGGCGAACGCCGCCTTGCACGGGGTGTCGCCGGCGGCGACCTGCTCGCGGATGAAGGTATCGAAGGGGGAGCGGAAGCGGTGATAGACGTCGAACAGGCAGACGTTGCGCAGCAGCTCGCGATCCTCGGCCTGATAGCGGCGCGGATCGACCGGGCCGGCGGCGGCGAGGCGCTGCAGGGTCTGCTCGGCGCGATCGATGGCGCGGTCATAGAGCGCATCCCGATCGATCGGCCCGGCGACGCCGGCGATGGCGCGGTCGAGCGCTTCGCGCTCCGGTCCGAAGGGGTTGGCGAAGGCTGCGGCCGAGACCCGGGCCAGCAGCTGACGATCGGCGTCATTTAGCTTGATTGGTTTTTTCATTCACGAAATGTACAGGCGATGTACATTTCATGTCAACACTCCACTGTAGTCGTCCTGCCAGAAAACCAATACTTGAATTATTCCTACGTAATTTCAGCAAGTTATTCTATAAACTTATTTTCGGCACAACTCCTGCGATAGGGATAATCGTCTACACGCAAGGGAGAGTGTCATGAAATGCACACCGGTTATCGATATTCACTGTCACGGCGCCGGCATCGGCGCGGGAGGGAGCGGCTGCCATGTCGCGCCGCGGCTGCGCGACAGCTGGAAATTCCGTTTCTATCTCAAGGCCTTCGGCGTCAGCGCCGCCGACCTGCAGCGCGAGGGCGACATGCTGGTGCTGCAGCGGATGTCGGAGCGCCTGGCGCAGTCGGCACAGGTCGACAAGGCGGTGATCTTCGCCCTCGACGGCGCCGTCGACGACCGGGGCGGTCTCGACCTCGACGCCAGCGAACTCTACATCCCCAACGACTTCGTCGCCGCCGCCAGCCGCCGCCACCCCAACCTGCTGCTCGGCGCCAGCGTCAACCCCAAACGCCGCGACGCCCTCGACCAGCTGGAGATCGCCGCGCTCTCCGGCGCGGTGCTGCTCAAGTGGCTGCCGTCGATCCAGGGTTTCGATCCGGCCGACCCGGCGCTGACCCCCTTTTACCGGCGCCTCGCCGAACTGAAACTCCCCCTGCTCAGTCACACCGGCAACGAGGAGTCGTTCACCCGCACCGACAACCGCCTCGCCGATCCGCAGCGGCTGCGGTTGGCCCTCGAGCAGGGGGTGACGGTGATCGCCGCCCACAGCGCCAGCAACGGCCGCAACGACGGCGAGCGCAACTTCGACCGTTTCCTGAAGCTGGCCGCCGCCTACCCCAACCTGCACGCCGACATCTCGGCGCTGACCCAGATCAATCGCCTCGGCCACTTGCAGAAAATCCTCGCCCGCCCCGAACTCCACCCGCGCCTGCATTTCGGCACCGACATGCCGCTGCCCTGCACCGGGCTGACCTCGCCCTGGTTCCAGCTCGGCCGGCTGCCGCTGCCGGCTATCCGCACCCTGGCGAAGATCGACAACCCCTGGGACCAGAGCCTGCAGCTGAAGCTGGCGCTCGGCATGCCCCGCAGCATCCTCACCAACACCCCGCAGGTGCTTCGCCTGCCCGAAGGACACTGATCATGAACTGCCATGAAACTCCGCCGGAGACCACCGCCCCGTTCCGCCGCCTCAACCTGATTCAGGCGCTGGGCGCGCTCAACGACAACCTGATCAAGCTGGTGATCATCTTCTTCCTGATCGGCCTGCACGGTGAAGACCGGGCGGCCACCATCGCCGCCTGCGGCAGCGCTGCGTTCATCGCCCCGTTCCTGCTCTTTTCCGCCCTGGCCGGCTCGCTGGCCGACCGGCTGACAAAGACCCGGCTGATCGTGGTGGTCAAGGGGCTGGAAGTGGCGATCACGCTGCTGGCGGTGACCGGTGCCGCGCTGCAGAGCGAGGCGCTGCTCTACCTGGCGGTGTTCCTGCTCGGCTGCCACAGCACGCTGTTCGCCCCGGCCAAGTACGGCGTGGTGCCGGAGCTGGTGGCCCGCGAGCAGCTGTCGCACGCCAACAGCCTGCTGGAGATGTTCTCCTTTCTCGCCATCGTCACCGGCACCGCGCTGGCGCCGCTGATGGTGCAGCTCGCCGGCGGCCGCTACGACCGGGCGCTTTACGCCGGGGTCGGCATCGCCGTGGCTGGCCTGCTGCTGGCCCGCAAGCTGCCGAAAACCCCGGTGGGGGCGCCGGACCGGCCGCTGGTCGCCTCGCCGCTCAGCTACTGGCGCACCCTGCGCAGCCTGGGCGACGACCGCTACCTGCGGCTGGCGATCTTCGGCGCCGCCTACTTCCTGTTCGTCGGCGCCTTCTGCCAGCTCAACCTCCTCCCCTACGGCATGACCCGTCTCGGCCTGAGCCAGGAGCAGAGCGGCTACCTGTTCGTCGCCGCCGCCCTCGGCATCGGCCTCGGCTCGCTGCTGGCCGGCAAGCTCTCGGGGCGCAACGTCGAATTCGGCGTGGTGCCGATCGGCGCCGCCGGCCTGACCGTGGCCGCCTTCGGCCTGCACATCGTGCCGCCGCACCTGCCTTCGGTGCTGGCCCTGATCGCGCTGTTCGGCATCAGCGCCGGCCTGTTCATCGTCCCGCTGCAGGCATTCATCCAGTGGCGCAGCCCCGCCGGCCGCCGTGGCGAGATCCAGGCGACCGCTGCCTTTCTCAGCTGGTGCGGAGCACTGGCCGCCTCCGTCCTGCTCTGGCTGCTCTCCGGCCCGCTGCAGGTTTCACCCGGAGGCGCCTTCTCGCTGCTGGCGGCCGTCACCCTGCTGCTGACCCTGCTGACCCTGCTCATCCTCCCCGATTTCCTGCTGCGCTTCATCGCCCTGCTGACGATGCGCCTCTGCTATCGCCTCAACGTCGTCGGTCGCCACAACCTGCCGGTCGAGGGGGGCGCGCTGCTGATCGCCAACCATGTCTCCTGGGTCGACGCGCTGCTGCTGATCGCCACCTCGCAGCGTCGCATCCGCTTCGTGATGGAGCGGCAGATCTTCAACACCCCGCTGCTGCGGCCGCTGTTTCGGCTGATGGGGGTAATCCCGGTTTCAGCCAACGACGGCAAGAAGGAGCTGCTGACCTTTATCCGTGACGCCCGCCAGGCGCTTGACGACGGCTACCTGGTCTGCATCTTCGCCGAAGGGGCGATCACCCGCAACGGCATGCTCAACGAGTTCAAGGGCGGTTTCGAGCGGATCGTCAAAGGGAGCGACCATCCGGTCATCCCGATCTACATCGGCGGCGCCTGGGGGAGCATCCTCTCCTACGCCCACGGCAAGCTCCTCTCCCGCCTGCCGTCGCTGCGCCCCTATCCGGTGACGGTGCTGTTCGGCGAGACACTCGCGACCGGCAGCAGCGCCGAGCAGGTACGCCTGGCGGTGATGGAACTCTCCTGCGCCTGGTTCGAGGCCCGCAAGCCCTGCCGCCGCAGCCTCGGCGAACTGTTCGCCGAGACCGCGCGCGAAAACTGGCGTTACCCGGCCATCGCCGACACCACGGGCAAACAGCTGAGCTATGGCCAGGCGCTGACCGCCGCCGTCGCCCTCGCCACCCGCCTGCGCCGAAAGTGCGGCGGCAAGGAGATGGTCGGGGTCTGCCTGCCGCCGGGCGCCGGCGGCGCGCTGGCCAACCTGGCGCTGACCCTGGACGGCAAAGTGCCGGTCAACCTCAACTACACCGCCGGCGAAAAGAGCGTGAGCCACGCCCTGCGCAGCTGCGCGATCGACCAGGTCATTACCGCCCGCACCTTCATCGAGCGGCTGCCGAACCTGCCGCAGGTGCCTGGTGCCCTGTATATCGAGGACCTGCTCGCCGAGCTGCGCCCGCTGGCGAAGCTAAGCGCCTGGCTGACTGCCCGCCTGCTGCCGCTGCGCTTCTGGGCGCGGCCGCAGCGCTTCGACGCCGACCGGCTGGCGACGG
>QKGH01000086.1 GCA_003250495.1 Marinobacterium sp.
AAGTCACGTGCATCGCCACCGACAGCGTCAGCGCCAACCCTGCTCCAAGCATCGCCTTCCCTCAGCTCTGACTATTTTTACCGCGCCTTGCGGCCGACCTTAACACGGCGGACAGCGCAGCCGTTGCCCATCCCTGCCCAACTCGACCCCCGCCGGCAACTCGTACGACTGCGTCAGCAGCCAGCTATCGAGGCGATGGCCGATATGGGTCAGGATCGTCCGCCCGGCGCCCAGCTGCCGATGGATCTGCAACGCCCGGGTCAGGTCGTTGTGGTTGCGCGGTGCCGGCTCCCGCGGCGGCTCGCTGCAGTCGAGCAGCACCAGCTGCGGTGTCCGTGCCGCCAGATAGGCGCGGGTTTCCTCCGGCAGACCGACGGTATCGGTCAGATAGGCTACCCGGTAACCGCCTGCCAGGTCGATCAGGTAACCAAAGGTGGGGCGCGAGTGGTGCAGCGGCAGTGCGGTGAGCGTGAAGTCGTCGAACGCCAGCGGGCTAAATGGCTGCAGCGGCGGCTGGAACGCGAACACCCCCGGATACTTGTACAGGTCGTCGCAGCCCTGGGGGTCGTCGGGGCGATAAACCGGAATCCGCTCCGCGCGCTCGGACCAGCGCAGCGGGAACAGCCCCTGCACGTGGTCCATATGGAAATGGGTCAGCAGCACCCGGCGGATCGTCTCGAAGCGGAAACGCTCGGCCAGGTCCATCAGCCCCGCATCGACCAGGGTCACGCCGTCCGGCGTGTGCAGCGCCAGGCTGGCACTGTGCCGGCGCCGCTGCGGCTCGACCCGGGCCCGCTCACAGGCGATGCAATCGCAACCCCAGACCGGCACCTGGGCCGCGCTGCCGGTACCGAGCAGTTCGATCTCAAACATCGACGCCGATCCGTTCATGGCGCTCGATCAGTTGCTCCAGCCTGAGCACCGCGTCGTTCAGTTCGCCATCATTGGTCAGCAGCAGGCACTGGCCGGCGAGGTGATCGGCGAACTGCCGGTTACGCTGCAGCCGCTGCTCGATTTCGGCGGCATCCTCCCGCCCGCGCTGCAGCAGACGCTGCCGCATCAGCTCGCGATCGACACAGACCAGAATGCCCACCAGCCGCGTGCCGAAACACTCGCGAGCCGCCGCCAGATGGGCGCGGGAGCCGTTGATCAACACCGAGTGTCCGGCCGCGAGCCACCCCTCCACCTCGACGCCGACGCCGTAGCGACAGCCGTTGGCCTGCCAGTGCAGTTTGAACAGGCCGGAGCGCACGCGCTGCTCGAACTCCCGCTCGCTCAGCTCGACATGGTTCTCGCCGCCGGACTGCCAGTGGCGGGTGATGTAGCGGTGGGCGATCAGCACCCGCTGAGCGCCCGCCTGCGCCAGCCGCGCACGCAGGCCGCTGAGGATCGAGTCCTTGCCGCTGCCCGACGGCCCCATCAGGTAGTAGACGTAGGCCATGCCTCAATACACCCGCGCGCCATCTTTCCAGACATGCTGGATATGCACATGCTCGCCCTGCGGGGCGCACCAGACCAGGTCGGCCCGCAGCCCCGTTCTCAGCGCACCGCGGTCGTCGAGCCCCGCCGCCCGCGCTGGGTTGCGGCTGACCATCGCCACCGTCTGCGGCAGGTGGTACCCGTTATCCGGGTTCTGCGCCAGCGCGAACGCCGCATCGAGCAGGCTGGCCGGGTAGTAGTCGCTGGAGAGGATATCCAGCACCCCGGCCGCAGCCAGCTCATGGGCGGCGATATTGCCGGAGTGGGAGCCGCCGCGTACCACGTTGGGCGCCCCCATCAGTACTGCCATGCCATGGCCGTGGGCGGCCGCGGCGGCCTCGCGGGTGGTCGGAAACTCGGCGATCACCATGTTGAAGGCATGCGACTCGGCCACGTGGGACGCGGTAGCATCGTCATGGCTGGCCAACGGAATACCGCGTGCGTTGCACAGGTCGCAGATCTGTTGCCGATAGCTGGCGCTGAAACGGCGGCTGGCCTCGGTCTGGCGCAGGATGAACGCCTCCATCTCGCTATCGGACAGCTTGTACTTGCCCTGGTAGTACTGCCGGTACTTGCCGATATCGGCGAACTGGCGCTGCCCCGGCGAGTGATCCATCACCGATACCAGGCGCGGGCTGTGGCGCTCGGCCAGGGTGACGAAGTTGTTCAGGGTGTCCTCGTGGCTGACCTCGCAGCGCAGGTGCAGCTGGTGGTCGGCCCGCGCCAGGCCACGCTCGCGGCATTCGCGCAGCGCCTGCGCCATGCGGTTCAGGTTGTTGATCCGCTCGCTGCCCTCGATCACGTCGCCCACCGAGATCGCATCGAACACGGTGGTGATACCGGCGCTGATCATCTGCGCGTCGTGTACCTTGAACGCCGGCAGGCTAGGCCAGGCCACACCGGGGCGCGGGGTGAAATGCTTCTCCATGTTGTCGGTGTGCAGCTCGACCATGCCCGGCAGCAGGTAGCCGCCGCCGCAGTCGATCGCCTCAGGCAGCTGGCTGCGTCCCGGGTCGATGCTCGCGATGCGGCCATCGCGCACCTGCAGCGAACCTTCGACCACCTCGTCATCGAGTACTAGCTTGGCGTTGGTCAGTATCATGCTGGACTCCTGTCCCCGGCAGCCTCCGCACCCAGCGGGTCCGGCCGTGAATTAACGTTGAAGATCCGGTTCGCCAGGGCGGCACGCGCCTCGGCATCGTGGAAGATCCCCACCACCGCCACGCCGTTGGTCAGTACCTCGCGCACCAGTTCGATGACGACCTGGGCGTTGCCGCGGTCCAGCGATGCGGTAGGTTCGTCCAGCAGCAGGATCGGATAGTCGGCGGCGAAACCGCGGGCGATATTGACCCGCTGCTGCTCGCCGCCGGAGAAGGTACCGGGCGGCAGCGACCAGAGTCGGGACGGGATATGCAGCCGCTCCAGCAGCGCACCGGCACGCTGGCGCGCCAGCGCCTCGCTGACACCGCGCTCGCGCAGCGGCTGCATCACCACCTGCAGCGTCGGCACGCGCGGAATCACGCGCAGGAACTGGCTCACGTAGCCGATGGTTTCGCGGCGGATCTCCAGCACCTGCCGG
>QKGH01000044.1 GCA_003250495.1 Marinobacterium sp.
CCGCCAGGCAGCAGGCCGAACTGAGGGTCAAGTCCAAGCCAGAGCCCAAGCCGGTCAGCAAGCCGGAACCTAAGCCGCAGCCGGAGAAAACAGAGCCGGTGCCCGCGCGCGTCGTGCCCCAGGCCGCAGCCAAGCCCACGGCCGCCGAGCCTAACCAGGCGCAGCGCAAAATGAGCACCGGTAAAGCCAACGCCCTGTCGACCGGAGGCAGTCCGGCGGCGCAGCGCTCCTACTTTGCGCTGCTGGCCTCGAAGCTGGCCCGGCACAAGCGTTACCCGGTGGCATCGCGGCGGCGGGGCGAGGAGGGGATCGTCAAGCTGGCATTCGAACTGGACCGCAGTGGTGCCGTATTAAGTTTCTCCATCGCTGAAAGCTCCGGGTTTAAACGTCTGGATGAGGCGGTACTCGATATGCTGAAAAAGGCACAGCCGTTGCCGCCTTTTCCTGAGCAGATGACGCAGCAGCGTTTGACGATAAAACTACCGGTCGAATTTTCACTGCAAGATAAATCATAACAACAGAAAAAGTCTGTCAACGCCGGCGCAAGCGGACAGGCCGCAAGCGCAAATATCAATAAATCGACACTCGTCCCGCTATCGAAAAATCGATGGTGACGCATGTTCTATGTCTGAAAAAAGGAAGATACATGGCTGAACAATATCGTAAGTCGAACTCGACGTTGACCCGGGAGTACTCACTGCGTGCGCCGTCCGCCGTCGGCAGTACGCTGGCGCTGGCGATCTCCGCGGCGATGCTGAACAGCGCCTATGCCGAGGAGGTGGCGCTGGACAAGCTGGTGATCGAAGAGGAGCAGGTGGCGGCCGATGCCAACCCCTATGCCGAACCGGGCGCGCCGTACAAGGCCAAGCAGCTGTCCGACAGCCGCCATACCCGCGATATCGCCGATACCCCGCAGACGATGACGGTGCTGACCAAGACCGCCATCGAAGAGTCCGGCAAAACCGAGCTGAAGGATCTGCTCAGCGCCCAGCCGGGGATTACGCTGGGGACCGGCGAGGGCGGTAACTCGTTTGGCGACCGCTACATCATCCGTGGCTACGAGGCGCGCAGCGACGTGTTCACCGACGGCCTGCGCGAGCCGGGCATGATCACCCGCGAGACCTTCGCGCTGGAGCAGGTCGAGATCTCCAAGGGGCCGAGCTCCACCTTCGCCGGGCGCGGCTCCACCGGCGGCTCGGTCAACACGGTGACCAAGAAGGCCAGCATGGAGGATGATTTCACCACCCTGCAGGGCGGCCTCGGCAGCGACGATTACAAGCGCTACACCGTCGACACCAACAAGGTGCTGCGCGACGACCTGGCGGTACGCTTAAATGTCCTCTACTCCGAAGCGGATGTGCCCGACCGCTCCCCGGCCGGCGAGCTGCGTCACGGCGCGCTGCTGTCCGGCGTCTACCAGGCGACCAGCGATTTCACGGTATCCGCCGATTACTACTACTTCCGCGGCAAGGATCGCGCCGACCTGGGCTATGCGCTGGATCGGACCAGCGGCGATTTCCTCAAGTACGACTACGTGGGCCAGGACGGGCTCGATTTCCAGAACAGCGAGGCGGATATCTTCACGCTGACGCTGGCAAAGGATTTCGGCCCGGGCGTCAGACTGGAGAACAAGACCCGTTTCGGCGAGACCGTCAACGAGTACATCACCACCGCTTACAGCGCCCGTTTCACCAACGGTCTGCGTAACTTCACCGGCTGGCAGGAGAACGACTACTTCGGTAACCAGACCAACCTGCTGATCGACAGGGAGCTGTTCGGTAAGCGCAACAGCATCGTCGTGGGTGTCGAGCTGGCCAAGGAGGGAGTCGATGCCGGTAACTACAGCGTCACCACCGACAACAGCTTCACCATCGATCCCTACAATGCCGATAACGGTCTGTGGCAGGGTTCGGTCAGCCGCAGCGATGTCAGCAGTTCGCTGGATCTGAAAACGCTCTCCTTCTACCTGATGGATACCGTCACGCTGAACGAGGATTGGGAGATCTTCGCCGGCCTGCGCTACGACCGCTTCGATTACGAGCTGGACAAGGCCCAGAGCACCGGGCGCGACGGCAGCATCACGCCGGCCACGACCTACAGCTATGACGACAGCTTCTGGAACGGCCACTTCGGTGTCGTCTACTCGCCCTGGGAGAGCGGCAACGTCTACGCCAGCTGGAGCACCTCCTCGAACATCAACGGCGGCGAAGCCGACGCCGGCACCAACTGCGGTTACGGCGGCCTGTGCACCGACTCCGACGGCAACTATTCCAATGCCGATCCGGAGCAGTCCACCAACCTGGAGCTGGGGACCAAGTGGAACCTGTTCGACAACCGGTTGCTGCTGACCGCGGCGGTGTTCCGCACCACCAAGGACGATGTTATCGAGGGCGGCAACGACTCCTACGTCTCCGGCGGCAGCCTGAACACCGGCAAGAACCGCGTCGAAGGGGTCGAGTTGGGGCTGTCCGGCAACATCACCGCCAAGCTGAGCGGACAGATCGGCATCGCGATCATGGATTCGGAAACCCTGGAATCCTACGACGCCGACAATGTCGGCAAGCCCAAGGCCAACTTCGCCGAGAAGAGCGCCAACGCCCAGCTGCGCTATCAGCTGACGCCGGCCTTCGCCTTCGGCGGCACCGCGACCTACTCCAGCGAGATCTTCGGCGGCCAGCCCGATGCCGGCAGCAGCGGCGATATCGAGCTGCCCAGCTACACCGTCTACGATCTGTTCGCCAGCTACCAGTTCAACAAGAACCTGAGCCTGCGCGCGAACATCCAGAACGTGACGGATGAGGAGTACTACACCGCGGTCTACCGCGGCGGCAGCATCGTCTACCTGGGCGATGCCCGTTCCGCCAACCTGACCCTGAACTACAAGTTCTAACCACAGTCGCGCGGGGGCGGTCGCAGGTGCGGCCGACTCCCGCTGCGCAACCCAATTTCGAGGTGACCGGTGATCCTACCGATTTCACAGCTGTTGAGCGCCGACGAAGTGGCACTGGTGCGTCAGCACCTGGACCGGGCCGACTGGCAGGACGGCGGGCTGAG
>QKGH01000464.1 GCA_003250495.1 Marinobacterium sp.
GCCAGGGTTGGCCGCCATGCCTGTCTCTTATATGCAGCGTTTTGCAACCGGGATGTCGCCTGCGCGCGATCGTCGACCAGTGAAGGGGGCTGGGGTTGCCAAGGCATAGTCCGCTCGGCATTATCCTTCGGCGATAGGACTCGCCCGCTACGGCCCCTTTGGCTCGCTCCGGAGCGGTAATGCTCGATAGGAGATCGTAATGCCCCCACTGCTACGCGCCTTGGCGCTGACGTCACTGTTGACCCTGCTATTGGCAGGCTGTTCGGATGATTCCACCCCGGAAGGGACGGATACCCATCCCCCGACGACTCCTCCCGCCGAAACCCCTGCCGAAACGACGGCGGTCAGCCACAATGCCGCGCAGCGAGTGGCGTTGACGGTGCTGGATATCAGCGTGCAGAACCGGGAGGGGCGCCAGGTGCCGGCGGTGACCCTGTCCACGCCGTTGGCGCTGGACCGGCCCTTCGAGCAGTGGTTGTCGATCGTTACCGAGGGGGGCGACCAGCCGCGTGGACAGTGGGTCGCGGACCCGCGGGGCCGGGTGCTCTATTTTATCGGCGGACAGGCCAGCAAGAGCTATATCGTCGAGGTCAAGTCCGGGCTAGAGGCGGCCAATGGCAGCGTGCTCGGCAGTAACAGCGCCGACCGGGTCGAGATCCCCGAGGTGCAGGCGGCCCTCGGGTTTGCCGGGCGCGGTAATCTGCTGGCGCACCGGCTGCGCCAGGGGTTGCCGGTCATGGCGGTCAATGTGGACCAGGTGGACGTGGATTTCTACCGCGTGGACCCCACCCAACTGGTGGCGTTCATCGCCCGCTTCGGTCGCAGCACCCAGCTCGACAGCTGGGATGCCCGACAACTGCTGCCGAAGGTGCAGCTGGTTGCCTCCGGGCGTTTCGATCTGGCGCTCGATCCCGATACCCGGACCGTCCGTTACTTGCCGCTGGACGGTCTCGAGGCGGTGAAGGCGAGCGGCGTATACCTGGCGGTGATGCGGCAGGCGGGGGGCGTCGACTACCGCTACCCGGCCACCTGGTTTGCGGTGACCGATCTCGGTGCGCAGGTGCGGCTCTATGCCGGGGCGCTGGAGCTCCAGGTCAACGGCCTGTCCGATGGCAAGCCGCGGGCCGAGGTGTCGGCCAGGCTGCTGGGCCCGGAGGGCGGAGTGCTGGGCGAGGTCAAAACCGACCGGCACGGACGTGCCCGATTCGTGTCGCCCACGCGCACCGGGGCGGAGGTGGCCGCGGATAATCCGGTACCGGGCGCGCAGCGCCAGGCCGATCTCGCACAGGCACGGCTGTTGCTGCTGACCCAGGGCGAGGACACCTCGCTGGTCAAGTTGACCGGCCCGGTGCTGGACTTGGCCGAGTTCCCGGTCCAGGGGCGCACCCGTCTGCCACAGGAGCTGTTCATCTACAGTCCGCGCGATCTCTACCGTCCCGGCGAGACGCTGATCTTCAGTGCGCTGCTGCGCTCGGCGCAGGGACAGGCGGTGCCGGGGATTCCGCTCGAGGCCCGCTTGATGCAGCCGGATGGGCAGGTGGTGTCGAGCCAGACGTTGCAGCCCGACGCCCTGAACTACTACGAAGCGCGACTGGCGCTGCCGACCGACGCCGCGACCGGCGAGTGGCGGTTCCGACTGCAGCTGCCGGACGGCACGGGGCAGGAGTATCCGGTCAAGGTGGAGACCTTCCTGCCGGAGCGGATGGCGCTGGCCCTGACCAGCGAGGCCTACCTGGAGCCGAATGCGGCACTGCAGATCGAGGTGCAGGGCGACTACCTGTACGGTGCCCCGGCGGCCGGTAACCGGCTGCAGACTCAGCTGCTCAGCCGGATGGAGGCGCATCCGTTCCCGACCTTCGCTGACTACTGGTTCGGCGATCCCGACGACACCACGCTGCAGCGGCGTGAGGAGCTGCAGGAGATCGCACTGGATGAGCAGGGGCGTGGCGCGATCGATGTCGATCCGTTCTGGCAGGGCCTGACTGCACCGCTGCGACTGCAGGCCAGCGTCAGTCTGCTGGACAGCGGCGGCCGCCCGGTCACGCGGCATAGCCGGACGGTGGTGCTGCCGGCGCCGCAGCTGCCGGGCATCCGCCCGCTATTCGCCGACGCGCAGGTCGATTATGACAGCCAGGCGGGCTTCGAGCTGATCCTGACCGACGGCGAACAGCGTCTGGCGGCCGAGGCGCTCGAGGTCAGCCTGGTTCGTGAGCGGCGCGACTACCACTGGAGCTGGAGTGACGAGGATGGCTGGCAGAGCCACTACTCCGAGCACCCCTACACCGTCGAACAGCGTACGCTCAGCCTGGCCGCCGGTGCGAGCCAGACGGTTAATTTCCCGGTGGAGTGGGGCTATTACCGCCTCGAGGTGCGCGATCCGGACAGCGGCTTGCAATCCGCCTACCGCTTCCATGCCGGCTGGGACCCCGAGTCCCAGGTGATGGCCGGGCGTCCCGACCGCATCGGTTTGGCACTGGACAAACAGGCCTATGTGGCGGGCGACAAACTGCGGCTCCAGGTGCGCCCGCCGGCCGCCGGTAAAGGGGTGTTACTGCTGGAGTCCGACCGGCTGCTTTACCGCCAGGAGGTGGAGATTCCGGCCGAGGGCAAAACCTTCAGTCTGACGCTGAAGCCGGAGTGGATGCGCCCGGACCTGTATGTGAGCGTGCTGTTGCTGCAGCCCGGGGACAAGGCGGCCAAGACCCTGCCGAAGCGGATGCTCGGGGTCGCGCCGGTGCCGCTGTCGGCGCTGGAGCAGACCCTGGAGGTCGCCTTCGGTGAGCTGCCGGCGAGCGTGCGGCCCGAGCAGACGATCGAGGTCCCGCTGCAGGTCACGGCCGCCGGCGCTCGCGCCCTGTCGGAACGGGTACAGGTCACGCTGGCGGCGGTGGATGTGGGGGTGCTGTCGATCACCGGCTTCGCCACCCCGGACCCGCTCGACTGGTTCTTCAAACCGGCGGCCTACGGGGTGCAGATTCGCGACAATTACGGCGATCTGCTCGAGGCCGATCCGGGTGAAATGGCCCGCCTGCGTTACGGTGGCGACGCCGATCT
>QKGH01000184.1 GCA_003250495.1 Marinobacterium sp.
CTAAGGATTTTCGATGACCCCCGAACAACTGATCGAACGACTCGGAACGGATGCCACAGTAGATTTCGAGACCTGCATCCAGGTGATCGCCGAACATTTCGACTACACCCCCTGTGCCTTCGATAACGGTGAGCTGCATAACGCCGCGGGCCAGAACGAGGGCTCCTGCAAGCTATTCGCCTTCGGCCAGCTGATGCAACTGAGCCCGGAACAGACACTCGCCAGCTTCGGCCGCTTTTACCGCGACGTACTCGCCACCCCCGAAGGCGACGACCACGCCAATATCCGCAACTTCATGCGTCACGGCTGGGCCGGCGTCAGCTTCGCCGCCCCGGCGCTGCGCCGCAAAGACTAAACCGACACCGCTAGGCGCCGGGCAGTTCCCCCCGTTGCGCGGCCAGCAGTGCGGCACGATTGGCCTGCAGCTTGCCATAGGCCAGGCGTCGTGCCAGTTCGCGTAGCGGTTCGCTGACCTCGGCGTGACGATAGAACACCCGTTGCGCCAGTTCGCGCAGGGCCGGCGGCAGGGAATCGCGGCAGTGCACCATCCCACCGGCGCCATCCTCCACCAGGTAAACGATCTCGCCGACCCCGGCATACAGCGCGCGGGTCAGGCACATCGGACAGGGCTCCAGCGTGCATAGCAGGGTCATGCCGGTGGCCGCAGGATGCCCCTGCAGCCGCTCGAACGCATCCAGCGCCCGCATCTCCGCATGTGCAGCGGAATCCAGCTCCGGCGCCAACATCGCATTGCCGCCCTCCCCCCAGACCCGATGATCGCGGTCCAGCACCAGCGCACCCACGCCGTAGTCGCCGCCCACCAGCGCCTGCAGCGCCAACCGGCATGCCTGCAGCGCCGCAATCTCATCCCGGTAGCGCAGATCCGGCTCCAGCAGCGACAGTGCCCGCTGCAGATCGTTCAGAGACTCCTGCCGCTCCATCCCCTCTCTCCTCTAACCGCCCCTGTTGCAGCACAGACGTAAACCCGTACCAAGTCAAGACGGCGCTAAAATACTTAGCTCTCAGATACCTATATATCGAACCAACTTGCTATTCTAGGAGTATCGATTTGGCAACAGTCCCACCCGGGACCAGCGGTATGGACCGTCAAGATGGACAACAACGACAGCGAACAGTGGAGCGGCCGCAACCGGCGCTCGGGTCAGGATCGACGCCAACTTCACGACCGGCGCGAAGAGGTGCGCTTCGAACCGGGCAAACCGAACCGGCGCAAGGGACGGGGACGACGCAAGGAGGACAAGGACCCCTGGCTGGACTCTATCGGCAGCGACAACCCCTGACGTCGCCGGAGCGTCACAAAGCGGTCACCTGAAGTTCAATCCAGTGTCATCGAAGCGTCTTAGTGTGTGCACTCTCTGTACACACCGGGACTCAAGATGCAGATCAACGTCGAACAGGTACTGCTTTCCAAGTACCCGGGCTTCGCACAGAAGCCCGCGCCAGTGCGCCGCTCCACCCTTTTCTGCCTGCGCCGCCTGGTGCATGAAAGCGAGGTCAACCGTTTTCTTGGCGACAACGCCAGCGTCAGCGGCTTCGAGTTCGTCGACCGGGTACTGGACTACTTCAATTTCAGCTACAGCGTCAGTCACAAGGATCGCCTCAACATCCCCTCGACCGGCCGTGTCGTCATCGTCGCCAATCATCCGCTCGGTGCGCTGGACGGACTGGCGCTGCTGAAACTGGTCGGTGAAGTGCGCCGCGATGTCCGCATCATCGCCAACGACATGTTGCTGCACTTCGATCCGCTGCGCTCGCTGTTCCTGCCCGTCGACAACATCAACGGCGGCACCCGCAAACGCGATATCAACCGGATCGTCGAGTGCCTGCATAACGACGAGGCGGTGATCGTGTTTCCCGCCGGCGAGGTCTCCCGCGCCGGTATCACCGGCATCAAGGACGGCAGCTGGAACAGCGGCTTCCTGCTGTTCGCGCGCAAGGGTAACGCCCCGATCCTGCCGATCTTCGTCGGCGGCAAAAACTCGGCGCTGTTCTACGGCCTGTCGTCGCTGAACAAGTCGATGTCCGCCCTGCTGCTGGCGCACGAGATGTTCAACAAACGCTCGCGTACCCTGCCGATCAAGGTCGGCGAGCCGATTCCGTTCAGCCAGATCGATACCCTGCCGGTCGCGTCCAAGGTGAAGGCCAAACTGCTGCGCAAACACCTGTACCGCATCGCGCGCAAGAAAACACCGCTGTTCAAGACCGAGAAGACCATCGCCCACCCCCAGGATCGCCGCGCCCTGAAGCAGGAGTTGCGCGAGGCGGAGTTACTCGGCGAAACGTCGGATGGCAAGAAGATCTACCTGTTCGACTACCGCAACGACTCCGCGGTGATGCAGGAGATCGGTCGCCTGCGCGAGATCGCCTTCCGTTGTGTCGGCGAAGGGACCGGCGAGCGCAGCGACCTGGATCGCTACGATCGCCACTACCGCCACCTGATCCTGTGGGACGAAGAGGACCTGGAGATCGCCGGCGCCTACCGCCTGGCGGAAGCCGGCCGCCTGAGCCTGACCGAGGCCAATGCACAGCTCTACAGCGCCAGCCTGTTCCGCTACGGCGAACAGATGCAGCCCTATCTGCAGCAGGGGATCGAACTCGGGCGCAGCTTCGTGCAGCCGCGCTACTGGGGCCGGCGCAGTCTCGATTACCTCTGGTACGGCATCGGTGCCTACCTGCGCCGCCACCCGGAGGTGCGCTACATGTTCGGGCCGGTCAGCCTCAGCAACGGTTATCCGAAACGCGCGTTGAACCTGCTGGTCTGGTTCTATCGCCACTACTTCCCGGACCAGGAGCAGCTGGGGCGCTCGATGAACCCCTACCATATCGACCGCGACAGCGAAGTGGAGCTGCAGCGGCTGTTCAACGGCCAGGACTACGCCGCCGATTTCGCCCTGTTGCGCGAGCAGCTGGAGTTCCTCGGCGTCTCGGTACCGACCCTGTACAAGCAGTACAGCGAACTGTGCGAGCCGGGCGGCGTGCGCTTCCTCGACTTCGGCGTCGATGCGGATTTCAACTACTGTATCGACGGCCTGGTGCTGGTCGATATCGACTATGTCAAAGAGCGCAAGCGCCAGCGCTACATCGGCGTCGACAGCGAGAACGCCGCCTGAACCCAGCCCTGCCTACCCCATGTCGCCCAGCCCGTATTACACTGCTGAGAGAATAACAGCGTAATATGGGCAGGCTTATGGGCAGATCGCTTACCCCCCTCTCCTCCAGCACCGAGATCGATGCGTTCATCGAGAAGGCACACATGCCGGCACCGTCCGACTCGCGGGGGCGCCTGCTGTTCGCGCTGGATGCGACCGCCAGCCGCGAGGCGACCTGGGACCACGCCTGCGCGCTGCAGGCGGAGATGTTTGCCGCCATCGCCCGACTGGGCACCCTCCATGTGCAGCTCTGTTACTACCGGGGCTTCCATGATTTTCACGTCTCCCCCTGGGTCCGCGATACCCAGGCCCTGGCCAGCCAGATGTGCGGCGTCAGTTGCCTGGGCGGACATACGCAGATCGAGCGCGTACTGCGCCACGCCCTGGCGGAGACACGCCAACGCCCGCTGCAGGTGGTGGTACTGATCGGCGACTGCTGCGAGGAAGCGCTGGATCCACTGTGCGAACTGGCCGGCGAACTGGGCCTGCAGGGCACCCGCATATTCGCCTTCCACGAGGGCCGGGACCCGACCGGTGAACGCCTGTTCCGGCAGCTGGCACGTCTGTCGGGCGGTGTCTTCGCACCCTTCGATACCGCCAGCGCGGCGCGATTGCGGGAACTGCTGGCCGCGGCCGCCGTCTATGCCACCGGCGGACTGCGCGCACTGGAGCAGTTCGCCACCGGCAAAAGCGACCAGCTGCTACAACTGACCCACCAGCTGCGCAACGCGCCCTAGCGCCCGCAGCGTTCGAGGAGTCGATGTGAATCCACTGGGATTGATCCTGTTTGCCCTGATCGCCTTCGGCGGTTGGGTATGGCTGCAACGCCAGCCCGCGCAACGCCGCACGCGCGCGGCCCTGAAGCTGACCCTGCTGTTGATTCTGCTGGGCATGCTGTTCCTCGCCATCACCGGTCGTCTGCACTGGCTCGGCGCCCTGGTCGCGCTGCTGCTGCCGCTGGCCCAGCGCCTGTTACCGCTGCTGACACGACTGTTGCCGCTGCTGGCGGGACGGCACCGGAGCAGCCGCCGCCAGCCCAGCGGCAACAACCGCTCCCAGGTGCGCAGCCGGATGATCGAGATGAGCCTCGATCACGACTCCGGCATCATCCAGGGCCGGGTACTCGCAGGCGATCTGCAGGGACGGGAGCTGGGCAGCTTGAGCAAGACGGAGTTCCTGCAACTGCTACAGGAGTGCCGCGCCAGCGATGCCGACTCGACACGCCTGCTGGAGAACTATCTCGACAAGCGTTTCGGCCAGGAGTGGCGCGCGGACGATCCGGGCCAAGAGCGTCGGGAACGCCAGCCACAGACATCCGGCGCGGCGATGACCCGGGACGAGGCCTATGCCATCCTCGGTCTGGAGCCCGGCGCCAGCCGGCAGGCGATCATCGAAGCGCACCGCAAGCTGATGCAACGCAACCATCCGGACCGCGGCGGCAGTGCCTGGCTCGCGGCGCGCATCAACGATGCCCGGGCATTGCTGCTCGAAGAGTAAGCGCCCCGCCACTCGAGATCACCCCGAACGGGGCTCGAAAACGGTGCGCAGCCGGGTGCTAGTTCAGGGTAGACGGCGCCGATAGTCCGCAGCCCACTCCAGCTCACTGTCGGCCGATAACTCCAGCCCTTTGCCGTATACCGGATCGGCCGTTTCCAAACGCAAGGTGTCCCCGTGACGCGACCAGAGCAGCGGTATATCGCCCTGCCCCTGCGCCGCCGACAGCGTCAGCAGCATGCGTCCATCGCTCATCAACTGCCAGCGGCCGTCGCTGACGATCAAGGGCTGGCCGTTCAGATAATCGTCGGTCAGACGGGCCTGTCCATCGAGCGCCAATGTCAGCGCCAGCTGGCGCATATAGCGTCCCGGTTCAGTCTGGTAACGCCGCGCCAGGCTGAACCGCTCCAGTCCGCCGTAGCGGGCGCAGCCGGTATAGAGGGTGCCGTCGAGGTCAGCCGAGGCGCTCAGGTTGTACCAGATCCCCAACGCATCGCGGCAGGGTGTATCCGTTACCTCGAGCGTCAGTTCGAAGGTGCGTCCGCGTTTATCCGCCAGCTTGGCCAGCCAGCGCCAGATACTGCCCTCGCGCATGAACCGGGACGAGCCGAAAACCAGCGTCTGCAGCGCGCCAACATTGCTGTAGCGCAGCTCGGCGCCGTTCAGATCGACCTGCCAGCCCGGCTGATGACCCACCACATGCAGATCGACACCGGGGTAGAACTGCTCGCATGCCGCCAAGCCGCCGCCGATCACCCGCGGTTCCGTCAGCATCCACTGCGTGCCAAAGCGCTCGCTCCACCCCTCGATATAGATGGGGATTCCCGGTGCCCCCGCCCGCTGGCGTTCGTACTCCTGCTGCAATAACGGCGGTATCGCGCCCAGGGCGCGCCACTCGGTCTCGCCACAGGGCTGGAACAGGTAACTGTCGCCGACACTGCGCAACAAGCCGCGCCAATAGGCCATCGCCTCGGTCCCGCTCCGCCCCGTCGCACAACCGGTCAACACCAGCATCGCCACCAGGGCCAACAGCTTACGCATCCTTTCCTCTCCATCGCATCGATGGAGAAATGATAGGTAGCGCAACGGCGCGACTCAAGCCGCATTCACGGCTGTTGTTCTGGAGCGACAGTTACTGACGCTTTGGAGCAAAACGGCTACGCTTTTGATAGCCGTTTTTTTCCGTTTCCAAACGTGAACTGTAAAGTAACGGGAAAATCAAACACCTGTTACAATCGTCCAAGCTGGAAAGAAACAGGCCTCTGTGTTCGTGTCGGTTAGGTAACCGTGCGGATCAAAGGATCTGAGCCCAAGCGCCCACGGGCGGAACCCGGAGCGTTACGCAAGGAGTTACAAACAATGACCGTTATCCCCCACATATTGTTGGTGGATCAAAACGCCGAACAACTGCAGTTGCTGAACGACCACCTGCTCGGAGCAGGTTACCGCGTCCTGACGGCGACAAGCGGAGAGGAGGCACTTAAGATCCTGGAACAGCAGCCCATCGAGCTACTGCTCTGCGATGCCAAAACCGGCAGCCGTAGAGGGCTGACCCTGAGCGAACAGGTACAGCGCGACTACCCCAACATCGCACGTATCCTGATTCTCAGTCAATCGATTCTACCCGACGCGCTGGAAGCGACCTCCCAAGGTGCTTTCGGCTTCATTTCACCCCCGTTCGACAAGCCCCATATCCTGGATACCGTGCGAGCCGCGCTGGACACTGCACGGCAAAGACGCGACCAGCGTTGGCGCGATGAGATCGTCGGCCGCACGCCGCTGATGGAGCAGCTGCTCGATCAGTCCCGCCGGGTGGCGGCGTCCGACGTCAGCTTGGTTATCAGCGGAGCCCAGGGCAGCGGCAAGACCCTGCTGGCCCATGCGATCCATCGCGCCAGCCGCCGCGCCCGCGCCCCGTTCGAGATCCTCGACTGCAGCGAGCTGCCGGAGCAGATGCTGGAGTCCGAGCTGTTCGGCTATAGCCGCGGTGCGTTCAGCGGTGTCGGCAGCAGCGACCAGCCCGGTCTGCTGAGCCGGACGCGGGGCGGTACGCTGGTATTGAAGGAGATCGGCGACCTGCCGCAGTCGCTGCAGCACAAGCTGTTGCAGACACTGAGGAGCACCCGCAGCAAAGCGCGGGATGCGGATCACGCCGACACCCTCGATACCCGCATCATCGCCACGACGACGCGCAACCTCGAACACGCCATGTTGAGTGGCGAATTTCTCGACGAGCTGTTCTATCAGCTCAACGTGGTGAGCCTCGAGGTGCCCTCCCTGCAGGAGCGGGCGGAGGATATTCCGTTGCTGGCGCGTCATTTCCTGGAACAGGAGGCGATCAAACAGCACCGCCGGGTGCGCAACCTGTCGCCGGGAGCGATCCACCTGCTGGGACTGTCGGCCTGGCCCGGCAACATCCGTCAGCTACAAACGGTCATCGAGCACGCCGTGGCCGGCAGCACCTCTCCGGTGATCTCCGAGGCGCTGGTCGCCGAGGAGCTGAACACCCAACCGCGGGTGATTCCGTCGTTCAACGAGGCACGCGCCGAATTCGAACGCCGCTACCTGATCAAGTTGCTGCAGATCACCGAGGGTAACGTTACCCACGCCGCGCGCATCGCCGAGCGGAACCGGACCGACCTGTACAAACTGCTCGGCAAGCACGACCTGGATCCGTCCAGGTTCAAGGTGCGTCGCCGCCGCCAGCGTAAGAGCTCGCCGGCCGCCAGCAGTAGCCGCAGCGGAACCGACGGCTGAGCGGCGCCGTCAAGCGCGGGCGATCGGGGCCACCGAGCCTCCGGTCAGCTCGCATAGCGTCTGGGGGGCCAGCTCGATATCGAGCCCGCGCCGCCCACCGCTTACCAGGATACTGGCCTGACCGCTCGCCGACGCATCCAGCACCAACGGCAGGCGTTTCTTCTGTCCCAGCGGACTGATCCCACCGACGATATAACCGGTCGCACGCTCCGCATCGACGGGCTTGGCCATCGCCACCCGCTTCACCTTCAGCGCCGTGGCAATCGCCTTCAGATCGAGCTGCAGATGCACCGGCACCACCCCGACGGCCAGCCGCTTGCCGTCGCCATCGACCGCCACCAGCAGGGTTTTGAACACCTGCTCCACCGGACGTCCGAGCTTCTCCGCCGCCTCCAGCCCGTAGGCCGGCGCCGCCGGATCGTGCTCGTACTCGTGCAGTGTGAACGGAATCTTGGCGCGTTTAAGCAGCTTGATCGCCGGGGTCATGGCCGGAGCACCCTCGCTGTAGCGGTTAGGTTTGTCAGTCGAACAGGCCCAGGGCGCGATCGCTGAGGTCGATCACATCCAGCACCGTACCCCGCCCCTCCATGACCCGGACGATACGGTCGCCGATGCGCAGCAGTTCGATGCCGTCCTGGCGCCCGGTCAGCTTGTTGAGCAGATCCGACGGCAGATGCTCGGCCTGGCGGTAGAGGTCGTAGTCGATCACCTGGCCCCGGACCAGCTTGTCACGCCAACCCGGGGGCAGATCACCACCCCGCTGCAGCTTCTTGCGCAGCCCCGGCGGCAGCGACTGGTAGCGGTGGCGATCGGACAGGTATTCGACGCCATAATGTTCGCTCATGACCCGGCGCAGCAAGCGATCGCGGTCATTGTTGGACAGCCGCCGGTCATCGTAATCGCGCCGCTCGTCACGGCTCGCTTTGCCCTTGTCATCGTCACGGTACGAGTGCCGCTGCTCCTGTTGCGATGAGCCCTTGGCGTCGCGGGAACCTTTCGATTCTGCCGCGCCTTTGCCGTTCTGAGCCCCGTTCGAGGAGCCTGACTTGTGCTCTCCGCCGTTGCCGTTCTGCTTCTGTTCTACCCACTCAGGCTTGCCCGCCTGGGCGCTCGCCGTCCACCCGGACACGCCGAGAAACAGCGGTAACAGCACGCCGGCCACCAGATGTCTGTTCATACAACACTCCCCTTGTTGATTCTTGCACCGTTAAACGGGTGCCCAATTCTGTCACGCCCCAGCTTAACGGCTGCCGAATGGACTCCCCGGAGCGCGCAAAGGTTCCAATATCGCTTCCAGGCCGTTCAGTTTGATCTCGTACAGCAGTGCGAGCCGCTCGCCGAGCTTGCCCGGCGGAAAACCAGCGCCGGCGAACCACACCAGGTAGGGTTCGGGAAGATCGAGCAGCGCCCTGCCCTTGTACTTGCCGAACGGCATCTCCATCCGCACCAGATCCAACAGGATCTCGG
This sequence comes from Marinobacterium sp., assembly GCA_003250495.1. GTDB lineage: Bacteria > Pseudomonadota > Gammaproteobacteria > Pseudomonadales > Balneatricaceae > Marinobacterium_D. The sequence continues at coordinate 8,889 of QKGH01000184.1, forward strand.
GGTTCAAATCCATCACGGCTCCCGATTTTTAACGGCAGGAAAAGGGCGATATAGTAGCGCGCCAAACCCCAAACGGAAAACCAGCGTTACGATCCGATGACCTCCTCCAACCAGCTTCACGAAGCACTGGCGCTGCTGCAACAGGGCGCCTTCAGCAGTGCGCGCGCGCTATGCCGGCAAGTGCTGGCCCAGCAGCCCACCAACTTCAACGCCCGCCACCTGCTCGGGGTGATCAACCTGAAAGCCGGCAACGCGATCAGTGCCTGCCGCGAGCTGCAGCGCGCCAGCGAGCTCCCGGTGGCACCGCGTTTCCGCGCCCAGGCACTGAGCAATCTGGCGCTGGCGCTGCAGCAGCGCGGTAAAGCCGACGCGGCACTGGACGCGCTCGACGAGGCGACCCGCCTCGCTCCGCAGGAGATCGCGTTCCAGTTGAACCTGCTCGGCCAGTTGGAGCAGCTCGGCCGCTGGACGACGATGCTCGAGCATGCCGAGACCGCACCGGCGCTCGCTCAGGCGCCCGAGGCCCAGCTGCTGCTGGCACGGGCCGAGCGCCAACTGCAACGCTTCGACGCCGGCTGGCAACGCCTGCAGCCGCTGATCGACGGCTGTACCGACCACGAACTGCTCGGCGAATGGGCGCTGCTCGGTTTGCACAGCCAACGACCCGGGACGCTCGCGGAGCAGTGCCAGCGCTGGTCCACGGCGCTGCTGCAGGCCGTGGCCGACTATCTGGCCGAAGAGGGAGAACAGCAGGGTGCACTGCAGCTCTACCGCCTGCTGCTCGCACGCGAGCCCGATAACGCCAGCGTCCGCCACCTGCTCGATGCCGCCGCCGGCACGCTGGCCGCCGCAGCACCGGCCGACTATGTGCGCGCTCTGTACGACGCCCATGCCGGCGAATTCGAGCAGCATCTGGTCGACCGCCTCGGCTACCGGGCGCCGACCCTGCTCGTCTCCGAGCTGCAGCAACAGCTACCCAAAACGCTGGGCCGGGTAGCCGATCTGGGCTGCGGCAGCGGCCTGCTCGGCAAAGCCCTGCGCGCGCAGTTCGAGATCGCCAGCCTGTCCGGCTGCGACCTGTCCGGCGGGATGTTGCGGGAAGCCCGGCGCAGCGGCTGTTACGACTCTTTGGAGCAGCAGGAGCTCGGGCTCTGGCTGGCCCAACAGCAGCCGTTGCAGCTGATCTGCGCCACCGACGTGCTGATCTACACCGGCGATCTGGCACCGATCCTGGCAAGCGCGGGCCGGGCACTGTGCGCGTCGGGCTGGTTTGCCTTCACCGTCGAACAGGGCGAGGAGCATACCCCGCTGCAGCTGCACCGCAGCGGTCGCTACCGCCACAGTGCGGCACACATCCGCCAGGCGGCCCTGACCAACGGCTTCGAGCTCCGTTTATGCGCCCCCTTCCCGCTGCGTGAGGAAGAGGGCAAGATGATCCAGGGCCTGATGGTCCTGCTGCAAAGAACCACCGCCCAGCCACCAGGAGTCGCCCCATGAGCCATCCCGTTGTCAGCTCCCTGTGCATCTACCCGATCAAATCCGGCGCACCGATAGAGCTGCCCTCGGCCTGGGCCGAATCCCGCGGCCTGGCACTGGACCGGCGCTTCGTACTGTGCGACCCGGAGGGGCAGTTCGTGACGGCGCGCGAAGAGCCGCGCCTGCTGCAGCTGCGCGGCACCCTGGTACACGACGGGTTGATCCTCAGCGCCCCGCATAAGTTGCCGATCTACCTGCACTACGACGCGATCGACAGCGAACGGCGCCAGGTACAGATCTGGGGCGACATCGTTGCCGGGCAGCGCTGCCCCCAGAGCATCGACAGCTGGCTCAGCGACTACCTGGGCCGCCCCGTGCATCTGATCTATAACGATCCCGACAGCTACCGGGTCGCCGGCCGTGCGGCGGGACACCCGGTGCTGTTCTCCGACGGCTACCCGCTGCTGCTGACCAGCACCGCATCGCTGCAGGCGCTGCGTGACGCCGGTCCCGCCACCACCGAGATGCGCCGGTTCCGGCCCAACCTGGTCGTGACCGGCGCCGATGCCTGGGCCGAGGACCACTGGAAACGGATCGCTATCGGTGCGGTGGAGCTGGAGCTGGTCAAACCCTGTGAGCGTTGTGTGCTGATCACCCGCGATCCGCTGACCGGTGAGAAAGACCCCAACACCGAGCCGCTGCGCACGCTGGCGCGTATCCATCGCGACTCGCGCGGCCGGGTCTGTTTCGGCCACAATCTGCTGGTAACCAAGCCGGGACTGCTGGAGGTCGGTGCCGAGGTCCGGATTCTGGAATAGCGCTCGACCGGCCGGCGTAATACTCAGCCGATGGGGGTAGTGCTCAGGCGTTAGGAATGGCCGCCAGCAGCCGCGCGCACAGCGTGCGAAGAGTCTGTAGCTGCGCCCGCCGGCCCGCCGGCTGCGCTACCGCCTCCGGCGCCTGCTGCCGCCACACCCGCGCCAGCAGCAGGTGCTGCTCCTCGGCGCTGAGCCCC
>QKGH01000016.1 GCA_003250495.1 Marinobacterium sp.
CAGGAGCCGTCGAACGCCTTGGCGATCTCCCAGGGGTGTCCCTTCTGCTTCAGCTTGTCCTGCACCTCGCGCAGGGTCAGATCGAGCGCCAGGCCGATGCCGGCGATCGCATGCTGGGCCGCCTGTTCGCCCACCTGGCTCAGCGGTTCACCGATCAGGATCGCCAGCTCGGTCTCGAAATGGACGCTGCCGCGTCCCTGCGGCACCCGGACCGGCTCGCTCATCGGTACCAGCGCCGTTGACGGCTTCATGAACAGCAACGGTTCGGTCGGCACCGGATTGTTCAACTCCTGGGCGTGGGCGACGTAATTGCGCCCCACGCACACCACCTTGCCCACCGGCAGCTCGATCGCGCTACCGTCCGTCCGCACATGCTGGTACCCCATAACCCGACTCCTTAAGCGGTGCTGATTGACCTCTGCATCTTAGTCTCAGGCCAGCGCGGCAGCCAGCACTTGTCGCTGCCGCCGCGCCAGCAGCAGGGCGCAGCTGAAGGTGATCGACAGGATCAGCAGCGACCCGAGCACCACGCCGGACCAACCGGCCCACTCCCAGAACGGGTGCAGGTAGAAACCGCCGCTGCTGGCCCCCAGGTAGTAGAACAACAGATAGAGCGACGAGGCACTGGCCTTGGCGCGCTGGGCGTTGTGGCTGACCCAGCTGCTGGCACTGGAGTGGGCGAAGAAGAAGCCGAAACTGTTGACGAACAAACCGACGATGATCGCCGCCAGCCCCGGCAGCAGCGTCAGCAGCGAACCGCACATCAGGATCGCGATACCGAGCGCCATGCACAGCGGTTGGGAGATGCGCAGCGCGACCCGGCCGGAGATCGCCGAACCGAAGGTGCCGGTCAGGTAGGTCAGGAACAGCATGCCGAGGAAACTGGCGGACAGATGGTAGGGCTCGCCGGCCAACACGAAGGTCACGTAGCTGTACTGGTTGACGAAGATGAAGAAGTTGAGCCCGCCAATGACGTAGGCCAGCACCAGCGCCGGATTGCGCAGGTGACCGAGCAGATCGGCCAGCATCGAACGCGGCCGCAGCGGCTTGGCGCTGAAGTGCTGGGAAGCCGGCAGCATCAGTGCGAAGCAGGCCAGGCAAACCACGCTGAGCCCCGCCATCACCACGAATGCCGCATTCCAGCCGAAGGCATCGCTGACGAAGCCGCCGATCAGCCGGCCGCTGATGCCGCCCAGGCTGTTGCCGCTGATATACAGCCCCACCGCCACGGCCACCGCCCGCTTGCTGAACTCGTCGCCCATGTAGGCGATGGCGATCGCCGGCAGGCCGCCGAGCAGGAACCCCTGTACCGCGCGCAGCAGCAGCAGGGTCAGGTAGTCGTGGGTGAACGCCAGCAACACCGTCACCAGCGTGGTGCCGGCCATCGTCAGCAGCATGATCTTGCGCCGTCCCAGCGCATCGGAGAGCGGGCCGTACAGCAGCAGCGACAGCCCCAGCGTCAGCGTCGTCACGGTGAAGGTCCAGCCCGCCGCCAGTGGCGACACGCCGAAATCCTGCGCCAGCATCGGCAGCAGCGGCTGGGTGACATAGACGTTGGAAAAGATCATAAAAGAGCCGAGGCAAAGCGCCAGCGTCGCGCGCCAGAACGCCCGGCTGTGAAGTTCGATCATGGGACGGGATCCTTCAATGGGTAGGCTCCGGACAGCACCCGCCGGAGCGACTGATCAAAAAGATACCAGTCGCAAGATAATCATTAAAATATATACTTATTATCAAATTCATAAGGATTTCTTATGCTTGATATCAAGACCCTGCGCTACTTCGTCGCCGTCGTCGACGCCGGCGGTTTCACCGCCGCCGCGCGCCGGCTGCATCTGGCCCAGCCGGCGGTCAGCATGGCGATCCGCAAGCTCGAGGAGCAGCTGGAGCTGAGCCTGTTCCACCGCCGCGACCGCCAGATCACGCTGACCGACGAGGGCCGGGTGCTGCTCGAACACGCCCGCCGCATCCTGCGCGCCACCGAAGACGCCGAGCTGGAGATGCGCGAGCTGCATGGCCTGACCCGCGGCGAGGTGCGCATCGGCATCCCGAGCATGCTCGGCTCCTACTATTTCCCGCCGATCCTGATGGCGTTCCGCTACCGCTACCCGAACCTGCAGCTGTCGGTGGTCGAATCGGGCACCCGCCGCATCCAGCAGATGATCGAGGCCGGTGAGATCGATATCGGCGTCGTCGTCACCAACGACCCGCCCGCCGAGCTGGAGAGCTACACCTTCCTGCGCGCGCAGATGATGGCGGTGATGCCGCTGGAGCACCCCTTGGCCCGCCAGGCCTCGATCAGCTATGCCGACTTCTTCAACGAGGAGCTGGTGGTGTTCAAACAGGGCTATTTCCACCGCGAGGTGATCGACCGTATCGCCGCGGAATCCGGTTTCACCCCGAAGATCGGCTTCGAGGCCAACCTGATCCCGCTGATCAAGCAGATCGTGCGTCACGGCTTCGCCCTCACCACCTTCCTGGAGATGGTGGTGGACGAGGATGCCGACCTGGTGGCGCGGCCGTTCGACGACCCGGTCTGGCTCGACCTGTCCCTGGCCTGGCGCCGCGACGGCTACCTGTCCCGCGCCAACCAGGCGTTCGTCGAGTTCCTGAAGCAGCACAGCGAAGCGGTGGCGGGGACATGACAGCCGCCGCCGATACCACTATCATGTCGCGTCAATTTTCAAGGAGAGAGCGCCATGCTGAGCGTTAACCAGTATTTCGACGGCAAGGTAATATCGATCGCTTTCGAAGGTCCGGACGGCCCGGTGACCTCCGGCGTCATGGCGCCGGGCGAATACACCTTTAGCACCAGCCAGAACGAACTGATGAAAGTCACCTGCGGTGAACTGGTCGTGCGCCTGCCGGGCAGCAACGATTGGCAGTCTTTCCCCGCCGGCACCGAATTTACCGTTGCCGCGGGCCAGTCGTTCGACCTGAAGGTCGCCAAATCGACCGCCTACCTCTGCTTCTACAGCTGAGCCAGGCCGGCCCTGCACACGCCGCTGGAGTCGCCATGCCTAACGGTACGGCGACTCCAATTTCGCTCACCGAAGGCTGAATAATTTTCCGCCACTCAGCGTTTCCCGCTCCCTTCACTGCGCCACCGTTGTGCTACAATGCGACGCTTTCTTACCACCGGCCGACATCCGGCCAGCCAGGAACGAGTTGCAGACGATGAGCAAACCTACCTCTCTCGACAAGGCCAAAATCAAGATTCTGCTGCTGGAAGGCGTACACCAGTCCGCCATCGACACGCTGAATGCACACGGGTATACCAACATTGAGTTCCACACCGGATCGTTGCCGGAAGAGGAGCTGATCGAGCGTATCCGTGACGTGCATTTCGTCGGTATCCGCTCCCGTACTCAGTTGACCGAGAAGGTGATCGAGTCGGCCGAGAAGCTCGTTGCCGTGGGTTGTTTCTGCATCGGTACCAACCAGGTCAACCTCGATGCCGCCGCCCGTGCCGGTGTCGCCGTGTTCAACGCCCCCTACTCCAACACCCGTTCGGTGGCCGAACTGGTGCTGGCCGAAGCGATCATCCTGCTGCGCGGCGTGGCCGAGAAGAGCGCCAAGGCCCACCGTGGCGAATGGCAGAAGAGCGCCAAGAACTCCTACGAGATCCGCGGTAAGAAACTCGGTATCGTCGGTTACGGCAGCATCGGCTCGCAGCTGAGCGTGCTGGCCGAAGCGCTGGGGATGCAGGTATTTTTCTACGACGTCATCACCAAACTGCCGCTGGGTAACGCAACCCAGGTCTCCTCCCTGGCCGAACTGCTCGGCATGAGCGACATCGTCACCCTGCACGTACCGGAAACCGCGGCGACCAAGGACATGATGGGCGCGCTGCAGTTCGAACAGATGAAGCAGGGCTCGATCTTCATGAACGCCGCCCGCGGCACCGTGGTCGATATCGACGCCCTGTGCAGCGCCCTGGCCTCCGGCAAGCTGCTCGGCGCCGCCATCGACGTGTTCCCGGTCGAGCCGCGTAGCAACAACGACGAGTTCATCAGCCCGCTGCGCGAATTCGACAACGTGATCCTGACGCCGCACGTGGGCGGTTCCACCATGGAAGCGCAGGAGAACATCGGTTACGAAGTGGCCGAGAAGCTGGTCAAATACAGCGACAACGGCTCCTCCATCACCTCCGTCAACTTCCCGGAAGTGGCGCTGCCGGAGCACCCGAACAAGCACCGCCTGCTGCATGTTCACAAGAACATTCCGGGCGTGCTGTCGAAGATCAACAGCGTGTTCTCCGAAAACGATATCAACATCTCCGGTCAGTACCTGCAGACCAACGAGAATGTCGGTTACGTGGTGATCGACGTCGATGCCGACTACTCCGAAGTCGCGCTGGAGAAACTGAGCCAGATCGAAGGCACCATCCGCTGCCGCCGTCTGTTCTAAGAGCCCACTGCGCTACGAAAAAGGCTGTCTGCGGACAGCCTTTTTTGTTGTCCGTGCGCCGCCGCGCAGCACCTCAGCGCAACGCCCGGGCCAGCGCCTCGAACACCTGGCTGCGCCAGGGTGGCGCCTCGTTGACCAGGTTATGCATCCCGCCGTCGATCAGCACCACCTCCGGCTCCCGGTAGAGCCGCGCGAACTGCTGCAGGTTGACCCGCCACTCCACGGTGCGGTCAGCCGTCCCCTGGATGATCAGCGGCCGCAGGTCGACCCCCGGCTGCTGCTCGACCCACTGGATCCAGCTCAGCATCGCCCCCACCCACTTGACCGGGATATAGCGGTGCTGCAGCGGATCCTGCTGGCGCAGGAAGCGCAGGAACTGCTGGTCGTGGGAGTTATCCTGCAGCAACCGCTTCACCCGGCGCAGCAGGTGGCGCAGGCCATGGTATTTGAGCCGGATCAGGCGCCAGTGGGTCGGCCGCAGCAGCGGCGCCAGCAGGATCGGCGCCCCGGCACCGCCCCAATGCGGCGCGCGCAGCAGCAGCGTGGTGATGATCGCCGCCCCGGTACTGTGGCCGATCAGGCGGGGAATACCATCGGCGCGCAACTCCGGCATCGCCAGCAGCGCATCGAGCTGGTCGGCATAGTGGAAAAAACTGTCGATCGACAGCGGCTCACCGGCCGACAGCCCGTGCCCCGGCAGGTCGTACACCACCACGTCCCAGCCGCCGCCGAGCAGGTGTTGCACCAGGTTGCGCAGTAACGCCGCATGGTCCATGTAACCGTGCACCAGCAACAGGGTACCCTGGGCGCGGCCGCGCTGGCTGAAGCGCTGCACCACCAGATCGCTATGTGCCGCCTGCAGGCGCCCGGCTTGGTACTCCACCTGTGCCGCCAGCCGGTCGAGTCCGTAGAAGCGCAGATAGGAACCTATCGGCCGATCGAGACTCTGTAGCGACTGTAACCCCGGTGGGAGGCTCGCCCGTATCTGCTCCGGATCGAACGGCGCTGTCCCATGCGGCCTGTGTTGATTAACCGAATTCACCTCAACACGCTCCCTACCCGTTCCGGTCCGCCCGGGGACGGAATACTATGCCTATCCTAAAAAAGGCCCAACCGATCGATTAGCCACTATGACCAGCGACCGCTCTACCCCTGTCACTCTTATAGCATGCCTGCTTCTGCTGCTCGCGCTATTTCCGAGCGCCGGCCGCGCCGCGCCGACGGCCAGCGACCTGGCGCAGACGGAGAGCGCCTCGGAGATCAGCGAGCTGCAACGCCGCCTCGACCAGCTGGACCCCAACGACACCACGCCGCAGGTCCGCTCGTTGCGCGACCTGTACCAACAGACGCTGAATGCCGTCAGCTCGCGGGAGAGCTATCGCACCCAGGCGGAACAGCTGAACCAGCAGATCGCCTCGCAGCCGCAGCGCCTGGCCACCCTGCGCCGTCAGGTCGACAGCGAACCGCAGCCGCCCAGCCTGGAGGGCATTGCCGGTCTGGCCCCGGACGCGCTGGAGCAGCGGGTCACGGCGCGCCGGGCCGAACTGGTCAAGCTGGAGCAGCAGCGCGACCAGTTGTCGCTCAAGGTCAGCAATGTCGATGAGCGCCTGATCTCGCTGCGCGAAAAGCTCTCGGATCTGAAGAAGCCCGACACCCCGGCATCGACCACGCCCACCGCCACGCCGCCCGAGCAGGCCGATGCCGCCGCCCAGCTGCAGACCGCCCGTGCCCAGGAGCGGGCCGCCCAGATCCAGGCGCTGGAGCTGGAGCTGCTCTCCCTGCCGGGCGAGCGCGAACTGATGCAGCTGCAGCTGACCCAGCTGAAACGCCAGATCGACAGCCTCAACAGCCTGCTGACCCAACTGCAGGACCGGCTGCAGACCCTGCGCCGCGAAGAGGCCGAGAGCTCGTTACACCAACTGCAGTCGCTACCCGACGGCTCGCCCCTGCCGCCGCCGCTGGCCGCGCTCAACAGCGAAAACCAGGGCTACTCCGACCGCCTGCGCCAGATCCTCCAGCGCATCGACGAGGTGACCGAGCAGCAGCGCATCCACACCGATCAGCTGGACCAGATCACCCAGAACTACTCGCTGATCCAGCAGCAGCTGGAGCTGGCGGAATCGCCCCTCAGCGGCGAGCTACGCGGCTTCACCCGCCAGCTGACCCGCCCGGTCAACGCCAGCGCCACGCGCACCGAAATCAATACCGAACGGTTGCAGAACCTGGTACTGAGCCGCGAACAGATCACCATCGAGCAGGCGCAGGCCAGCCCGGCGGCGGATATTCTCGCGCTGTCGGCGGCAGCCCAGCTGCAGTACAAGACGCTGCTCGATAACCGGCTGCAGCTGCTGCAACGCCTGCAGCAGAGCCGCCAGCGCCTGATCAACCAGCTGTCGCAGCTGCTCAGCCTGCAGGAGCAGATCAACAAGCAACTGACCCTGGCGCGCGAACTGATCGATCGCCACCTGCTGTGGCAACCCACGGTCAACCCGCTCAGCCTGACCTGGCTCGGTGACCTGAACAGCGCCCTGAACCAGTTGCCGCAGCGCTGGCAGACCCTGTTCGAAGCCGGGCCCCAGTTCTACTCCAATACCCGCCTGACGCTGGTGGTCGGCGTGCCGCTGGTGCTGCTGGTGATGTCGCTGCTCAGCAGTCGCTATCTGCGCAACCATCGCGAGCGCTGGTGCCAGCAGATCGGCAAGGTGACCCAGGACCGTTTCGGCCGCACCCTGCGCCTGCTGTTCGCCGCGCCGTTGATCGCGCTGCCGTTGCCGGCCTTCTTCCTGTTACTGGCCCGGTATGGCCTGGACGCCTCCAGCCCGCTGTATGAGCCCCTGACCTCCCTGTTGTGGATGGCCTCCGGCACCACCTTCGCCTACCTGGTGCTGAAGCAGTGGCTGGCCACCCCCTGGGGCCTGCTCAATGCCCATCTCGGCGTGTCCGAGCGTCTCTGCCGCCTGCTCAAGCGAGAGATCCATCTGCTGTACTGGTCCGCCCTGCCGCTGCTCAGCGCCCTGCTGCTGTGCGATGCGCTGAACGACCCGCTGCTGCTCGCCACCGTCGGCCGCGTGTTGCTGATGCTGCTGATCCTGTTCCTGCTGCGCTTCTGGTGGATCGTCGAGCGCGACGCCAAGGAGATCAACCGCATGGCCCAGGAACCGCACTGGTGGCGCGATGCCCGGCTGTGGATCGGCAGCCTGCTGGCGTTCAACCTGCTGATGCTGCTGCTGGCGGTCGCCGGCTACCTGATCAGCGCGCTGTTCCTGATCCTGATCGTCACCGCCGTGATCCTGCAGCTGATCCTCACCTTCATCCTCTACCGCCTGGGGATGCGCTGGCTGCTGATCGAGGAGCGCCTGCTGGCGTTTCAGCAGGCGCGCCAGCGCCGGGCCGAGCAGATCGCCGCCCGCGAGCACCCGGAGGAGGAACCGCCGCTGAAGGAGGATTACCTCGACCTGCAGACCACCTCCGAACAGGCGCAGACCCTGCTCGGCATCGCCGCGGCGGCCACCTTCGCCCTGGTCCTCTGGCTGACGCTGGGCGACCTGCTGCCGTCGCTGAACATCCTCGACGGCGTCGAGCTGTGGAGCTCCTACCAGGACACCGCCGACGGCAGCGTGCTGCGCGCGACCACGCTGGGCGACGTACTGACCGGCGTGCTGATCCTCGGCCTCAGCGTCATGGCGGCCTATAACCTGCCCGGCCTGCTGGAGCTGCTGGTGCTGCGCCACGTCAAGCTGACCCCGGGCAGCAACTACGCCATCACCACGCTGCTCAAATACCTGCTGATCCTGGTCGGCGTGATGGCCGGCTTCAGTCAGTTCGGCCTGCAGTGGAACAAGCTGCAGTGGCTGGTCGCAGCACTGGGTGTCGGGCTCGGCTTCGGTCTGCAGGAGATCGTCGCCAACTTCGTCTCCGGCCTGATCCTGCTGTTCGAACGCCCGATCCGGATCGGCGATACGATCACCATCGGCGATGTCACCGGCAACGTCTCCAGCATCCGTATCCGCGCCACCACGATCACCGACTGGGACCGCAAGGAGGTGGTGATCCCGAACAAGACCTTCATCACCGAACAGCTGTTGAACTGGACCCTCAGCGACTCGATCACCCGTGTCGTTATTCGCATTGGGGTGGCCTATGGCAGCAACGTGGACCTGGCCCTGCAGCTGCTGCTGCAGGCGGCCCAGGACAACACTCTGGTGTTGAAGGAGCCGGCGCCCTCGGTGGCGTTTACCGAGTTCGCCGACAGTACGCTGAACCTCGACCTGCGCGTCTACGTCAACGCCCTGAACGACCGCATCCCGGCCACCGACCAGCTCAACAAGACCATCGACCGCCTGTTCCGGGAACACGAGATCGAGATCGCCTTCCCGCAGCTGGATGTCCACCTGCATCGGGTCAGCGCGAAAAAGGGCTGATCTAGCAGGTCATTGTCTACAGATGGCGGCCGCTACCCCGGTAGCGGCCGTCGGATCCCGCCCCGGTCGGAAGTTTTCTGCGGTTTTTACAAAATCGTCCCGGGCGCGAAACCGCTGCAGTGGCGGGACAGCGGCGTCGAAGTGCCCGTTCGGGCCCAAAACTCTAGTAAAAAAACAACCAAAAGTTTCGCGAAAAGTGTCTACAAAAGCGCTAATTGTAGCGAACCAACACGATTGAAGCGTTTTTAATACTTTAGGCGAAAACGGGTTACATTCCTTGGGAATTACGCTATTTTCGCAATGCACAATACTAAGCACTACGCTATTCCACCCATCCGGGCAGTGCAGCCTCGCCATGATCCGGATACCGACAAGTAAATTTGAGGCATATCTCATGAGCCAACGGGTACAGGTTGGCGGCCTGCAGGTCGCTGAGGAACTTTATAACTTCATCAACAATGAAGCCCTGCCGGGCACCGGTGTCGATGCCGAGGCCTACTGGGCTGCGTTCGACGCCGTGGTGCACGATCTGGCACCGCGCAACCGTGAGCTGCTGGCTAAACGCGACGCCTTCCAGGCGCAGATCGACGCCTGGCACCGGGATAACCGCGCCCAGTTCGATTTCGCCGCCTACAAGGCGTTCCTCGGCGAGATCGGCTACCTGCTGCCGGAAGGTCCTGATTTCACCGCCACCACCAGCAACGTCGATCCCGAGATGGCCACCATGGCCGGTCCGCAGCTGGTGGTTCCGGTGATGAACGCGCGTTACGCGCTGAACGCCGCCAACGCGCGCTGGGGCAGCCTGTACGACGCGCTGTACGGCACCGACGCCATCCCCAGCGATGACGACAACGAGATCACCGTCAGCTACAACCCGGCCCGCGGCGCCCGCGTCATCGCCTTTGCGCGTCAGTTCCTCGACGACTACGCCCCGCTGGCCAGCGGTTCGCACAAGGATTCCGCCGGTTACAGCATCCAGCACGGCGCCCTCAGCGTGGTGCTGCGCGACGGCAGCGAAACCGGCCTGGCCAATGCGGCACAGCTGGTCGGCTATCAGGGTGATGCCGCCAGTCCCGATGCCATCGTGCTGATTCACAACGGCCTGCATTTCGAGATCCAGATCGACCGCACCAGCCTGATCGGCAAGAGCGACGCCGCCGGCGTCAAAGACATCCTGATGGAAGCGGCGCTGACCACCATCATGGACTGCGAAGACTCCGTCGCCGCCGTCGATGCCGAGGACAAGGTGCTGGCCTACCGCAACTGGCTCGGCCTGATGAAGGGCGACCTGACCGAACAGGTCAGCAAGGGCGGCACCTCCTTCACCCGTCACATGAACCCGGACCGGGTCTACACCGCCCCGAACGGCGGCGAGGTGAGCCTGAAGGGGCGCAGCCTGATGTTCGTACGCAACGTCGGCCACCTGATGACCAACCCGGCGATCCTCGACCAAGCGGGCAACGAGGTCCCGGAAGGGATCATGGACGGCCTGGTCACGACGCTGATCTCGGTTCACGACGTCAAGGGCAACGGCCAGTTCAGCAACACCACCACCGGCTCGATCTACATCGTCAAGCCGAAGATGCACGGGCCGGAAGAGGTCGCCTTCACCAACGAACTGTTCGGTCGCATCGAGGATGCCCTGGGTCTTGAGCGCTACACCATGAAGGTGGGCATCATGGACGAGGAGCGGCGCACCACGGTCAACCTGAAGGAGTGCATCCGCGCCGCCAAGGAGCGCGTGGTGTTCATCAACACCGGCTTCCTCGACCGTACCGGCGACGAGATCCACACCTCGATGGAAGCGGGTCCGATGATCCGCAAGGGCGACATGAAGGGTGCCGCCTGGATCAAGGCCTACGAGGACTGGAACGTGGACACCGGCCTGGCCTGCGGCCTGTCCGGCCGCGCCCAGATCGGCAAGGGGATGTGGGCGATGCCGGACCTGATGGCCGGCATGCTGGAAGCCAAGATCGGCCACCCGCTGGCCGGCGCCAACACCGCCTGGGTGCCGTCGCCGACCGCCGCCACGCTGCACGCGCTGCACTACCACAAGGTCGACGTGTTCGCCCGCCAGCAGGAGCTGAAATCGCGCGAGCGCGCCAGCCTCGACGACATCCTGACCATCCCGGTGGCGCATGATCCGCACTGGAGCGCCGAGGAGGTCCAGCAGGAGCTGGACAACAACGCGCAGGGGATCCTCGGCTACGTGGTACGCTGGATCGACCAGGGGGTCGGCTGCTCCAAGGTGCCGGACATCAACGATGTGGGGCTGATGGAGGACCGTGCCACGCTGCGTATCTCCAGCCAGCACATCGCCAACTGGCTGCACCACGGCATCTGCTCCGAAGCCCAGGTGCTGGAGACGATGCAGCGCATGGCCGCCATCGTCGACCGCCAGAACGAAGGCGATCCGGCCTACCGGCCGATGGCTCCTGACTTCGCCGACAGCGTCGCCTTCCAGGCCGCCTGCGACCTGGTGCTGAAGGGACGCGAACAGCCCAACGGCTATACCGAACCGGTGCTGCACCGCCGCCGTCT
>QKGH01000469.1 GCA_003250495.1 Marinobacterium sp.
ACGGCGCCCTCGCCATACTGGTCGCGCAGCTCGCACTCCTCGTCAATCTCGAAGGCGCTCGGAACGTCGCGCTCGCCCATCAGCCAGCCCGACATCTCGGCCTGGGGCGAGTTCTGCACTTCGGGCAAGCGTACTTTCAGACTTCCCAGCGTTTCGCGCAGGCTGCTGAGCAGCTGCTCGGCGCGGGTGGGGGAGGAGGCGTCGACGACGATCCAGCCCTGGTGCGGGGCCAGCAGCGCGTGGCAGCTACGGCGCCGGGTGAAGGCCCGGGGCAGCAGCTCGAAGGTGATCTCGTCCTTCAGCGTGGCGCGCTCCTTACGGTAGACCTTGCGCGCCTCCTCCTTCTCGATCTGGGCGATCCGCTCGTTCAGCGCATCCTTGATCACGCTGGAGGGCAGGATCTTCTCCTCCTGGACCAGGCAGATCAACATGAAACCGTTGCTGACGAACAGCGGCGACTCGGTCAGCCCGGCGGTGGGCGAGCCCCAGCCGCTGCGCTTCTGTTCGTGTCGGTTGCAGGGAGTGAAGGGGGAGCCTTGCAGGGCCTGTTCGAGCCGTTCGGCGGAGAAATCGGCATCGGGGTTGAAGCGGTACCAAACGGCGTTTTTGAACCAGAGCATTGTGCCTCCTTGTCGATTGCCGGCCGCTGTCGGCCAGAAATCGCTAGCTAGAGGCGCGCATTATTCTCGTCCGGGCCCCGGGATGCAAGCCTGCCTCCAGGAGCCCGATCCGTCTGTTACAGCCCCTCGTAGGCCAGCAGTGTATACACCGGTACGCCGGCCTCCTGCAGGCGGGCAGAGCCCTGCAGGTCCGGCAGGTCGATCAGTGCGGCGGCTTCCACCACCTCGGCGCCGAGCCGCTTGATCAGCGTGCAGGCAGCGAGGATGGTACCGCCGGTGGCGATCAGGTCGTCCAGGATCAGCACCTTGTCGCCGCTGCCGACCGAATCGGTCTGCATCTCGACGGCGGCGGTGCCGTACTCGAGCTGATACTCCTGGTGAATGGTGTCGCCCGGCAGCTTGCCTTTCTTGCGCACCAGCACCAGCGGCAGGTTGAGCTGGTGGGCGAGGATCGATCCGAACAGGAAGCCGCGGGCATCGATCGAGGCGATATGGGTAACCTCGCTACCGACGTAGCGCTGGATCAGGGCGTCAGACACCATGCGCAGGGCGCGCGGATCCTTGAACACCGGGGTTACGTCCCTGAAGATGACGCCTGGCTCTGGCCAATCCGGTAAGGAGCGGATAACGGATTTGACGTAGAACTCGTCGTAGGACATTGCGGGAACTCCTCGTCGATGCGCTTTCCGGCTTATTTGTGCCGGTTTGCCCCGATCCTTGATCTGCCTCAATGTGGGATCGGGGTCAGCAGTGTGTAATGGCTCGCGTTGGGTTACACATTGAGATGGCTACTTCATTGTGCAACATTGAGGCGCTCAGAGTTCTGAGCGCCTTTTTTTATCCCTGCTGTTCGCTGTCCTCTGCGCCCACCAGCGGGTGGCATTCCCCGGCCATGGCGTACAGCTGTTCCAGATCCAGCAGTTCGATCTCCTTGCCATCGACCCGGATCAGTCCGACGGTCTGGAAGCGGGTGAAGATACGGCTGACCGTCTCGACCGCGAGGCCCAGATAGTTACCGATCTCGTTGCGCGACATCGATAGCCGGAACTGGGTGGCCGAGTAACCGCGCACCCGGAAACGGGAGGAGAGGCGAATCAGGAAAGTGGCGACGCGCTGCTCCGCATTTTTCTTCGACAGCAACAGCATCATCTGCTGGTCGTCGCGCAGCTCCTTACCCATGGTACGCAGCATCTGCCGACGCAGCTCCGGCATCTGGCCGGCCAGATCGTCCAGGCGCTCGTAGGGGATCTCGCACACCGTCGTGGTCTCGAGGATCTTGGCGGATACCGGGTAGTTGTCGCTGTCGATGCTGCTCAGGCCGACCAGCTCGCCGGGAAAGTAGAATCCGGTGATCTGCTCCTCGCCCTCGTTGGTGAGGGTGTAGCTCTTGATGGTGCCGGCCCGCACGGCATACACCGACGTGAACGGATCGCCCTGATGGAACAGATGTTCGCCTTTTTTCAGCGGACGGCTCTTGTCGATGATGTTATCGAGTCGATCCATCTCGGTCATGTCGAGCGAAACCGGCAGACACAGCGAACTCAGACTGCAGGTGCTGCAGTGTACCTGATGAAGGCTGCGCAGTTTCCCCGCACATTTGATGTCACCCATGGGGCTTTCCCTTTCTGAAAGTTAGCCTGCTGGCAGGATGGCCACATTATGTAACATTTGCCGCCACCGGTGAACCCAGGCCTCAGATGATCCTGGAGTAACTTTGGGTCGGTTGCTGGCGCGGAATGTACGCATCGAAGGCCATACAGATGCGGCGGATCAACAGGCGACCGGCGGCACTGACATGGATCCGTTGCGCGTCGAGCGAGAGCAGGCCATCGCCGGCGAGGCCGGACAGCTCCTCCAGCTCGGCGGCGAAGTAGCGCTGGAAGTCGATGCCGAACTGCCGCTCGATGCTGGGGATGTCGAGTTCGAAATGGCAGATCAGTCGGGTGATGACGGCCCGGCGCAGATGGTCGTCGGCGTTCAGGCAGACGCCGCGGCGGATCGCGTGGTGCTGGCGGGCGACGGCGTCGCTGTAGGCGTTAAGGTCGTGTTCGTTCTGGTAGTAGACGTCGCCGATCTGGCTGATGGCGGAAACGCCCATCGCCACCAGGTCGCAGTCGGAATGGGTCGTGTAGCCCTGGAAGTTGCGGTGCAGTTGCCCGTTGGCCTGGGCCAGCGCCAGTTCGTCGTCGGGTTTGGCGAAATGGTCCATGCCGATATAGACGTACCCGGCATCGAGCAGTTTCTCGATCGTGGTCTGCAGGATATCGAGCTTGACCTCCGGGCTGGGCAGATGCTCGGCCTGGATATGGCGCTGCGAACGGAAGCGGTCCGGCAGGTGGGCGTAGTTGAACACCGACAGGCGGTCCGGCGACATCTCGATCACCCGATCCAGCGTGGCACTGAAACCGGCCAGCGTCTGGTGCGGCAGGCCGTAGATCAGGTCCATGTTGATCGATTTGAAACCGAGCTGGCGCGAGGTGTTGAGGACGCGCGCCGTCTGCTCTATCGGCTGCACGCGGTTGACCGCTTCCTGCACCTTGGGATCCAGATCCTGGACGCCCAGGCTGACCCGGTTGAAGCCGACTTCGCGCAGCACTTCCAGGGTGTGATCCTGTGCTTCGCGCGGGTCGATCTCGATCGAGTAGTCGCCGCGGTCGTCATTGCGCAGATTGAAGTGGCGGCCCAACTGCTGCATCAGTTCGCGCATCTGCGCGTCGGAGATGAAGGTCGGCGTGCCGCCGCCCCAGTGCAACTGGTTGACCTGACGATCGGCGCTGTACCAGCTGGCCAGCTGTTCCATCTCCCGGTACAGGGTGTCGAGGTAGGGCTGGGCCTTGTCGCGGTTACGGCTGATCACCTTGTTGCAGGCGCAGTAGTAGCAGACGTGCGCACAGAACGGGATGTGGACGTAGAGCGAGAGCGGGGTCGAGGTGTCGGCGGAAGCGCGGGCGCGCTCGACCAGCGTCTGTGCGGAGAGTTCGGGGTCGAACTGCAGGGCCGTCGGGTACGAAGTGTAGCGCGGCCCCGATAGGTCGTAGCGGCGAATCAACTCGATATCCCACTGGATGCGCTCAGGTGTGCTCACGTCTGTCATATCCTCGTAAAGCCGGCCGTTAAGGAGGGCCGCAGTATATCAATATATGTAGGCCAGCAGCTGACCTGTATCAATGCGCGCTGAGCGCGAATCCCCAGGGCAGGGTGAAAACGCCGAACAGGATGATCAGTACCCCGGCGGCCTGGCGTACCCCCTGGCGCTGCAGCAGGGTACGGACCTGCTGCGCCAGCAGGCCGGTGGTCAGCATGGCGGGAAGGGTGCCGATACCGAATCCGAGCATCAGCCAGGCGCTCTGCAGCCAGTGTCCGGCGGCCGCCGACCATAGCAGCGTGCTGTAGACCAGGCCGCAGGGCAGCCAGCCCCAGAGTGTGCCCAGCAGCAGGGCGCGAGGCAGCGTATTGGCCGGCAACAGGCGCGACGCCAGCGGGCGCAGGTAGCGCCAGATCAGGCCCCCGGCCCGCTCCAGGCGGGTCAGTCCCTGCCACCACTGCGCGACGTAGAGGCCCATCGCGATCAGCAGCAGCGCCGCAACCGTGCGCAGGGCGATGGCCAGAGGGCCGCTGGCCAATAGGTGGCCGGCCAGGCCGACCAGGGCGCCGGCCAGGGCATAGCTGGCGATCCGCCCCAGGTTGTAGGCGCCGAGCAGGAGCAGGCCGTTGCCCGAGCCCTGCTGTCCAACGCTGAAGCTGGCGGCAAGACCGCCGCACATACCGACGCAGTGGGTGGTGCCGAGCAGGCCGATCAGCACGGCGGTGGTGAACGCCAGCGTGTCAGCCATTGCGCTGGTGGTCCGCCGGTTTGTCGCTGCGGCGCGCGTCGCTCGGGATCAGTTCGTCATCGTCGTCGTAGAGGATGCTGTGGGCGGGGGACTCGAGGTCGTCGAACTGGCCCGAGTTGACGCTCCAGAAAAAGGCCCAGATGGCGATGCTGACGAGGATGATGGCGATAGGGATCAGCAGAATGACAATGCTCATGATAACTCCGGATGCTCTCAGCTATCGGTTGACGGGGGGCGACGGCTCAGGCGCAGGGCATTGCCGACCACGACCAGCGAGCTGAGCGACATGCCGATGGCCGCCATATAGGGCGGGATATGGCCGCTGGCCGCCAGCGGCAGCGCCAGGGCGTTGTACAGCAGCGCCCAGCCCAGGTTCTCATGGATAATCGCACGGGTTTTGCGCGCGATACGAATCGCGTCGGCGAGCCGGCGCAGATCGTTGGCCAGCAGCACCGCATCGGCATTGGTCTTGGCCAGGTCGGTGGCCCCGGCCATGGCCACTGAGGTCTGTGCGCCGGCCAGTGCCGGGATATCGTTGATGCCGTCCCCGACCATGATGACCTTGGCGCCGCCGGCGGCGAGCTGATTCAGGTGCGCCAGTTTCTGTTCCGGGCTCATGCCGCTGGAGACGCCCTCGATCTGCAGCGACGCCGCGACTTTCTGCGCCGCCGGCGAGTTGTCGCCGGTCAGCATCAACGGGGTCAGTCCCAGTTGTTTCAACTGGGCCAGGGTGCTGGCCGCTTCGGGACGGACCTGGTCGTCGAGTCGGAACCAGCCCAGCAGCCGTTGCTCGTCGCCGAACAGCAACCACAGGCCGTTACCGACGGGCGGCGTCGGCGCCTCGCAACCGGCCAGTGCGGCGACGAAGCCGGGCTTGCCGATGCGGTAACGCCGTCCCTCCACCTTGCCGCTGAGGCCCTGGCTGACGCTGACCTCCACTTCGCGTGCCCGTATCGCCACGTGGGGGGTGAAGGCATGGGCGATCGGGTGCTCGGAGTGGCTCTCCAGTGCCGCGGCCAGACTCAGGATCCGTTGCGTGTCCAGGTCGCCCAGTGGCAGGATCTCGGCGATCTGCAGATTGCCCTCGGTCAGCGTGCCGGTTTTATCGAACACGATATGGGTGGCGGTGGCAAAACTTTCCAGCACGTGGCCGCGACTGATCAGCAGCCCCTCCTGGCGCAGGGTGCCGGTGGCTGCGGTCAGCGCCGTCGGTGTCGCCAGCGACAGCGCGCAGGGGCAGGTGACGACCAGCACCGACAGGGTGATCCACAGCGCGTCCTCCGGTGCCGTCAGCCACCAGTAGCAGGCGACGACCGCGGCCGTAATGAGCGTAGCGGCGACGAAGTAGCGGGCCGCGGTATCGGCGGTACGGGCAACCGCCGGCTTTTCGGCCTGGGCCTGGTCCAGCATGCGCACGATGGTGGAGAGGCGGCTGTCGCTGCCGGTCTCCGTTACCTCGACCTCGATCGGGTGCTCCACGTTCAGGGTGCCGCCGATAACGATGTCGCCGTCGCTCTTGGTTTGCGGCAGATACTCGCCGGTCAGGGCCGATTCGTCGATGGAGCTGTGACCCGCGACGATAATGCCGTCGGCGGGCAGCGTGTGGCCGGCTTTGACCAGCACCCGGTCGCCGGGTTTGAGCAGGTTGGCCGGCACCAGCGTTTCGCCGTCCTCATCGAGGCGCACGGCGCTGGTTGGCAGCAGGTTCAACAGCGCATTGCCGGCTCGCCCGGTACGGTGGCGGGCGGCCATCTCCATGTAGCGACCAATCAGCAGGAAGAAGGTGAACATGGTAACCGAGTCGAAGTAGATCTCGCCGGTACCGGTCACCGTGGCCCAGATGCTGGCGCCGAACGCCAGCAGGATCGCCAGCGATACCGGCACATCCATGCCCAGGCTGCCGGTTTTCAGGTCGCGCCAGGCGGCGTTGTAAAAGGGGCGGGCCGAGTAGATGGCCACGGGCGTAGCCAGGATCAGGCTGGCCCAGCGCATGAACTGGGTGATGTAGGTCTCCATCGACCCGCTCATATCGCCGGCGTACATCGCGGCGGCCAGCATCATCACCTGGGCCATGCCGACGCCGGCGACGCCGAGCCGGCGTACCGCGCGCTTGCGCTCCTGTTCGAGCAGCTGCTCTTCGCGGTTAGGCTGATAGGGGTGGGCCTGATAGCCGATATGGTCGACCTCGCCCAACAGCGTGCTCAGGTGGGTCTGCGATTCGTCCCAGCACAGCCGTGCGCGATGGGTGGTCATGTTGACGCTGGCGGAAATCACACCGGGCTGTTTGCGCAGATGGTGTTCCAGCAGCCAGATGCAGGCGGCGCAGGTGATCCCTTCGATCACCAGCAGCGCTTCGCGTTGCTGCTCGTCCAGCGTCTTGACGAAGCTGCTCTGTACGCTGGGGTCGTCGAACAGGGCCAGCTCGAGTTTACGCTGTTCGCTGCTATTGTTGCGAATCAGCGAGTTGTTGGCGTTCTGGGTGTCGCGATGGCGGTAGAAGTTGTCCAGGCCGCCGGCAACAATGGTCTCGGCGACCGCCTGGCAGCCGGGACAGCACATGGGGCGGTCCTGGCCGTCGATGCGAGTGACATAATGGCTACCCTGGGGTACCGGCAGGCCGCAGTGGTAGCAGCGGCTGCCGGATTGGAGCGGCGCGTTCATGCGACCCCGTTACCGCGGGTCGCCAAGCGCGATATGAGCCTGATCGTAGGGCGGCGTCAGCTCGGCACGGATCTGCCAATGCTGGTCGGCGGGCTCCAGGATCAGGTAGCGTTTGCCTTCGATCGGTCCGGGCAGGTTGCCGCTATAAACGCCGCTATTGCCGACCGCTCTGAGCAGCAGCTTTTGATCGTACTTCTGGTGCGTGGGGTGTACCAGGTTCAGTTCCAACTGCGGCGGCAGGTCGACCAGGGCCTGCAGGCGCAACTGGATATCCCCGGTCAGGTTGTCGATGACCAGTTCGCCATTGATACCGGCCTCGCGGGCGGCCGCCAGGCGACTGTCGTCGATGCTCAGGCCGCGGGCGACCTTGTAGTAATCCTCTTTGACCACGCCATCGCTGGTGGTGATCGCCAAGTAGATAAACAGGGAGGCATAGATCAGGACGGCGATCAACGGCGCCAGCACGAACCATAACCAGGCCTGTTTGTACCAGGGCTGTTGGGCCTGAGATTGTTGCTTTAGCTGATCGGCTTGGCTCAACTGAGTCATAGAGATCCTCGTAATGAAATGGCCGGGAGCGCGCCCGGCCAATATTCTACCCGAATTCCGAAGCGCGGGGGACTAGCGCTTGGGGGCCGGCCCGATAAAACGGTTCGGCTCGGTTACGGTGATGGACGGGTCATCGAGGGCCTGGATGGTGAACTCGATATCGCTGTTGGCGCTGATCAGCCGCTTGGGATCGAGATGCAGGCGGACCGGGAAGTTCAGCAGTTCGCCGGCCTCGATCACGACCTCGCCGTTGTCGACCATTTCGAGCCCTTCGGGTCCGGTGACGCTGACCTTGTAGGTGTGCGAGCGCTGCTCCTTGTTCGCCAGCTTCAGGGTGTAGACGTTCTCGATCATCCCCTCCGGCGTAGTGGTGTAGAGCTGGCCGCGGTCGCGCAGGATATCGATCTCCAGCGGCACACGGCTGGCGATGGTGTAGCTGAAGGCGGCAAACATCGCCAGCAGGGCGACGAAGTAACCGATCAGGCGGGGGCGCAGCAGATGGGTTTTATGGCCCTCCAGCGAGTGCTCGGTGGTGTAGCGTACCAGCCCGCGGGCGTAGCCCATGCGGTCCATGATGTCATCGCAGGCGTCGACGCAGGCGCCGCAGGCGACGCATTCGTACTGCAGGCCGTCGCGGATATCGATGCCGACCGGGCAGACATGCACGCAGTTGCCGCAGTCGATGCAATCGCCGAGCCCCTGGGCTTTGTAGTCGCTGTCTTTCTTGCGGCTGCCGCGCGCTTCACCACGCTTCTCGTCGTAGGAGATGATCAGCGTGTCCTGATCGAACATGACGCTCTGGAAGCGGGCGTAGGGGCACATGTAGATGCACACCTGCTCGCGCAGCCAGCCGGCGTTGCCGTAGGTGGCGACGGTGAAAAATGCCAGCCACCAGGTTTCCCAGGGCCCGAGCTGGAAGCTGAGGACGTGGGGAACCAGTTCGCGGATAGGGGAGAAGTAACCGACGAAAGCGATGGCGGAGGCGGCGGCGATAACCAGCCACAGCAGGTGCTTGGCACTCTTGCGCAGCGCTTTTTCACCGCTCATCGGGGCTTTTTCGAGCTTCATGCGTTTGTTGCGATCGCCTTCGGTAATACGCTCGGCCCAGATAAACAGCCAGGTCCAGACGAACTGGGGGCAGGCGTAGCCGCACCAGAGGCGGCCGGCAAATACGGTAACGAAGAATAGCGTGAAGGCGAGGATGATCAGCAGCCAGGACAGCAGCATGAAATCCTGCGGCCAGAAGGTCATGCCGAACACGTGGAACTGGCGGTTCGGCAGGTCGAACAGTATGGCCTGGCGTCCGTCCCACTGTAACCATGAAAAACCGTAGAACATGACCAGCATCAGCGCGCCGGAGATGATACGGAAATTCTTAAAGAAGCCTTTGTAATACTTGACGTAGATGTGTTCGCGTTTGGCGTAGAGATCGTAATTCTGTTTATCTCCAGCGCCTTTTTTGGGGGTGACATCTTTGACAGGTATTTGATTCATTACGAGCCCACCAAGACAAAAGGTATGGGTTTTGGTTTAGCGTCTGCAAACCGGAGTATTAGGGAGTGTGAATATTATACTCGTCAGGCAACAAAAAAGGCGACTGATGTAGGTCAAGTCGCCTTTTTGAGCTGTTAACCGCCTGCGTTTACTTCTGTGACAGGCTGTAAACGTAAGCTGCGATCAGCTGGATCTTGTCAGTTGACAGCAGGTCTTTGTGTGCCGGCATGACGCCTGCGCGACCGTTACGGATGGTGTGGGTAACCTGTTCGAAGCTACCGCCGTACAGCCAGGTGTTGTCGGTCAGGTTCGGCGCACCCAGGGCCTGGGTACCGGTACCGTTGGCACCGTGGCAGGCTGCACACAGGGCCTGGAACTGGGTCTGGCCGCGGGCAGACGCTTCGGTGTCGATCCCTTCGCGCTTGCTCAGTGACAGCACGTAGTTGGCTACGTCACGTACACCGTCTTCGCCGAGTACCGCACCCCAGGCCGGCATGGCGCCCTGGCGACCGCCAGTGATGGTGGTCTTGATGGTGGCCGGATCGCCGCCATACAGCCAGTCCTTGTCGGTCAGGTTCGGGAAGCCGTAGGCACCGGTACCGGCCGAGCCGTGGCATACCGAGCAGTTGTTGGCGAACATGCGCTGTCCCATCTTCAGGCCGGTTTCGTTTTCCGGCTTCTGCAGATCTTCGATGGACAGGGCGGCATATTTCGCGAACAGCGGCTTGTACGCCTCTTCAGCATGCGCCATCTCCTCTTCCCACTGGCCGGCGGAGGTCCAGCCCAGCAGGCCCTGGAAGTTACCCAGCCCTGGGTACAGGGCTAGGTAGCCCAGACCGAAGATGACGGTGCCCAGGAACATCTGGAACCACCATTTCGGCAGCGGGTTGTCATACTCAGCGATACCGTCGAACTCATGGCCCAGAGTCTCTTCGGTCTGTTCCTGATGTGGCTGGCTCTTGCGGGTTGCCAACAGCAACCAGGTGCAGCCAAGAATTACGGCCAGGGTAATTACGGTTACCCATGCACTCCAGAACGCACTCATTTGTCGATTCTCCCGTCATTGGCTTCCTTGGCGGACCGGTCGGCTTCGTCCTCATCGGCGAACGGAGCCTGGGCTGCTTCATCGAACTTTTTGCTGTTCTTCGGGCTTGCGACCCAGATGAACAGTCCGATGAAGGTGATCAGCATGATGACCGGCAGCCAGGGGCCATAAACATCGTAACTCACTAAGGGTTACCGCTTGTTGTTATAGACGCTGTGCAGCTTGCCAAGAGACTGCAGGTAGGTCACGAGAGCTTCGATCTCGTACTTGCCTTCCACCTCATCGCGAGCGCTAGCCATCTGTTCGTCGGTGTAGGGCACGCCGAGTTTCTTCAGCGTAGCCATCTTCGTAGCGGTATCCTGACCACTTAGCTTGTTCTCGAACAGCCAGGGGTAGGAGGGCATCTTGGACTCCGGAACCACATCGCGCGGGTTGTACAGGTGCGCACGGTGCCAGTCGTCGGAGTAGCGTCCGCCGACGCGAGCCAGGTCCGGACCGGTACGCTTGGAGCCCCACAGGAAGGGGTGTTCCCAGACATCCTCATTCGCGGTGGAGTAGTGGCCATAGCGTTCGGTTTCGGCACGGAACGGGCGAATCATCTGGGTATGGCAGACGTGGCAGCCTTCCCGGATGTAGATGTCGCGCCCTTCCAGTTCGAGAGCAGTGTAGGTACGCAGCCCTTCGATCGGCTTGGTGGTGGCACTCTGGAAGAACAGGGGGACGATCTCGGCCAGACCACCACCGCTGATAACGATGATGATCAACAGGATCATCAGGCCGATGTTCTTTTCAATCGTTTCGTGTTTGATCATTGTTCTGCTCCTCGCACTGATCAGGCGGTCTGTGTGGACGGCTCAGCGGCCTTCACAGAGCTGCCCGCGCGGACGGTCTGCCATACGTTGTACGCCATCAGCAGCATACCGGTCAGGAAGAACGCGCCGCCCATCCAGCGGACGAAGTAACCCGGGTGGCTGGCTTCCAATGCTTCAACGAAGCTGTAGGTCAGGGTGCCGTCTTCGTTGACCGCGCGCCACATCAGGCCCTGCAGGATGCCGTTGACCCACATAGAGCAGATGTACAGAACGGTACCGATGGTAGCGAGCCAGAAGTGGGTGTTGATCAGCGCAACAGAGTACATCTGCGCTTTACCGAACAGGCGCGGAATCATG
>QKGH01000116.1 GCA_003250495.1 Marinobacterium sp.
AGACCCGTGCACATCTCCCGCCCGATGGTCCGCTGCCACCTCAAAAACACGGATCGTATCGGGTTAGCGATATTGTGCTACTGCGCTGCTAAGCATAATGGCGCCAGATAGGCTCGTTAGCTCGTGCCGCTTTTCTAAGGATTGGCACAGAGTTTCAGAGGGTGGTGGTACCGCTTTCGGGCGACCGTCCGCCGCAGGGCCGAAAAATGCTCCTGCATTTTCGGCATTCGCGCCTTCCTTGGCGGTCAGAGCGGCGGTCGAGCGGTCAGGGATGACGAACAGCGTGTCGCCCGAAAGCGGTACCATCGGCCCGACACCTCACCACGGCCCAACCTCTCACCATCGATCCGGCACTCAATACCAGCCCAGTATCTCTCCGATACAAACTATCTGGATTATCTATCGATAGTATCCACTCATTTACCAAAAATTCTCATGCACAACTGCGGCTTCGTCTTCCAGCAGAGGTCCAATCACCTCGACCTGACGTTGGCCGCTCTCGTACACGGTACGACAGGGCAGGTCGAGTGTCGGGTTCTCCGGGTGATTGCCGGTGATCTGTTTCAGGCGCCGTTCGCTGAGGCCGTACACCACCCGGCCGACACCGGTCCAGTAGGAGGCGCCGGCGCACATGGCGCAGGGTTCGGCCGAGGTGTACATCGTGCAGCGAGCCAGCAGCTCGGTCGAATACGTGGTGCTGGCACGGGTCATCAGCACGCGCTCGGCGTGGCCGGTCATATCGTGATCGGGCAGGTAAGCGTTGCCCTGCTCCATCAGTATCTGGCCCTGATCATCGACCAGCAGCGCGGCAAAGGGATGGATCCCCTGCTCGCGTAGCTCCCGCGCCATCTCCAGCGTGCGGCGCAGAAATTTCAGATCGGTTGCATTCGGTGTCATCGGCACTCTGTATTCCTTAATACCTTATTTCTTTTTCGGCAGGCTCCAGGGGAACAGCAACTGCTGCGCCCACTGCACCGACTTGAACAGCAACAGGCTGACGGTGGCCAGGAAGATCAGCCCGGCGAACGCCTGGGGGATCTTGAAGAAGGAGGTGGAGAACTGGATGAAGTAGCCCAGCCCCTGCTCGGCGGCGACGAATTCCGCCACCACGGCACCGATGATCGCCAGCGTGATCGACACCTTCAGACCGCTGAAGATGTGCGGAATCGCGTAGGGGATGCGGATCTGCCAGGTCTCGCGGTAGCGCGGGGCGCCCAGCGATTTGCTCAGCTCGACCAGCTCCTCCGGGGTCTCCTGCATACCGGTGGCGGTGGAAACCACCAGCGGGAAGAAGGTGATCAGGCAAGTGATCAGCACCCGCGACGGGTCGTCGGTGCCCATCAGCACGATGATCAGCGGCGCCACGGCCACCACCGGGGTGGACTGGATTACCACCAGCGCAGGGTACAGGGTGCGTGACAGCAGTTCCGAACGCATCATGGCGATCGCCAGCGGGATGGCGATGGCGATCGACAGCACGAAGCCCATCAGTGCCACCCGCAGTGTGGCCCACAGATGTGACAGCCAGCGCGTGAAATCGACGGCGAAGAACGCTTCGACGATGGCGCTCGGCGAGGGCAGGATAAAGGTCGGCACCTTGCCGATGCGGCAGCCCGCCTCCCAGACGATGATCAGAGCCACGAAGAACAGGCCCGGGGCGTAGCGCAGCAGGAAGCGCTTGAAGGGATTATCAGTCATGGGCTTCGGGCTCGTAGATGTGTTTACGGATGCGGTCGGTCAGCTCGCCAAAACGCGGGTCGCGGATGGTGGCGGCGGAGCGCGGTCGCGGCAGGTCGACGTCGATCAGGTCGAGCACCGAACCTGGGCGCTTGCTCATCACCAGTACCCGGTCCGCCAGCAGTACCGCTTCGGAGATGGAGTGGGTGATGAACAGCACGGTCTTGGGCTGGTCGTTCCAGATCTTCAGCAGGTCGAAGCCGATCTGCTCGCGAGTCAGGGCGTCCAGCGCGGAAAAGGGTTCATCCATCAACAGGATGTCCGGGTTGAGCAGCAGCGCGCGGACGATGCCGACGCGCTGTTGCATCCCGCCGGAGAGCTCATCCGGCATTTTGTCGGCAAAGGCTTCCAGCCCCGCCATTGCCAGCAGCTCTTCGGTGCGCTCCTCATCGGCGCGGCTGTAGCGGCCGTACTTGTGCTTAAGGGGGAAAAGCACGTTCTTGCGTACGCTGAGCCAGGGGAGCAACGTCGGCTTCTGGAACACGATGCCGACGTCATCACGCGGTCCGCTGACCTGTTTGCCGAACACACTGACCTTGCCTTCGCTGGGAATCAGCAGGCCGGCCACCATGCGCAGCAGGGTCGATTTACCGCAGCCGGAGGGACCGACCACCGCCACGAACTCGTGACGGCGGATCTCCAGATCGATCCCCTGGACCGCCAACGGTGCGCCCGGAGTGGGATCGTAGCGATGCCCGACCCCCTCCATGCATACGAACGCGCGTTCTTTACTCTGTGTCATCTCGATCGGCTTCCGCTCACTTATTTCGGCATGAAGTCACGGTTTACGACGCTTTCCGGGTCCAGCGCATCGAGCGACAGCTCGTTAGCCTCGGCCACATAAGCCCAGGTCTGCGCCATCCGTTCCGGGGTCAGGGTGCCGAAGCCATCGGCCTCGGTGACGGCGTTGTAGACCAGTCCCTTGATGCTGCTGATCTGCTCGGCGGCGATCTTGGCATCCACCTCGGGCACCATCGTGTGGATATCCGCGCCGGCCTGTTCCGGGTGGGCGTAGGTGTACTCGACCGACTTGGCATAGGCTTTCACGAAGCGTTTGGCCACCTCGGGGCGCTCGCTCAGGAACTTGTTGGCAGCCAGCAACGAGGAGCTGTACAGCGACAGGCCGGCGTCGGACCAGGGCAGTACCACCAGCTGCTTGC
Organism: Marinobacterium sp.; assembly: GCA_003250495.1. Classification (GTDB taxonomy): domain Bacteria; phylum Pseudomonadota; class Gammaproteobacteria; order Pseudomonadales; family Balneatricaceae; genus Marinobacterium_D. The sequence goes on from QKGH01000116.1 coordinate 2,898, forward strand.
CGGCTTCGGCGGCCTGCTTCTCGAACAGCGCCACGTTGGTGACCCAGGCGATGACGGCATCGGTGTTACCGGTCATCAGCATCGGCCCCAGGGCGCCCGGATCGGATTTGGTCAGCGTGACCGCGTCG
>QKGH01000176.1 GCA_003250495.1 Marinobacterium sp.
CGCAACGAAACCCTGCCCCGCGGCGAGATCGTCATGCCGATCCTGGCGGAACTGACCGGGCGGGAGGTGGACGACCCGACGCTGCTGAGCGCGCTGCTCGGTCTGATCGCCCCCTGCATGATGCTGATGCTGGTCAACCCCGCCCTGGAAACGCCGATCCAGCCACTGTTCCAGCGCCCGGCCCGCGAGGTGGCGGCGCATCTGCGCCGGTTCGTGTTAGCCGGGCTGGCCGCGCTATCCCGACCGCGGCTTTAACGTCGCTTACACCCGGTGCAGCTGACCGAGCGGGCGGCGCCGCTCCCACCACAGACACAGCGCCAGCAGCCCGAGGGCATAGAACGCCTGGCTGCCCAGCGTCACGCAGGTCAGCACACAGAGCAGCACACCGATCCCGGCCAGCAGGCGCCAGAGCCCGCGCAACAGCACCCAACCGGCGGCCATGCTGAGCAGGTAGACCAGGATGAAGTTACCGTTGGCGTAGCGGATCAGCTGGTCCACCGGTACCGCCTGCCACCAGGCCAGGGTCGCGCACAGCGCGCAGCAGCCGATCACCAGCGCCAGGGCTCGCGCCGGCACCTGGTTCCGGTTGAGCTGCGCCAGCCCCGCCGGCAACTTGCCCTCCTGCGCCAGGCTCCACAGCAAGCGCGCGAACCCCTGCAGATAGATATTGATGGTGGCAAAACAGGCCAGGTAGCCGATCAGCGCCGCCAGCCAGCGCAGCTCGTCGCTCCACAGCAACGCGATCAGCCGCGGCAGCGAGCTGGCATCGGTGGAGGCATCGCCATAGGTGCCGAAGCTGACCACCGCCACGGCACAGCCCCAGTACACCAACCCGGCCAACAGCACTCCACTCAACACCGCCAGCGGAAAGTCGCGCTGCGGGTTGCGGAACTCCTCGCCCATGTGGGTAAACGCCTCGATACCGACGAAGCACCAGAACATCACCGCCAGCGCCGGCGGAATCTGCTGCCAGGCCAGCGCACCACCCTGCGCCTCGGCCAGCGGCAGCAACGACTGGCTCGGCAGCGGCAGGCCGCCCCGCCACCAGAGCGCCGCCACCGTGGCCAGGATCAGCACGGCGATGGCGGTCTGCACCAGCCCGGAGGCACGGGCCGGGCGCTGGCCAAGCAGCAGCATCGCACCCAGCGTCGCCAGCTGGATCGCCAGCTCCTGCCCCGGCGTCAGCTCGATCAGCGCTTTCCAGAACCCGGTGGCGATATGCAGCGCCGCCGGCAGCCCGACCGGGATCACCGCCAGGAACAGCCAGGCCACGCTGCGCTCCCAGGGGCCACCGAAGGCGCGGCCGATCAGGTAGGGGGCACCGCCGGCATGGGGAAAGCGCTTGCCCAGTTGGGCAAAGGTCAGTGCAATCGGCAGCACCATCAGGATCAGCAGCAGCCAGGCCCAGAGCGAGGCGGCGCCGGCGATGGTGGCGGCCAGTGCCGGCACGACGAAGATCCCGGTCCCCAGCAGCGAGGTGGTCAGCAGGCCGGTACCCTGCAGCAGGCTCAATTGTTTGTTCAGACGGCTCATGGTTCGTATCGATAAAGAGAGGAGATCTGTGCGTTGCGAGCCGCGGCGGTTATCCACAGGGCTCGCTGATGGTGCAGTCGCAACCGCTGCTGCTATAGTAAGCCCCCGCCGGATCGGCCGGAGCTGGCAGACTGACGCCTTTTTCCGCCACTTCGTCGGAAAGCGCCGGCGATCTGCCGCCGCCGCAACAGAGTTCCCCCACCTCGGGGCAGGTTCAGGACAGAACGTGGATAAATTCGATCAGCAGATACTCGCCCTGTTACGCAACGACGCCCGTATGCCGGTCGCCGCGATCGCGCGCGAGGTCAGCCTGTCGCGCACCGCGGTCAGTGAGCGTATCCGCCAGCTGGAACAGCAGGGGATCATCCTCGGTTACCACGCCCAGGTGGCCAGTCCCGAACGCGGCGCGGTGCGCGCCTTCCTGGAACTGTTCTACAACGACAGCCGCTGCGAGCTGTATGTGGACCAGATCCGCACCTTCCCCGAGGTCAAACGCTGCTGCGGCATCAGCGGCGAAACCGACATGCTGGTCTACGTCGAGGCGGCGACGATGGAGCGCCTGCTGGAGATCCGCGCCGCGATCGAGGATTTCCCCAGGATGCAGCGCGTCAAAACCCACATCATCATGAAAGAGTGGGAGATGTAGGGATGTCCCGCTCCCAGCGCCTGCTGGAGCTGATCCAACTGCTGCGCAGCCATCGCTTCCCGGTACCCGGCAAACAGCTGGCCCAGCAGTTGGGCGTCAGCCTGCGGACCCTCTACCGCGATATCGCGACGTTGCAGGCGCAGGGCGCCCATATCGAAGGCGCCGCGGGTCTCGGCTATGTGCTGCGCCCGGGCTTCACGCTGCCGCCGTTGATGTTCACCGAGGAGGAGATCGAAGCCATCGTCCTCGGCTCGCGCTGGGTGGCAAAGCGCGGCGACACGCCTCTGGGCGCGGCGGCCAGCAGTGCGCTGGTGAAGATCGCCGCGGTGCTGCCGCAGGAACTCCAGACCACGCTGGACTCGACCACCCTGTTGATCGGCCCCAGCGCCGTGGCGCCGCCGACCCCGACCGACATTGCGCTGCTGCGCCGCGCCATCCGCTCGCAGCAGAAGCTCATCATCCGTTACCGGGACGCCAGCCAGGTGGAGTCCACCCGCACCGTCTGGCCGTTCGCGCTCGGCTATTTCGACCAGGTCCGGGTACTGCTCGCCTGGTGCGAAACACGCTGTGCGATCCGCCACTTCCGTGCCGATCGGATCGCTTCGGCCGAGCTGCCGGGCCAGCGCTACCCCAAACATCGCCAGACCCTGCTCAAAGAGTGGCGCGTACACAACCCTGCTGACAAAAACTGACAGCGGGTCGACCTAAGCTCCCGGTTGCAGCATTGACGCTAACCAACCAGGAGCAACAGATGATCGACTCAACGATGATCGTTCTATACGTCGACGACATAACCGCCAGTACCGAGTTCTATGCGCGCCTGCTGGCGCAGGAAGCGGT
>QKGH01000015.1 GCA_003250495.1 Marinobacterium sp.
ACCCCCGCTGAAGCGGAGATCCGCCTGCAGGTGGTGAAACAGGCCGGCGAGACCTTCCGGCCCAGCAACGAACAGACGACCCAGGCCGCGCTGGCGCTGCTGAAAGACGCCGAGTACCGGGTGCTGAGCCGTGAAGATCGCCCCACCAGCAGCAAGCCGTCGGCCCCCTTCATCACCTCCACGCTGCAACAGGCGGCCAGTACTCGACTGGGGTTCGGGGTCAAGAAAACCATGATGATGGCGCAGCGTCTGTACGAGGCGGGCTACATCACCTACATGCGTACCGATTCCACCAACCTCAGCGTGGAAGCGGTCGACGCCTGTCGCGGCTACATCCAGTCCCAGTTTGGCGATAACTACCTGCCGGCAGAGCCGGTGCGCTACAGCTCCAAAGAGGGGGCCCAGGAGGCGCATGAGGCGATCCGGCCCTCCGATGTGAATGTCGAGGCACAGTCCCTGGCGGGGATGGAGGCGGACGCCGTACGTCTGTACGACCTGATCCGGCGCCAGTTCATCGCCTGCCAGATGACCCCGGCGCAGTATCTGAGTAGCCGCATCCAGGTGGTGGCCGGCGATTTCGAGCTGACCACGAAAGGGCGCATTCTCAAGTTCGACGGTTATACCCGGGTGCTGCCGAGCAAAGGCAAGAGCGATGAGGACCTGATCCTGCCCGACGTTAATCAGGGCGACCTGCTCTCCCTTGCCGGCCTCGATCCGAAACAGCACTTCACCAAGCCGGCGCCGCGCTACACCGAGGCCAGTCTGGTCAAGGAGCTGGAGAAACGCGGTATCGGTCGCCCATCGACCTACGCTTCGATCATCTCCACGATTCAGGATCGCGGCTACGTCGATGTGCAGGGGCGCCGTTTCTACGCGCAGAAGATGGGCGATATCGTCACCGAGCGCTTGAACGAAAACTTTGCCGACCTGATGGATTATGGCTTTACCGCCCGCATGGAGGAGCAGCTCGACGAGATCGCCCAGGGTGAGATCGACTGGCGGGCGCTGCTGGATCGGTTTTACAACGACTTCGTCGGCAGCCTGGAGCAGGCGCAGAGCGAGGAGGGCGGAATGCGCCCGAACTCGCCGACGCCGACCGATATCGACTGCCCCGAATGCGGTCGCAAGATGATGATCCGCACCGGCAGCACCGGGGTGTTCCTGGGGTGTTCGGGATACAACCTGCCGCCGAAGGAGCGCTGCAAGTGCACGATCAACCTGATTCCCGGTGACGAGGTGGTCAGTGTCGATGGCGACGACGAGGAGGAGTCGCGGATCCTGCGCAGCAAGCATCGCTGCAAGCTGTGCGGTGCGGCAATGGACTCCTACCTGGTCGACGCGGAGCGCAAGCTGCATGTCTGCGGTAACAACCCGGACTGCCCGGGCTACGAGATCGAGACGGGCAGTTTCCGCATCAAGGGTTATGACGGCCCGGTGATCGAGTGCGACAAGTGCGGTGCCGAGATGCAGCTCAAGACCGGCCGCTTCGGCAAGTTCTTCGGTTGTACTAACAGCGCCTGCAAAAATACCCGCAAATTGCTGAAAAATGGCGATGTGGCGCCGCCGAAGATCGATCCCGTGGCGATGCCCGAGCTGAAATGCGCGAAGGTGGACGATACCTATGTGCTGCGGGACGGCGCCAGCGGGCTGTTCCTGGCCGCCAGCCAGTTTCCGAAGAATCGTGAGACCCGCGCACCGCTGGTCAGTGAGTTGCTTCCCCATCGCGAGGAGATCGATCCGAAATATCACTATCTGCTTGATGCACCGCAACAGGATGCGGAGGGTAATCCGGCGATAATCCGGTACAGCCGTAAGACCAAGGAGCAGTATGTGATGTCCGAAGTGGATGGCAAGGCGACCGGTTGGCGGGCCTATTACAGCGACGGACGTTGGCAGGAAGAAGCTGCGCGTAAAAAGTCTTGATAGCGGAGCATTCCGATGAGCGATATCTATGTAGCACGCACGAACCAAAAGCTGGCGTTTGCCCGTTTGCACCTGGACGCGCTGATGCAGGCTCAAGGCTCCAGCGGATGGAGCAAGCATGCGCTGATCGAGTCATATCACGAGTCGATCCTGTTTCACCTCAAGGGCGCCTTTCACGCCTTCGTGCGGGAAGTGGGGGAGCACTACCGGCTGGCCTGCGAGCGGATCGACGATATCGCCGGCCTGCAGGCGCAGCTCGAACTGACCGGCCAGGAGTCGCCGGAACTCAATGAGCTGGAGCAGCTCCTGGGGCTGGAGGGGAGTTGGGTGCAGAAGCTCCAGCACGCCTATGCCGCCTGCTGGAGTGCCAGCGACAGCAAGGTGGCGGCACCGGCCGCCAGTCAGAGCCTGTCGGAGATCCATGTCGTACAGATCAACCCCGATCATTCCGAAGATGACGGCCTGCTGCATGAGTACCAGCAGTGGTTCGCCGAGTTGCGGGCGTTGGTCGACCGGCTGCGCAGTGCAATGCAGGAGTGGTGAGCGGCTCGGGGTTTAGTGGCCCCGAACCAGTATCCCCTGCACATCGCGTCCGCTGGCGGCGAGCTGCAGGCGGTGCAGGCTTTCCTCTCCCGGTTGCGGGTGCCAGGAGATCACGGTATGACAGGTTTCCGCGCGTAGCGCGCGCTCCGCTAACTCCTCGGTACTGTGCTGGGCATCGGGTCTGAGAATCCATAGATGATCGAGCATGGCGCCTGCCGCCAGCAGTGCTTCGCGATCGAAAGTGGCCGGGGGTGCCACCAGGGCCAGCCAGCGCCCCTGGTGGCTGAGTTGGGCGATCATCGGCAGCAGCAGCGGATCCAGCGGAATCTGTTCGCTGTGCTGGATAATTTCGGTGATGCGCCCCTGCTGGGCCGCTACGGGGCAGGTGTTATCGATTTGCCGTGCTTGTGCGTACATGGTGACACCTCTGCTACCTGATTCCGGTACCCGGCTCTGCTATAGATCCGTGTTTTGGCGAATGACGCCGACACCCAGTCCCTCGATGGTCAGCTCCTGCTCGCTGAGGTCGATCTCGATCGGCTGGAACTCCTCGTTCTCCGCGATCAGGTACACTATGCGCCCTTCGCGGTGGAAGCGTTTGACCGTGACCTCGTCGCCGATACGGGCAACGACTACCTGCCCCTCGCGAGCCTCCCGGGTCTGGTGTACGGCGAGCAGGTCGCCATCCAGAATGCCGATGTTTTTCATGCTCATCCCCCTGACGCGCAGCAAGTAATCGGCGCTGGGGTGGAAGAAGTCGGCACCGATGGTGCAGTAGTCATCGATATGCTGCTGGGCCAGAATCGGTTCACCCGCCGCGACCTGGCCGACAATGGGCAAGCCGTTGTTAGTCTCGTCGCTCTCCGGCAGGCGAATCCCGCGCGAGGTGCCGGGAATGATCTCGATGGCGCCCTTGCGGGCCAGCGCCTTCAGGTGCTCCTCGGCGGCGTTAGCCGAACGGAAGCCCAGTTGGCGTGCGATATCGGCGCGTGTCGGGGGGTACCCGGTGGACTCGATATGGTGACGGATGCAGTCGAGTACTTCGCTTTGTCTTTTGGTCAGTTTCATGGCGATCTGTCTTTTTATACAGTACATGTGATTTTATACAGTAGCGAGGCCGCGTCAAGCAATTATCTGTTTATATATCCAGTCTCTTGATATGATGCCCCGCCAATAAACTGCCGAGGATTAGCTCGTTGCTCGACGATGCGCTGAAAAGTTCGATCCAGACCGCCTATAGCCGGTTTCTGGCCAGTCGCAGCCTGAAGGCGCGGCCGGCGCAGAAGCAGATGATCGCGCAGGTCGCCCGGGTGTTGGCCGGGATCCAGACCGGCGATCAGGGCGAGCGGTTGGGTGAGCAGCACGTCAGCGTCGTGGAGGCGGGGACCGGCACCGGCAAAACGATCGCTTACCTGATGGCGGCGATACCATTGGCGCAGGCACGTAAGCGCCGGTTGGTGCTGTCGACGGCGACTGTGGCGCTGCAGGAACAGCTTGTTAATAAGGACCTGCCCGAGATCATCGCACATGCGGGTCTGAGCCTGAATTACCGACTCGCTAAGGGGCGGGGGCGCTACCTCTGTATCAACAAGATCGAGCAGCACCTGGAGCGCCAGCAGGAGCTGGGGCAGATGGCGCTGTATGAAGATGAGTTCGCCGAAACCCTCGATGCCGCAACGCTGGGCCTCTATCGGCGGCTGATTGATGAGTTCGCCTCGGGGCGTTGGGATGGCGATCGCGACAACCTGAGCGACGAGCTGGAGGAGGGCCAGTGGCGGCCGTTGACCAGCGACCATATGCAGTGCGGCAACCGCCGCTGTCTGAACTTTTCCGCCTGCCCGTTCTACCGCGCCCGTGAGGATCTGGAGGCGGCGGATCTGATCGTCGCCAACCATGACTTGGTGTTAGCCGACCTGGCGCTGGGCGGCGGCGCGATCCTGCCGGAGCCGGCCAAGACCATCTATGTCTTCGACGAGGGACACCATCTGGCGGACAAGGCCAGCGGGCATTTCGCTTTTTCGATGCGCCTGGGCAGCTCGCAGAAGCTGGTACAGAACCTGCCCAAGCGCCTGAACGGACTGGTCGACGATGCCGGCGGCGCCATCGCGCTGCGCGATCCGGTCGAGCGCTTGGTCGCGCCGTTGAGCGAGATGGCGCTGAGCCTCGATGCGCTGGCGGCGCGGGTGCGCCCGCTGCTGGAGGCGCAGCAGGGGGAGGGTACGACACGGGTGCGGTTTGCCAGCGGGCGCCTGCCGGAGGATCTGCAACTGGCGGCGCGCACGCTTACGCTCGCCGCCGAGCGCGTGCAGCAGCGTATTGAACAGGTGGTCGCGGTATTAAAGGAGGCGATGGAGGGCGATATCGCCGAGCTGGAGCGCAGTGTCGCGGAGCGTTGGTACCCGCAGATCGGCCAGATCTGGGGGCGGGTGCAGCAGATCGCCTGGCTGGCGCGCAGCTACGCCACCGCCGATCCGGAGGGGCGCTCGCCCACGGCGCGCTGGTTACAGCAGCTCGACAGCAACGGCAGCTTCGATATCGAGCTGCGCAGCGCTCCGGTATCGGCGGCGGAAACGCTGGCCAGCCACCTGTGGTCGGTCTGTTTCGGTGCCGTGGTGACATCGGCGACGCTGACGGCGCTGGGGCGTTTCGACCGTCTGATCGAGCAGCTGGGCTTGCCGGCGGAAACCTCCTGCCTGCGTCTGCAGAGCCCGTTCGATCATTACAACGCCGGCGTGCTGCAGGTGCCGCGGATGAGTTCCGATCCGGGCGATGCCCAGGCGCATACCGCGGAGGTCGCCGAATACCTGTGTGCTAACCTTGAGCCGCTACCGGCGGTGCTGGTACTGTTCAGCTCCTGGCGCCAAATGCTGACAGTGCTTGAACGTCTGGATGAATCCATTAAAAATAGGGTGCTCGCGCAAGGGCAGTATTCGCGGCAGGAGATACTGAAGCGACATCGGGAGCGCATAGACGCCGGTGACGCCAGCATTATTTTTGGGCTCGCCTCGTTCGCCGAGGGTGTGGACCTTCCTGGCGGTTACCTGACCGATGTCATCATTACCAAGCTGCCATTCAGTGTCCCTGACGACCCGGTGGATGCGACAATGGCGGAATGGATCGAGCAACAGGGCGGTAACGCCTTCTCCGACTGGGCGGTTCCCGCGGCATCGATGCGGCTCACCCAGGCGGTGGGCCGGTTGCTGCGTACTGAGCAGGATCGGGGGCGCGTGGTGCTGCTCGATCGACGCATCGTGACGCGCCGTTACGGACGCTTACTGCTGGATGCCTTGCCGCCGTTTCGGCGTGAGATCAACAACTGAACGCTTTGCATGAAAGGTACGGATTTGAGTACAGAAGAGATGGTTAACGTAGTGGAAAACAGCGACTCGGATGAGGGTAAACGTAAACCGCGCCGTCGCCGTCGTCCACGTAAAGCGCGCTCTAGCGAGGCGAAATGGACTCCCGCTGATTTCCAGGTGCCTGCAGTCGAGGGCAAGAAACGCTTCCATGACTTCAATTTGCCCGATGTGCTGTTGCGCGCGATAGCGGATCTCGGGTTCCAGTACTGCACGCCGATTCAGGCCGAAACGATCCTGCCGGCATTGCAGGGGCTCGATATCATCGGCAAGGCTCAGACCGGAACCGGCAAGACCGCGGCGTTTCTGATCGGCATCATCACCGACCTGCTGGATTTTCCGCTCGAGGGCTCGCGCAAGCTGGCCGAGCCGCGGGCGTTGATCATCGCGCCCACGCGTGAGCTGGCGTTGCAGATCGCGTCGGATGCCGAGGGGTTGTGCACCTATGCCGGTCTGAATGTGGTATCGCTGGTCGGCGGCATGGATTATGACCGCCAGCGCAAGGACCTGGCCGCCGCGCCGGTTGACATCCTGGTGGCGACGCCGGGGCGGTTGATCGACTTCGTGCGCAGCAAGGAGGTCGACCTGTATCACGTCGAGGTGCTGGTGCTGGACGAGGCGGACCGCATGCTGAGCATGGGGTTCATCCCCGATGTGCGTACCATCATCCGCCATACCCCGCGCAAGGGGCCGGAGCGGCAGACGCTGCTGTATAGCGCCACCTTCACCGACGATATTCTGCGCCTGGCGCAGCAGTGGACTGTCGACCCGGTGCGGATCGAGATCGAGTCGGAACATAAGACCACCGATAATGTGTCGCAGAAGGTGTTCCTGGTTTCTGCCAGCGAAAAGTATCGTCTGCTGATCAACTACCTGCGTAACAACAAGATCGAGCGGGCGATCGTGTTCTGCAACCGGCGTCACGAAACCCGGACGCTGGCGGATCGACTGAGCCGGGACGGCCTGAAGGCGGCGTTGATGTCCGGCGAGATTCCGCAGAACAAGCGGCTGCGGACGCTGGAGGATTTCCGCAACGGCAAGATCCAGGTGCTGGTGGCTACCGATGTGGCGGGTCGCGGCATCCATATCGATGGCGTTACCCACGTGGTCAACTACCAGCTGCCTGACGATGCGGATGATTACGTCCATCGCATCGGGCGTACCGGTCGCGCCGGCGCCACCGGGACCTCCATCTGCTTCGCCTGCGAAGACGATTCCTTCATGATTCCACAGATCGAGGAGGAGACCGGGGTCAAGCTGGAGTGTATCCATCCGGAACCGGAACTGCTGGCGCCGGTGCAGCCGGTCAAGGTCGATGAGGTGAAGGCCCTGGCCGAAGCGGTCACCGAGGAGGCCGATACCACAGCGGCGGATTCAGCAGATAAGGGTTGCACCGCGGCTGAAGCAGAGCAGAATCCTGTTGCCGAAGCCGAAGCCGAAGCCGAAGCCGAAGCCGAAGCCGAAGCCGAAGCCGAAGCCGAAGCCGAAGCCGAAGCCGAAGCCGAAGCCGAAGCCGAAGCCGAAGCCGAAGCGCCCGCTGCCGCAGAGGTCGTTGCCGAAGACGCGGTGGCGACAGCCGAAACCGAGACGGCGGCGCCCGAAACGTCGGACGTCGAGGCGGCCGAGCCTCAGCCCGAGGCGGCGGAGTCACCGGCTCAGGCGGCGAAGGAAGTTGAGCGTAGCTCCTGATATTTGGGGAGAAACCGATGACGCAAGATCGGCATAAAACAGGGACAGTCAGTAAATGGTTGGCGATCGCGATTAGTGCGTTCTTCGTGGCAGCCGGCGTGGCCGGCTATCGCAGGACCGGCGATCCGCAACTGTTGTTGCTGTTCCTGGCCTTGGCCATCGTCTCTTTCGGCGTGGTCAAACTGGCCTTTTACGCGATTAATCGACTGCTCGATTCGATGGAAAAGTGATGAACGAAGAGGTGTCTATGTCTTCACCTGTAGCGGTTCTGGGTGGGGGCAGCTTCGGTACTGTCGTTGCCAACATGGTAGCCGAGAAAGGGCTCGAGGTGCGGCTGTGGATGCGCAACGCCGAGGCGGTCGAGCGGATCAACCGCGAGCGCGAAAACAGTCGTTACGTGCCGGGCTATCATCTGGCCGACAGCCTGAGGGCGACCAACAACCTGGAGGAGGCGCTGCAGGGTGTCACGGTGGTCTTCATCGCCATTCCCAGTTCCGCCTTCCGCCAGGTGTTGCGCCAGGCGAAGCCCTGGTTGCAGCCGCAGCAGATGCTGGTCAGCACCACCAAGGGGATCGAGGCCGGCACCTTCAGCCTGATGAGCCAGATCCTTGCCGAGGAGATTCCCGCCGCCCGGATCGGGGTGTTGAGCGGACCTAACCTGGCCAAGGAGGTGGCTCGGCACGAGCTGACCGGCAGCGTGATTGCAAGCCAGGACGAGGAGCTGCGCGCGACCATCCAGGGGCTGCTGCATAGCCGCTATTTTCGTGTCTACGCCAGCAGTGATACCTATGGGGTGGAGCTCGGCGGAACGCTGAAGAACATCTATGCGATCGCGTCCGGGATGAGTGCGGCGTTTGGTATGGGCGAGAATACCAAGAGCATGCTGCTGACCCGCAGTCTGGCGGAGATGAGTCGCTTTGCGGTCAGTCTCGGAGCCAACCCGCTGACCTTCCTCGGCCTGGCCGGGGTCGGCGACCTGATCGTTACCTGTATGTCGCCGCTCAGCCGCAACTACCGGGTCGGCTACGCGCTGGGTCAGGGCAAGAGCCTGCAGGAGGCGGTCGAGGCCCTGGGCGAGGTGGCCGAGGGGGTCAATACGTTGAAGCTGGTGAAGGAGAAGGCCGAGGAGATGGGCGTCTACATGCCCCTGGTTAGCGGCCTGTACCAGGTGGTCTTCAATGCCGCGCCGGTCGACGAGATCGCACGGCGGATGATGATGAACGAGCAGAATAGCGACGTCGAGTTCGTGTTGCCGCGGGATTGACGATGCGTCTGCTGCTGATGCGTCATGCCGAAGCGGAGCCGGGGTGCGACGCCGATCCGTTACGCGCGCTGACCGCGTCGGCGCGGATAAGGCTGGCCGCGCCAGAAGCGGCTATATTGGCCGAGCTGCAGTCGCTGCACTCGGTGTTATGCAGTCCCTATCGGCGCGCACTCGATACGGCCGGCCTGCTGCTGCGCAGTGCCGGACAAGGTACTCTATCCCCCCTGGTTGACGATGCCCTGTGTCCCACGGCAACGCTGGACGCGGCGGTGACATTGCTGCAGCAATATATAGATGACGGCCCGCTGCTGGTTGTCACCCATCAACCCCTCATCGGGCGGCTGATCCCCTGGCTGTGCGACGGTGCAACGGCACCGGCCCTGGCGCCTTCACCCGGCGAAATGGCGCTGATCGAGCTGGAGTGGCCGGCGGCCGGGCTCGGGCGCCTGCTGCGCTGGCACCGGCTCTGAGCCGACCCGAGCGGCCGGCCTATTCTACGCATGGCATCAGCTACTCAAGCCGCTAGGGTGAAGGCGGGGCGTGGCTCGCTCTGGCGTAACGCGCTGCGATCCTCGTGCGATCCCGGTGGATCGGTTATTCTTCAAGCAACGAAACGGCAGGTTGGCGCAGATGCAGAGTAAGGAGTTGGCCCTTCCGCAGGAGTTTTCGCTGGCCCTGGACGGGGTACGGCTCGCCGGTTTGAGATTCGGAGCCGCGGGTGGGGAGTTGGTTATCGCCCTGCACGGCTGGCTCGATAACGCCGAGAGTTTTGCGTTGTTGGCCAATGAGCTGGAGGGGGTGAATGTGCTGGCCCTGGACCTGGCCGGTCATGGGCGCTCCGGGCATCGGCCGCGGGGGGCTGGGTATCCGGTATGGGGCTATGTCGCCGATCTGATGGCAGTGTTGGAACAGCTGGAGTTGGAGCGGGTTCATCTGCTGGGGCACTCCCTGGGGGCCGGCGTGGCCTCGCTGGTGGCGGGCGCGTTTCCCGAGCGGGTCGCCAGCCTGGTGCTGATCGATGGTTTGGCGCCGCTGGTCACCGCCGAGCAGGAGGCGCCGGCCCAGTTGGCCCAGGCGATCCGTTGGCGGCAACAGCCAGCGCCGGCGGCGCGCGCCTATGCCGACCGGGCGCGTATGGTCCAGGCCCGTATGCGCGGGCGTTTCCCGGTTTCGGAGCCGGCGGCCCGACGTCTGGTGGCCAGAGGCAGTCGCCAGGTGGAGCAGGGCTGGCAGTGGAGCCACGATCTGTGCCTGCATGCCCCCTCGGATCTGCGCTTGAGCGAAGCGCAGGTGCGGGCTTTTCTGCAGCGGATCGAAGCACCGGTGCAGCTTTACCTGGCGGATGGCGGGATCGCCAACGCGCTGTTGCTCGAGCGCTCGCGTTGCATTCGCGATCTGCAGATCGTTGAGGTCGGTGGCGGCCATCATCTGCATATGGAGCCGGAAACGGTCGCGGGGATCAGCACTCCGCTGCTAGGCTTCTATCAACGTTTGGGTGTGGCGGTAGCGGAGGAGGTGTCATGAAACGGAACTGGATCCGTGCGTTGTTGATCGGCCTGTCGCTCGTTACGGTACTGCCGGTCCAGGCGGCATTGCCGACCTGGTTGCAACCCTATCCGTTGGCCCAGCTGGAGCAGGACCGGCAGCAACAAACGCCGGATTATCGGGTTCTGCTGGCGCGGATCCTGAAGATCAACGGGCTGATCAGGGCGGATCGCGAGTTGCGGCTCTCCGGCGAGCTGCAGCGCCTGACCTGGCAACTGCCCAGCGATATCGGGCCGGGCGAGGGGTTCCGTTTCATGCGCGAGCAGCTGCAGAAGCAGGGGGCCGAGATCCTGTTCGAATGTACCGGGCGCAACTGCGGCGCCAGCAATGTCTGGGCCAACGATCTGTTCCAGACCTCGCGCCTGTATGGCGTCGATCAGACCCAATCCTATCTCGCCGCCCGGCGCGGGCAAACCTACCTGGTGCTGTATGCGGTACGCCGCGGTAACGGTCGGGTCTATCTGCATCTCGAACTGCTCGACAGCGATCGTCAGGATGGCGGCGACTGGGCTTCGGTGCTGCTGGAGCAGGGTTATGCCGAGCTGCCCGACTGGCCCAAGGCACCGGAGCCGGCACTGCGCGCGCTGATCGCGGTGCTGAACGACCATCCGGCGTTACGCCTGCGGATCGTCGTGCATCAGGCCGGTATCGATGCCGAGCTGGCCGTGCGCCAGTCGCGGGAGCTGGCGCAGCGCCTGGTCGAGGAGCTGGTACGCGAGGGCGTTGCCGCGCAGCGCCTGGAGAGTTTCGGAATAGGCCCGCTGGCGCCCTCGGTGTTGGGAGGGCGGGAGCAGCTGGCGGTGATCATGGTTGCCGGGAAACGTTAACCATGCGTAGCGTATCGCTGGTATTGGGTGCGGGCGGCGCGCGCGGTTACGCCCATATTGGCGTCATTGCCGAGATCGAGGCGCGCGGCTACAAGGTGGTCAGTGTCTGCGGCAGCTCCATGGGCGCCCTGGTCGGCGGCCTGTATGCCGCCAATG
>QKGH01000161.1 GCA_003250495.1 Marinobacterium sp.
CCTCCAGGTGAACGTTGACGATGCCGGCATACTGCTCCGGCAGTTGCGTCAGCTCGAAATAGTGCGTGGCGAACAGGGTGAATGCCTTGACACGTGTGGCCAGGTCGACCGCGCAGGCCCATGCCAGCGACAGGCCGTCGTAGGTGCTGGTGCCGCGACCGATCTCGTCCATCAGTACCAGGCTGTTTGCCGTGGCGTTGTGCAGGATATTGGCCGTTTCGGTCATTTCCACCATGAAGGTGGAACGGCCGCCGGCGAGGTCGTCGGCGGCGCCGATGCGGGAAAAGATGCGGTCGACTGGTCCGATGGTTGCCTTGTCCGCAGGGACGTAGCAGCCGATATGGGCCAGCAGCACGATCAGGGCTGCCTGGCGCATGTAGGTCGATTTGCCGCCCATATTCGGACCGGTGATGACCTGCATGCGCTGCCTGTCGTTCAGGTGGGTGTTGTTCGGGATGAAAGGTCCATCCAGCAGCTGCTCCACGACCAGGTGGCGGCCGTTCTCGATCATGATCCCCGGGCGCGTATCGAGCGTCGGGCAGCCGAGGTTGAGCGTCAGGCTGCGCTCGGCGAAGTTGGCCAGCACGTCGAGTTCGGCAAGCGCCCCGGCACAATCTCCCAGCGGGGCCAGCTGCGCCGTGAGAGTTTCGAGCAGCTCGTTGTAGAGTGATTTTTCCAGTGCCAGGGCGCGTTCGCGCGCACTCAGCACCTTGTCTTCGTGTGCCTTGAGTTCCGGCGTGATATAGCGTTCCACCGCCTTCAGCGTCTGGCGCCGCTGGTAGTCTTCAGGGACCTTGTCAGCCTGCAGGCGGCTGACCTCGATGTAGAAGCCGTGTACGCGGTTGTAGCGGATTTTCAGGTTGCCGATGCCGCTGCGTTCGCGCTCGCGGTTTTCCATCTCGACCAGGATCTGGTCACCGTGCTCGCTGAGGTTGCGCAGTTCATCCAGGGTTGTGTTGTAGCCAGTGGCAAGCACGCCCCCATCACGCAGCAGCAGCGGCGGCTGCTCGCGGATGGCGCTGGCAAGCAGTGCGTGGACCTCCGGGTGTTCCCCGGCCTGGCGGGCCAGGCTTGCCAGCAGCGGGTCATCACAGCCGGCCAGCAGCGCCTGCAGCGATGGCAGCAGGCAGAGGCTGTCACGCAGGCCGGCGAGATCCCGCGGGCGTGCCGAGCGCAGGGCGATGCGGGTCAGGATGCGCTCGATATCGGAGACACCCCTGAGCAGCTCGTGCAGGTCATTCGGCAGCGTGGTTTCCAGCAGCGCGCCAACGCACTGGTGCCGCTGCCTGAGCAACTCGTGGTCGCGCAGCGGCCGGTGCAGCCAGCGCCGCAGCAGGCGACCTCCCATGGCGGTCGCGGTATGGTCCAGCACGTCCGCCAGGGTGTGCTCGCGGCGACCGGAGGCAGCGGTTTCCAGTTCGAGGTTGCGGCGCGTCGCGGCGTCCAGGACCAGGCTGTCGCGGCGGTCCTCGACGCGCAGGGCGCGCAGGTGCGGCAGCTCGCTGCGCTGGGTATTCTTCACATACTGCAGCAGTCCGCCGGCGGCGCCGATGGCGGCCGGCAGGTCTTCGCAGCCGAAGCCGGTCAGGTCGCGGGTGCCGAACTGCGCGTTCAGCTGGCGGCGGGCGCTGTCGGTGGCGAACAGCCAGGGCGGTTCGTATCGCAGACCGCTGCGCCCCTCCAGTTCCGGCGGCAGGGTCACGGCCTCGTTGACAATGATTTCTGCCGGGTTGAGACGCTGCAGTTCGCTCAGCAGTGCCTCGCTGCCCTGTAACTGCTGGACGCTGAAGCGGGCACCGGCGAGGTCCAGCATGGCCAGGCCCCAGTGGTCGCCGCTGCGGCTGATCGCAACCAGCAGGGTGTCGCGGCGGTCTTCCAGCAGGGATTCCTCGGTGAGTGTCCCGGGGGTAACGATGCGCACCACCTTGCGCTCCACCGGTCCCTTGCCGCCGACATCGCCTACCTGCTCGCAGATCGCGGCTGACTCGCCCTGGCGCACCAGCCGGCCGAGATACTGGTCGATGGCATGCACGGGAACTCCCGCCATGGGAATGGATTCACCAGCCGACTTGCCGCGCGCGGTCAGTGTGATGTCCAGCAATTCTGCGGCGCGCTGTGCGTCGGCGTAGAACAGCTCGTAGAAGTCACCCATGCGGTAGAACAGCAGGATATCCGGGTGCTCTGCCTTGATACCCAGGTACTGCTGCATCATGGGGGTATGGGCGGATGGTGCGGTTGTCATGGCGCGCAAGTTTACCCGATCGGCTGCTGTGCGCATATTGAGTATAAGGTGTCAGGAACCTTAGTTTTGCGCGATGGAAAAAAGGTTCCTGACACCTTGAGCCGGTCGGCTTGTTCCGGCGGGCGCTATCCGCGATCATGCATGCCACAGTGGAGGATCACGACATGCCCGAATTGAAGCAACTCGCGGAACAACTGGGCGATGCCCTGCTGCGCTGCGGCCGGAAAGTCGCGGTGGCCGAATCCTGCACCGGCGGCTGGGTCGCCAAATGCCTCACGGATATTGCCGGCAGTTCCGCCTGGTTCGACCGTGGCTTCGTTACCTACAGCAATGCCGCCAAGCGCGAGATGCTGGGCGTCAGCGGGGAGACCCTGGATTCGGCGGGCGCGGTGAGCGAGCAGACCGTGCTGGCCATGGCGGCGGGTGTGCTTGCGCGCAGCGAGGCCGACCTGGCATTGGCCATCAGCGGCATTGCCGGACCGGGTGGAGCCGTGCCGGGCAAGCCGGTGGGTACGGTGTGCTTTGCCTGGGCTCTGAAAGATGTCCTGCAACAAGCAGATACGCAACATTTCTCAGGAGATCGTGAAGCCGTGCGGCGGCAGTCCGTGGCGCACGGTCTGCGTGGACTCATCGATGTACTCGACCACGGCTGAACCGCGCCAGCGGCTGTTTTTCGCGCTGTGGCCCGATGCCGCGGTGCGCCAGGCACTGGCGAAGACGGCGCAGCAACTGCTGGGCCGGCGCGTCAAGCAGGTGCCGGC
>QKGH01000394.1 GCA_003250495.1 Marinobacterium sp.
AGCCCGGCGGCAGCGAGCAAGTCGCGTATCCGTACCACATCCTCGCCGCTCAACCATCCCAGGCGCGCCGACAGGTCGGCCGCCATCAGCATCCCGGTCCCGACCGCCTCGCCATGCAACCAGGTGCCATATCCCTGCGCGGTCTCGATCGCATGACCGAAAGTATGCCCCAGGTTCAGCAGCGCCCTGACGCCCGACTCCCGCTCATCCTGCGCCACGACCTGAGCCTTGATCTCGCAGGAGCGGTAGATCGCTTGGGTCAGCGCGGCACTGTCGCGTCGGCGTAGCGCCGCCATGTTCTGCTCCAGCCAGGCAAAGAAGGTCTCATCGTAGATGAGACCATACTTGATCACCTCCGCCAGGCCCGCGGCGAGCTCCCGCTCCGGCAGCGTCGACAGCACACTGGTATCGGCGAGCACGGCCTCCGGCTGATGGAAGGCGCCGATCATGTTCTTACCCAAGCGGTGGTTGACCCCGGTCTTTCCCCCCACCGACGAGTCGACCTGGGATAACAGGGTTGTCGGTACCTGGATAAAATTGACGCCGCGCTGGTAGGCCGCGGCAGCGAAGCCGGTCATATCCCCGACCACTCCGCCGCCCAGGGCGACCAGTGTCGTGGTGCGGTTATGCCGACGCTCCAGCAGCGCATCGAAAATCAGATTCAGGTGTTCAAGGTCCTTGAACTGCTCACCATCCGGCAGGATCACCTGATCGACCCGGATGTCGGGGAACTGCACCCGCAGCGACTCGATATAGAGCGGCGCCACGGTCTCGTTGCTGACGATCATCACCTGCCGCCCCGCCACGTGGGGCAACAGCAGCGCCTGTTGCAACAGATTCTGACCAATATAGATAGGGTAACTGCGGTCGCCGAGGTCAACGGTCAGCGTTTGCATCTATGGATATCTCCGGGTTCGATCGCTATCAGCCGCTGTGCGATAAAGCGCGCTGTTTATTGAGCTGGCGAATGATCTCATTCACTACACTGCGCGGATGCCTGCGGTCGGTACGTACCACCAGATCGCAGCACTCGCGATAGAGGGGATCGCGCTCAGCCAGGAGTTTCTCGAGCACTGCGCGGGGGTTCTCGCTCTGCAACAACGGGCGATTACGATCACGCGCGGTACGCTCCAACTGGTGATCGATGGAGGTCTGCAGATAGACCACATAGCCGCGGGATTGCAGATGACGCCGGTTTTCAGGGCGTAACACCGCGCCCCCTCCCGTCGCTAACACGATCCGCTCCAGCTGGGTCAGCTGGTCGATCACGACCACTTCGCGTTCGCGAAATCCAGCTTCACCCTCGACGTCGAAGATCCACGGGATATCGGCTCCGGCACGCTCCTCAATGACCCTGTCGGAGTCGATGAATTGTTGATTGAGTTCGTGAGAAAGCAAACGCCCTATGGTGCTCTTTCCAGAGCCCATAGGGCCAATTAGAAAAACGTTCAACGACGGAACAAACCTCTACTACTTCACTGAAGTCAACGATTCACGCACGAGCTTCGGTGTGATGAAGATCAGCAGTTCGTTCTTGGACTTGACCTCCTGCTTATTGCGGAAGGCCGCACCCACGATGGGCAGGTCGCCGAGGAAAGGTACCTTGTCCACATCCTCACGTGATTCTTCCTTGAACACACCACCCAGTACGACGGTATCGCCATCGTTGACCACTACCGATGTCTGCAGCTGGTTGGTGTCGAGTGCGATCTCACCGGTCTCGAGCGTATCGCCAATATTATCTTGGTTAATGACCAGATCAAGTGCGATACGGTTGCCCGGGTTGAGTTGCGGTGTCACTTCGAGGCTCAGCACGACCTCTTTCCACTCGATCTGCACTTCATCGTTTTCGACCGTCTGGTACGGAATCTCCTGACCCGACTTGATCAGCGCGGGCTTGCCGTTGGTGGTAATCACCTTCGGCTGCGAGATGACCTCCCCTTTACCGTCGCTCTCGAGGGCGGCCAGCTCGGCGCTCAGCAGGAACGAGTTACTGGTAAAGCCCACGGCGAAAGTCCCCGCCGCACTGGGAATACCCAGATCGACCTGCAGCCCCGAATTGGTTCCGCCGATGCCGTTCACGGTGGAGCCCACGCTCCAGTTACCCAGGCTTTCCGCGGTATCGGAGAATCCCCAACGGACACCCAGGTCTTTCGCGTAATCGGTATTCGCCGTGACGATTCGCGCTTCGATCATGATCTGCGCGACCTCGACGTCGAACTTACGCAGCGTGCGTCGAATCTCTTCGATCTGCGCCGCCGTCTCGCGAATCATCAGCACGTTGGTCTGGTCATCGGCCAACACAAAGCCCCGTTCCGAGATCAGTTTTGCCGTCTCGATATGGGTCTTCAACTCCGAGGCCCGACGGAAATCGATCTGGATAAACTCAGTCACCAGCGGCGCCAACTCCTTCACCTGCTGCTGGCTTTCCAACTCTTTTTTCTCGCGTTCGGCGATCTCTTCGGCGGTGCCGATCATCAGCACATTGCCGACCTCTCGTTTATCCAGCCCCTTGTTTTTCAAGATGATATCGAGGGCCTGATCCCAGGGAACATTCTTCAGCCGGAGCGTGATATTGCCGGCCGACTTATCCACGTTGTCGCTGATCACGAGGTTCATCTCGGCGACTTCAGCGATAATCTGCAGGATCGAACGCACAGAGACATCCTGGAAATTCAAATCGATCTTTTCACCACTGTAGGGGAAGCGATCAGCATCCTTGCGGCCATCGGTAATGGCGCGCGGTTTGAAATCCAGAATCAGTTGGCTGCCCGTCTGATACGCCATGTAATCGTAGGGCTGGGCGGACGGTTTGATCAGGATCGCCGTGTTGGAGCCGCTGATCATCGAGTCGATGAACATCACCGGCGTCGCGAAATCCTGCACGTCCACGCGCTGCTCAAGATTCGGAGAGAGAGAGGTCCCCGCCAGATTGACGACGATATTGTTACCCTCTTCGATAATATCCAGACCGGCCTTATCGTCACTCATCGACACGACGATGCGAGCCTGATCGCCATCCAAACGTTCGAAGTCGATCCCCTCCACCCGGGTACGGTCATCCGCCAGCCGCTTCTTCGGAGTGGAGACCAGTGCGCGGTCGGCCTTGGAGATCGGCGTGCCCACCATGCCCGAGCCGCCTGCAACACCGGCGAACTCAATGAAGAGACTGTTGTCTTCAGAATAGGTACGGTAGTTCACGGGAGCATTGAGATTGGCCACGACCCTCATCCGCCCTTCCGCCTGGGCAAAGCTGATGCTGTCAACCTGGCCCGACTTCACGTCCAGCTGGCGGCTGCCCAGCTCATTGCTGACGCCCCAGAAATCGAGCACCAGCCGCGGCGGGCTATCGATCATGTAAGCCTTGGGTGCCGGCGGTGCCGCATCGAAGTCCAGCCGGACCTCCAGTTTCTGCCCCGGCAGAGCGGCAAACGAAGATTTCTTCAACTGCACATCCTGCGCCTGGGCCAGACCCGCCAGCACCAATAAAGCAGGCACCAGTATCAGGCGCTTGAACCAGATACTCGCACTGGATTGCAACCGACTCTTATTTTTCCCATGTAGTCTGTTCACAGTCAGCATCCTTCGTTATTCCCGCTCAGGTAGGGCTAGATTTCGCGGCCGACGCATCCAGCCACCCCGCCCATTTGACACTATCTCAACCAGTTCTACGGCTTGATCGGTTACCTTTACAATCTCGCCGTAATCCAACCCCATGTGATCACCCACACTGACCGGGTGAATCTCCCCTGCCATGTCCCGCACCAGGGCCAACAAGCCCTCGTACCCCGGTTTGGTGATCGTTCCGACCATCCTCAACTGGTCTATCGCAAAACCTTCGAGATAATCTTTCGGCCGCTCGGTATCGGGTTTCACGCCGGCATCGTCCCCGGCGATATCGGCCGCTTCGGACGCGGGCACCAGCGGCTGGAACGGATCGCGCAGGCTGGAACCCTCGTAAACAAAGCTCTCGTAGGGCTTAAACTCCGGCAACGGTTCTATCTTGCCGCCGGGCCTAGCCAACGTCTGGCTCACAAACTGGCGCAGATCTGTCGTATCCTCGACCCAGATACACCCGGCCAGTACAAGGGGCATCAGCGGCAGCAGCAGCCACGGCTTGCGCACTCCGTGCGCCGATTGAGCTTCACTTCGTATCATCATAGCGATAGGTCTTCGCACTGATTGTCATGGACAGCATATTATTGTCGCCCGGCCGAATGGCGTAATCGTGCAGAGTCACGATACGCTTAATCGCGGCGACACCACTGACGAACTCACCCATCTGGTGATAGGTCCCCCGGACCTGGATATTGATCGGCAGCTCGACGTAAAACTTATCCTTACGCTCAGCCTGCAGGGCGATACTATCGATCGCCAGCCCGGCGTTTTTCCCGATCGCGGTGATATCCTCCAGCAGCCCCGGCACCTCCTTATCGGTGGGCAGCTGGCGCAGGAGTTCTGCAAAACGTCCCTCGACATCCCTCATCTGCTGGCGCAGGGCATCGAGGTTGGCCACTTGGAAGGCCTTGCTCTCGAACTCCTGCTTCAGATCCCTCTCCTTGCTGATCTCGCGTTCCACCGCGGTGTGTTTATCCATGATCAGGAAATAGATGCCCGCACCGAGCAACGCGGCAAAAACCAGCACATAGACGATCGCCTTGACCCCGACCGGCCAGGTACCCGCCGAGTTGACATCGAGGTTATTGGGATCGAAACCGCGAAATGCGTTTTTAAAGCCGTCGGCAATGCTCATTGCTCAGCCTCCTCAGCCTTGGGCTTTTCCAGAGGTACCGAGAGATCGAATTCCCGCATCTTATTCGCCGAGGTCACGCGGCTCAGGCTCGGCTCGCCGAACCAGATCGAATCGTTGAGATGGCGCATCAAACTCGAGACATCGTTGTTCACTTCAGCCAAACCATCGATCGTCACCCGGTCCTCCTTCCGCTCCAGGGAGGTATAGTAGAGTCCATCCGGCAACACCCTCACGAGTTCGTCGAAGTTCCGCACGATAACGGGGCGGTTACCCTGCAACTCCTGGATCGCATTGAGGCGCTCCAGCAGACGCTCCCGCTGCCGTTTCAGCTCCTTGATCTCCTCGATCTTCTTATCGAGCTTCTTGATCTCGGTGCGCACATAGTTGTTGCGTGCCTGCTGCCGGTCCATCTGCAGGTCGTAGTAGTAGCTGACCCCCAACACCGCCAAGCCGCCCAGCAGAGCCGCCGTCACCAGGTTGACGACAAACCGCTTCTGCAATGCCGCATTGCGTTCTTCGCGCCAGGGTCTGAGGTTAATCCGCGCCATCGTTCTGTCCCTACCTGTCAAAACTTCTCAGAGCCAGCCCACACGCCTTGGCAAGCATCGGCGCATCCTTTTTCAGGCGCTCCTGATTGAGTCGCGCCCCCACCCGCACGGAAACGAACGGGTTAGTCACCTGCGTCGGCACACCGATATCCTCCTGCATCAACTCCGCCAGACCGGAGATACCCGCCGTCCCGCCGGCGATGTACAGCGCCGATAACTGACTCTGTACCCCGGAAGAATAGAAGAACTGCAGCGCACGGGAGACCTGCTGTACCACGGATTGGCGGAATGGCATGACCAGCATATCGACGATCTCCGCATCCAGGTCGCCCGCCCGCTGGTGCTGCTCTATCTCCGCCGCATCGAGGCCGTACTGCTGATGGATGGCGTTGGTCAGTTCGTTACCGCCGAATGATTGCTCACGGTTGTAGATAATCTTGCCGCTCTGGAAGACGTTCAACGTCAGCGTGGAAGCCCCGATATCGACCAGACCGACCAGCGCACCCTCGGCGAAGGTCTGCAGCATCGGCAGCAGGCGCTCCATGGCAAAGGTATCGACGTCGACTATCTCGCACTTCAGCGGAGTCGCGTTAACGGCATCTTCGCGGCTGGAAACATCATCGCGCCGGCAGGCGACCAACAGGATTTCATTCAATGTCGTGTGATTGGGCACCGGGCCGATCACTTCATAATCGAGTGCCACCTCGTCAAGCGCATAGGGGATGAACTGATCCGCCTCGATCTTGACCTGCTCTTCGAGCTCCATGTCGGAGAAGGTGTTACTGATCTCAAGCTTCTTGGTAATGACCGCCGAGGAGGGAACCGCAACGACGGCATGTTCCAGTTTAGTGCCACAGATTTTCAGGCCGCGTTCGATGGCATCGGACACTTCACCAACGTTCTCGACGTTGCCGTCGACCACTGCCGTTGGGGGCAACGGCACGACGGCATAGGAGTCGATCTGATACTCGTGCCCCGATTGTGAGAGGGCAACCAGCTTGACGGATGAAGAGCCGATGTCCACGCCCACCCAGCCAGCAGTTTTTTTACCGAACAAGCTGACCACGACATTTTCCTTATATCTTAGAGTGACATGTTAGACGTCACTTTAGTCTGTATAACGGCGAATTTAAACTGTTGTTCACTAGAGGCCAACCTTTAGCTGTCGATATAATGCGCAAGCTCAAACTTTAAACGCACCCAGCAAGGTTAGCATGCGTATCCTCATTCGCTTATTCAAATGGCTCTGCAGTCTCGCCCTGATCGGCGTTCTGGCAGCCATCATGGTCGCCGCCGGCGTGTACTACTACTACGCGCCTCAACTCCCGGACGTAGAGACCCTGCGCGACATCAAGCTGCAGACCCCGTTAAGAGTCTACTCCGCAGATGAAAAACTGATTGCAGAGTTCGGCGAACAGCGGCGCACCCCGATCAGCTTCGAGCAGATCCCCAGCGATTTCGTCCACGCCCTGCAAGCCGCCGAAGACAGCCGCTTCTTCGAACACTTCGGCATCGATATCCAGGGCCTGGCCCGCGCCGCCTGGCAACTGGCCAGTAGCGGCGAGATCCAGAGCGGCGGATCGACCATCACCATGCAGGTCGCCAAGAACTACTTCCTCACCCGCGAGCGCACCTTCGAGCGCAAATTCATGGAGATCCTGCTCGCCCTGCGCATCGAGCGCGAACTGAGCAAGCAGGAGATCCTCGAGCTCTACATCAACAAGATCTACCTGGGCCATCGAGCCTACGGCATCCAGGCGGCGGCTACCGTATATTACGGCCGGGACATCAATGACTTGAGCCTAGCAGAACTGGCCATGATTGCAGGCCTGCCAAAAGCGCCCTCGGCATACAATCCGCTGACCAACCCGTCCCGGGCACTGGAACGACGCAACTGGATCCTCGGTCGCATGCTCAGTCTCGGCTACATCGACCAGCCCCGCTACCGCGACGCCGTCGCCCAGGCCATCAGTGCCCGCTATCACGGCAGCGATATCGAACTGGACGCCCCCTATATTGCGGAGATGGTGCGCGCAGAGCTCTATGAGCAGTACGGCGACGATCTCTACACCGAAGGGCTGAAGGTCTACACCACGGTAAACAGCCGCCTGCAGCAGTCCGCGACCCAGGCCCTGCGCGGAGGCTTGCTCGATTACAGCCGCCGTCACGGCTATCGCGGTGCCGAGAAGCACGTGGATCTGGCGGAGATGGACCAGGCCGCAAAAATCACCCTGTTGAAAGCCACCCCCGCTTTCGGCGGGCTCCAGCCCGCGCTCGTCACCGCAGTCGACGACAAGAGTGCCGAGCTGCTGACCGCCGACGGCCAGAGCGCGACCCTGCAATGGCAGGGCATGAGCTGGGCCAGCCCCTATAAAAGCGCCAACTACGCCGGCCCCGCACCAAGCAAAGCCACACAGATCCTGTCGCCCGGCGACCTGATCCGGATCACCGGCCAGGGTGACGAACTGAGCCTGACGCAAATTCCCCAGGTACAGGGCGCTTTTGTCGCGCTGGATCCGCAGGACGGCGCGATCCAGGCACTGGACGGCGGTTTCAGCTTCGCCCTGAACAAGTTCAACCGTGCCACCCAGGCCTACCGGCAACCCGGCTCCAACATCAAGCCCTTCCTTTATACGGCCGCGCTGGAAAACGGTTTCACGCCGGCATCGATCATCAATGACGCCCCCGTGGTTTTCCACGACGTCAGCCTGGAGGGAAATTGGCGTCCGGAGAACGACAACGGCGAGTTCCGCGGCCCCACCCGGCTGCGCGAAGCCCTGTATCGCTCCCGCAACCTGGTTTCGATCCGCGTGATGCGCTCGCTGGGGATAGAGAAAGCCCGGGATTACATCCTGCGCTTCGGTTTCTCTCCCGAAAAACTGCCCAGCAACCTGTCGCTGGCGCTTGGCAGCGCCGATGCCACCCCCATGCAGGTCGTAGCCGGCTATGCCGCCTTCGCCAATGGCGGCTTCCGCATCACCCCTTACCTGATTCGGCGTATCGAGAGCGCCGACGGCCAGCCGGTATTCCAGGCCAAACCGCTGACGGCCTGTGCCGACTGCCCCTATCAGGAACCCGATCCGCAGCAGACGGAGACGGTCAACCTGGATAGCGCGGAACATGCGCCACGGGTGATCGAACCGCGCTCGGCCTTCCTGATCTACAACATCATGCAGGACGTGATCCAGCGCGGCACCGGCACCCGCGCCAAGGTTCTGGGACGGCGCGACCTGGCCGGCAAGACCGGTACCACCAACGATCAGAAAGACGCCTGGTTCAGCGGCTTCAACCAGCACCTGGTGGCAACCTCCTGGGTCGGGTTCGACCAACCGGACACGCTGGGGCGGCGCGAATACGGCAGCTCCGCGGCGTTGCCGATCTGGATCGACTTCATGCGCGACGCCCTCAAGGATGTCCCGGAGAGCGCCCCGACCCCGCCGGCCGGTGTCGTCAGCGCGCTGATCGACCCGGACTCCGGCAAGCTGGCCTACCCGGGACAGAGCAATGCGATCCGCGAGTATTTCCGCCGCGAACAGGTACCGACCGACCAAGCCCGCCAACCCGGCGAGCGGCTGTCGGCACCCACCACCGAACAGATCTTCGGCTACTGACGAAAAGCGGCCACAAAAAAACCAGCCATCGAGGCTGGTTTTTTTATCTGGCAAGGGCGACGGCAGCTTATACCGCTGCCGCCCCGGGCCGGATTAGAGCGGGTAGTTTTCCGGCATCGGCAGGCGCGCAACGCCGGTATCGATAGCCGCCTGGGCGACCGCGTAGGAGATGGCCCCCAGCAGACGCGAGTCGGTTGCCTTCGGCAGGATATATTCGCGACCGAACGCCAGGGAATCCAGACCGTAAGCCTGCAGCACCTCCTCGGTGACCGGCTCCTTGGCCAGATTGGACAGCGCCCGTACCGCGGCGGCTTTCATCTCTTCGTTGATCGCCGTGGCGCGTACATCCAGCGCACCGCGGAAGATGAACGGGAAACCGAGCACGTTGTTGACCTGGTTCGGGAAGTCGGAACGGCCGGTCGCCATGATCACGTCGGAACGGGTGGCTCGGGCCAAGTCCGGCATGATCTCCGGATCGGGGTTGGCGCAGGCGAAGACAATCGGGCTATCGGCCATCTTCAGCAGGTTTTCCGGCGACAGCAGGTTCGGACCGGACAGGCCGACGAACACGTCAGCACCGGTGATCGCATCTTCCAGCGTACGCTTGTCGGTTTCGGTGGCGAATGCCGCCTTCTCCGGGGTCAGATCGTCGCGACCGGAATGGATAACGCCCTTACGGTCGATCATGTAGATGTTTTCGACCTTGGCGCCCATATTGATCAGCAACTTCATGCACGCACTGGCCGCCGCACCGGCACCCAGGCAAACGATCTGAGCTTCTTCCAGCTTTTTACCGGCCAGTTCCAGCGCGTTGATCATGCCGGCCGCGGTTACGATAGCGGTACCGTGCTGGTCATCGTGGAATACCGGGATCTTGCAGCGCTCGATCAGCGTGCGTTCGATCTCGAAGCACTCCGGCGCTTTGATATCTTCGAGGTTGATACCGCCAAAGGTGTCGGCGATGCGCGCCACCGTATCGATGAACGCCTGCGGGCTCTCCGCATCGACTTCGATATCGATCGAGTCGATGCCGGCAAAACGCTTGAACAGCAGCGATTTACCTTCCATCACCGGCTTGGACGCCAGCGGCCCCAGATCACCGAGACCCAAAATAGCGGAACCGTTAGAGATAACGGCAACCAGGTTTCCTTTCGCCGTATAACGATAAGCCGCGTCGGGGTCCTTGGCGATTTCACGCACAGGCTCCGCTACGCCCGGAGAGTAGGCCAGAGACAAATCACGCGCGGTTTCAGCGGGAGTCGTAATCTCCACGCTGATCTTACCGGGGCGAGGAAACTCGTGGTAATCGAGAGCAGCTTGCTTGAAATCTTGGGACATGGTTGCCGTTTCCAACTAATGTTGTATTTAGAGAGCCTTGCATAATATCGAAAGCCCATGTAGGCGACAACCGCGTACTCCGGGCTCAGTCTGGTATAGATTCGACATTACGAAGATCCGTGATAGAGATCAACCAACGCTTTTGCCCCTGCCGCGAACCGCCCTGCCACCGGTCGACGACCCACCCCCGCAGCTGTACCCGTTGATGCTGCAGACGTTGCAGCACACGCTCCTGGCCCGGATTCAGGTGAGCACGCCCAATCTTGACCGCCAGCAGATCATCCACTTCGACATACCAGGCGCGCCGCGTCTCGAACACGCCGCTGACCCGCCCCTGCAGCCAGGCGAACCCGCCCTGCTGCAACGCCGTCACCGGCAGCGCATGCTGATCGCGCCACAGCCCTCTGCGCTGCGCCCGCGCCTCCCGCTCCGCCTCGAACAGACAGTCCGCCAAGCGCAGGTTCGGCGCTATCGCCACGGCAAACGCCAGCCCCCGCTCCACCAGCAGTTGCTCGACACTGCGCCCTTCGACATAGAGATGCGCCAGTGCACGCCCATAATGGTCCGTCGCCTGCGTACCGACACTCAGCGCGACCCGGTCCGCGCCCGCCAGCACCTGCTGCAGCGCGCGCCGCGCCGCTTGCGCACCCGGCTGGTCAGGCCTGCCGTCGCGGCCGATCTCCGGCGCGTTGATCCCGATCAGTCGTACCGACTGCCCGCTGTCCAACCGCACGGTATCGCCATCGATCACCTTCCGCACCTGCACCGATCGATCGAACGTCAGGCGCGGGCACTCCGCCGCCAGCACTGCCTGCAGCGGCAACGCCAGCCATATCGACAACACCCAGGCTCTCATACCCATCTCCCATCCACCGTGCCAAAACCTGTCGCAGAATCTCCGCCGCCATCTCGACAGCAGACGCTTGGCAACGCTACACGGACTGCGCGCATCTGTCCGCCGCCTCATGCCCGCTTGCCACTCCGCCCTCCCTAAACGGTGTCGTTTTATACTACG
>QKGH01000001.1 GCA_003250495.1 Marinobacterium sp.
CTGCGCAGCGACAGTGTCGAGGCGATCGAACGGCTGAAAGGGTTGGGGTTGAAGCTGGTGCTGCTGTCCGGCGATAACCGGCGTACGGTCGAGGCGATCGCGCGCAAGGCGGGAATCGAGCAGAGCTATGCCGAGGTGCAGCCGGCGCGCAAGCAGCAGGTGATTGCGGATCTGCAGCAGCAGGGCGAGATCGTGGCGATGGTCGGCGATGGCATCAACGACGCACCGGCCCTGGCCCAGGCCAACATCGGCTACGCCATGGGCAGCGGCACCGACGTGGCGATCACCAGCGCCGACGTCACGCTGATGCACTCTTCGCTGCTGGCCCTGGCCGATGCGATCGCCATTTCGCGGGTGACGGTGCGCAATATCAAGCAGAACCTGTTCGGCGCCTTCATCTACAACGTGCTGGCGATCCCGCTGGCGGCCGGTGTGCTCTATCCGCTGACCGGTCTGCTGCTCAATCCGATCATCGCCGGTGCGGCGATGGCGGCCTCATCGGTCACGGTGGTCAGCAATGCCCGCCGCCTGCGCCACCTGCCGCTCGACTGAACGCCCGGGACCTGCCGCGGGCGTTCAGGCGGCTTGATCAGGGCGTGTCGAGGACCCGGACCTCGTTGATGAGGATCGGGGTCACCGGCACGTCGCGGAACGGCGCGCGGGTGGTGGTCGCCGTCTTGCCGATCTTGTCCACTACCTCCATGCCACGGGTAACGGTGCCGAACACGGTATAGCCGGGGCGGCCGGGACGGCCGTCGAGGTTGGGGTTGTCAACGGTATTGATGAAGAACTGCGAGGTGGCGCTGTCGGGGTTGCGCGTGCGTGCCATGGCGATGGTGCCGCGGCGGTTGCTGAGCCCGTTATCCGACTCGTTACGTACCGGCGCCTGGCCTCTGCGGGGCTTGAGTTGCTCGTCCATGCCGCCGCCCTGGATCATGAAGCCGTCGATGACGCGGTGGAAGATCAGCCCGTTGTAGTATCCGCTGCGCGCGTAGTCGAGAAAGTTCTGTACCGTCAGCGGTGCCTTTTCACTATCCAGCGCCAGTTCTATCTCTCCGTAACTGGTATCGAGCACGACCGTTTCGACCGCCAGGGCGCGTAACGGCAGGGTGACAAGGATCAACGTCGCCAGCGCTAGTTTGACGAGGCTATTCATTTGGGGCTCCTGCAGGCTAGATTATAGGGATATATTTTGAAGTACTAAGCCTATCTCCTTATAGCGCTTAGTAAAGAATTAGTTACAATCCGCAACGTTACGACTGCCATTCTAATCAAAAGATGAAGAAAGGGATTTCGGCATCGTCGAGAGGGCCATCAAATGGGTCAATTGAAGCTGAAAAGCAAGTTGCTGCTGTTGTCGATCGTGCCACTGCTACTGGTTACCCTGGCGGTAATGGTCATCGTACTGATGCAGATGCGCAGTGTGGGCGAGCGCGAGATCGAGTCGGTACGGGAACTGCTGATCAATACCAAGAAGGAGGCGCTGAAAACCAGCGTCGATTCCGCAATCTCCGCTATCCAGCCGCTGTTGGCGCAGAGCGCTGACGACCCGCAGGCGCAGCAGCGGGCCCGGGACATACTCCGCGCGATCAACTATGGCAAAGATGGCTACATCTTCGTTTACGACTACGACGGTACGGCCGTTGCCTATCACCCCGACCCGAACAGCGAAGGGCAAAATCGTATCGATCTCAAAGATCCCAACGGCGTGCCGCTGATTCGCCAGCTGATCGACGCGGCCCGGGCCGGCGGCGCTTTCGTCCATTACGACTGGATGAAGCCGAGCAAGGGCGCGGTGATGCCCAAGCTCAGTTATGCCGGGGGTATCCCCGAATGGAAGTGGATGCTGGGGACCGGGGTCTACATCGATGATATCGAGGAGATCGTCAGCGCCCGCCAGGCGGAGATCGGTGCCAATATCGACCGCACCATCCTGACGATCGCGATCATCGCCCTGGCGTTGTTGGCGGTGGTGGTACTCGTCACCCTGTTCGTCGCCTCGCTGCTGGTGAAACCGCTGCAGAATACCGCGGCGGCACTGGAGATGATCAGCAAGGGCGAGGGCGACCTGACCCAGCGCCTGCCGGTTAGCAGCGGCGATGAAGTAGGGGCGGTTTCCAGCGGCTTCAACGAGTTCGCCGGCAATATCCAGCGTCTGGTCGGGGAGGTTAAGGGCGCGGTGACGGCATTGACCGGTTGTACCGGGCAGATGAACCAGGTGGTGACCCGTACCCAGAGCGACGCCAGCAGCCAGAAACGGGAAACCGATCAGGTCGCCGCGGCGATTCATGAGATGGCGGCGGCGGTGCAGCAGGTGGCCGGTAGTGCGGCCCAGGCGGCGCATGCGGCGCAGGAAGCGGACCATGAAGCGGTCGGCGGCCAGCAGACGGTCGAGCACACGATCCAGTCGATCAATCGCCTGGCCGAGGATGTTAATCGTGCCGCCGACGTGATCCAGCAACTGGGGCAGGACGCCAGCGAGATCGGTAATATCCTGAACGTGATCCAGGGGGTGGCCGAGCAGACCAACCTGCTGGCGCTGAACGCGGCCATCGAAGCGGCCCGGGCCGGCGAATATGGTCGCGGTTTCTCGGTGGTCGCCGATGAGGTGCGGACCCTGGCGACCCGGACGCAGAAGAGCACCGAGGAGATCCGCGCCATGATCGAACGGCTGCAGAGCGGCGCCCGGGATGCGGTACACGTGATGGAAGCGAGCCGTCAGCAGAGTGTCGAGACGATCAACAGTGCCGCGGCCGCCAGCGAGTCGCTGAACCAGATCACCAACTCGGTCGGCCTGATCACCGAGATGAATACCCAGATCGCCAGTGCTGCCGAGCAGCAGACCGCGGTGGCCGACGAGATCAGCAAGAGTGTCTACGAGATCGCCGGTATCGCCGAGCGCTCGGCGCAGAATGCGCAGGAGATGTCCGGCGTTGCCACCTCCATGGAGGAGGTGGAACAGCGCCTGAGCGGCCTGGTCCAGCGGTTCCGGGTCT
>QKGH01000287.1 GCA_003250495.1 Marinobacterium sp.
CCTCAGTTTCAGTGTCAAGCTTTATTTTTCATTTTCTTTGCCGTGAGGCGAAGATGAAACCGCTTTAACACCCCGGACCTTCAAGCACACAAAGAGCAAAAAACTCTTTGTAAACAACCTCTTGAACGACCGTCTCGCGAGAGCCAGTGCTTCCGAAGAAGCGTTCGTCTCAAGCGAGGAGGCGTATTCTACAGATCTGATCCGGGGCGTCAACAGGCCCGTGAAAGTTTTTATATTCTCTTCGAACGGGCCGATTCCCGAGGTGTCATGCCCAGCTGTTATAGCACTATGATGCGTTTATGAGACCTAGGAGGCAGCCATGTATACACTCCCGTCACTTGAACCGGTACGCCAGTACGACGCTATCGCCGTCATGACCAGCGGTGGCGATGCGCCCGGCATGAACCCGGCCATACGCGGCGTCGTTCGCGCCGCCCTGCACGCCGGTATGAAGGTATTTGGCATCGAGCGTGGTTACAGCGGACTGATCGCCGACGATATGCACCGTATGACATCAACGTCGGTACGCAATATCGTTCAGCGCGGCGGGACCATACTGCGTAGCGACCGCTGCGAGGCGTTTAAGGATCCCGGCGTGCGTCAGCAGGCCGCCGCTATCCTGGCACGTCGCGGTATCGGCGCACTGATCGTGATCGGCGGCGACGGCTCACTGACCGGCGCGCACCTGCTACAACAGGAAACCGGGGTCGACGTCATCGGCCTGCCCGGCACTATCGACAACGATATCTTTGGCACCGACGACACCATCGGCTTCGACACCGCCGTCAATACCGCACTCGACGCGATCGATAAGATCCGCGATACGGCCAGCTCGCACGAACGTCACTTCCTGGTCGAGGTGATGGGACGTAACTCTGGCTTTATCGCCATCAACGTGGGGATGGCGGCCGGCGCCGAGATGATCGTGGTGCCGGAACGGGCAATCGAAGTGTCCACGATGGGGCAGCAGCTTGCCAAGGCCCGCCAGGCCGGCAAGGGCTCCAGCGGCATCATCGTCGTCGCCGAGGGGCGCGAGCCGGGCCTCACCTACCGCCTCGCCGAACAGTTACGCGAGCAGGGAGAGGATCCCCGCGTCTGCATTCTCGGTCATATCCAGCGTGGTGGCAGCCCGACCGGCCACGACCGCGTTCTCGCGACCTGCCTGGGCGCCATGGCCGTGCACTATCTCTCGGCGGGCTACTCGAACATCATGGTGGGGGTCAACCAGGGACGTATCGTCGACGTGCCGCTGCAGGACGTGATCAGCTTCCGCAAGGGACTGGACCCGACGTTGCTCGAACTCGCACTGGAACTGCATCGCTGAGGTAGGGATGAGCCACATACTGCGCTTCTTTTTTCAGGGCTTGCTGGTACTGCTGCCGGCGCTGCTGACGGCTTATCTGGTCTGGACGATCGGCGCCGCGCTGAATCGCATCCTGTTCTCCGCTATCGGTGAACAGGCCCAGGCGTTGTTGGGACTGGACTGGCCCACCTGGCTGACCTCGACTATCGGCTTGCTACTGGCCCTGGTGCTGGTCACCCTGACCGGCATGTTGGCGTCGATCTATCTCGGCCGCTTCCTGTTGCAGCGAATCGACGCCCTGCTGCAGCGCATCCCGCTGATCCGTTTGCTGTACACGTCGCTGAGCGATCTGTTCCGTGCGGTGCTGGGCGACAACAAGAGCTTTAACCATCCGGTACTGGTACAGATCGGCCCCGACCCGGCCCTGCGGGTCGCCGGTTTCGTGACCCGGGACGACCTGTCACTACTCGGTCTTAACGATGATGTCGCGGTCTACCTGCCGCAGTCCTACAACTTCGCTGGCAACCTGATCATCGTCCCCCGCGACCGGGTAGTGCCGATAGCGGCGCCGGCCAGCGTGGTGACGGCGCTGATCGTCAGCGGCGGGATCTCCACCAGCAGTCGCGGCACGGCAGCGGCGGTCAGCCCCGGTGATCCGCCACAAAAGGATTAGTCCGCCGCTCGATGCCGAAGGTCGACATCGGGCCGTGGCCCGGGATGAAGCGGACCTCATCCCCCAGCGGGAACAGTTTTTCCCGGATCGAGCTGATCAGCTCGGCATGGTTGCCGCGCGGGAAATCGGTACGTCCGATGGAACCCTGGAACAGCACGTCCCCCACCAGCGCCAGCTGCTCGCCGCGGTGGTAGAACACCACATGACCCGGGGTATGGCCGGGGCAATGCAACACCTCCAGCTCCTCGTTACCGACCTGCACCCGATCGCCATCGTTCAGCCAGCGGTCCGGGGTGAAGTGTTCGACGTTGGGGAAACCGAACATGGCGCTCTGCTGCACCAGGCCATCGATCCAGAAACGATCCTCCTGTTGCGGGCCTTCGATCGGCACCTCGGCCTGCCGCGCCAACAGGGCCGCACCGCCGGCGTGGTCGATATGGCCATGGGTCAGCAGGATGCGGGTCAGCTGCACCCCTTCGTCCGCAATCGCGGCGAAGATGCGCTCCAGATCACCGCCCGGATCGACCACCGCCGCCTCTCGTGTCTGTTCACACCACAGCAGGGTGCAGTTCTGCTGGTACGCGGTCACGGGAACGATGCGGTATTTCATGACGATCGGCCACTCCTGTGGTTAAAGGCTGGTATCGGCAACCAGTATAGGGATCTCCGGGTTTAAACCCAATCGCGATGCCGATACAGCTTGCGCCCTAACCCCAGGGCCTCCCGCAGCAGCAGCTGACGGCGCTCGTGCAAGCGTGGCGCCAGCCATTGCAGATCCTCCTGCCAATAGTGCCGGCGCAGCTGGACAAGGCGCAGCTCCAGCATATCCAGATCGTGGAGCTGACCAAGGAGTTCTCCCAGCCGCTTCAGACGGGCGGCCCGGCGGGCCTCCTGCGCCGCGGACTGAGCCGGCGGCAGCAGTTGATGCTGGTAATAGAGTCGCTTCACCTGCTTGCGCCAGTCGTGTAACGGCTCGACAGCTAGCGCGTCGACATCGGCCAGGCCCTCGCGAACCAGTTT
>QKGH01000208.1 GCA_003250495.1 Marinobacterium sp.
CGCCGCACTGCAGTCCGGTACCATCAGCGCGCGCCAGTTGGTGGAGAGCTTCCTGGCCCGGGCCGACAGCGCCGCCTACCTGAACGCCTTCGTCACTCTCGACCGTGAGGGTGCGTTGCAGGCCGCCGACGCGGTCGATGCCGCGCGTGCGGCGGGCGAACCGCTGGGGCCCCTGGCCGGCATCCCGCTGGTGGTCAAGGACAACATCCATGTCGGTGGTATGCCGGCAACGGCGGGCTGCCCGGGCCTAGCTGACTTCATCCCGGCCGAGGATGCGCCGGTGGTACGCCAGCTGCGCGACGCCGGTGCCATCCTGATGGGCAAGACCCAGATGCACGAGCTGGCGTTCGGCGCCACCGGTTATAACCCCAGCTTCAACACCGGCGAGCGGGTCGGCGTGCGCAACCCGTACAATCCCGAGCACATCTCCGGCGGCTCCTCCTCCGGCAGCGCCGTGGCGATGGGCGCGCACCTGGCACTGGCGGCACTGGGTACCGATACCGGCGGCTCCATGCGTATCCCCTGCGCCCTGTGCGGTTGCCCGTCGATCCGCCCGAGCAGCGGCCGCTATCCGCGCGGCGGCATGATACCGATCTCCTCCAGCCGCGATACCGCAGGTCCAATGGGGTTGTGCATGGAAGACGTGGCGCTGCTCGATGCGCTGGTTACCGAACAGAGCGAACTGCCGGAGATCGCCCTGAGCCAGCTGCGCCTCGGCGTCAGCAGCGAGTTCTGGCGCAACCTGGATGGCGATACCCAGACCCTGGCCGATGCCGCACTGGAGAAACTGAAAGCGGCCGGCGTCACGCTGGTGCCGATCGAGGACAGCCAGATTCAGGCGTTGAACCAGCCGATCGGCTTCCCGGTGGTGTTCTACGAGGCCTACCACGCCCTGGTTGCCTACCTGCGCGACGAAGGCCCCGGCATCAGCATCGAGCAGCTGGTCGAGCGGGTTGGCAGCCCGGACGTGAAGGCGGTCTACGAACAGATCGTGCTACCGCAGCAACTGCCGACCGATGACGGCCCCGTGGATCTCGCACCGATCTACCAGGCGGCGATGGAAAGCGGCAAACCGGCGCTTCAGGCGCATTACAAGGAGCTGTTCGCGCGCTACGCCATCGACGCGCTGATCTTCCCGACCACGGCGATCGTCGCACCCAAGGCCTATCCGGAGGTCAGCCAGCCAGGTAACTTCGACCTGCTGATCCAGAACACCGAACCCGCCGCCAGCGCCGGCCTGCCCGGTATCCAGCTACCGATCGGCCTGGGTCCCGACAGTGGCCTGCCGGTGGGGATGGAGCTGGATGCGCCGGCCGGTAGCGACCGCCGCCTGCTGGCGATCGGCATCGCGCTGGAAGCCTGCTTCGGCCGCCTGCCGGCCGCGACGCTGGCTGAGGCGCAATGAGCGAGGGCCGCGTCGCCCTGCTGCTGGCCCTGCTGATGGGGTTGCAGCCGATCACCACCGACCTGTACCTGCCGGCACTGCCGGCGCTGAGCCAGAGCCTGGCCGCCAGCAGCAACCAGGCGCAGCTGACGCTGTCCGGTCTGCTGCTGGCGTTCGGCCTGTCGCAGTTGCTGTGGGGACCGCTGTCCGACCGTATCGGCCGGCGTCCGGTGGTGCTGCTCGGCCTGGGACTGCACGCGCTGTCCGCGCTGCTGTGTGCGCTGGCGCCAGTAGTCGAACTGCTGCTGGCCGGACGGCTGCTGCAGGGGGTGGCGTTGGGCGCGGCCGTGGCCTGCGCCCGCGCCATCGTGCGCGACTGCTTCTCCGGCGTGCAGGCGGTGCGGGTGATGGGACGGGGATTGTCCGGGGTCGGCCTGCTGGCGACCCTGGCGATCCCGCTCGGCAGTCTCAGTGTCGAACTGCTGGGTTGGCGCCTGACGCTGCTGTTGCCGGGCCTGTTGGCCGCCGGCAGCGCGGTGTGGATCTACCTGCGCGGCAGCGAGAGCCTGCCCAGTCCCGATCCGCGGGCACTGCAGCCAGGACGGATCGCCACCACCTGGGCCGGTATCCTCAGCCACCCGGGGTTTCTCGCTTTCACACTGCTGAACGCTGCCTCGTTCGCCGGGGTGTTCTGCCTGCTGGCCAGCTCACCGTTCGTGTTCATGCGCCGGTTGGCGCTGTCGCCGCTGCAGTATGGCGCGCTGATGTGCTCGATCGTGCTCTGCTTCGCCCTCGGCACCCTGCTGTGCCGGCGCCTGCTGGCCCGGCTGCCGCTGCAGCGGGTGATCCTGATCGGCGGCGGCCTGAGCCTGGGCGGCGCACTGTTATTGCTGCTGCAACCGATACAGGCCTCCCTGCCCTGGCTGGCCCTGCCCGGCTGCTACCTGTTCATGCTCGGCCACGGAATCCACCACACCTGCGGCCAGAGCGGCGCCGCTGCCGCCTTCCCGCAGGCGGCCGGCAGCGCATCGGCACTGAACGGTTGCCTGATGATGCTGGTGGTGTTTATCTGCGGCCGGCTGCTGGCCGGCGGGCTGGACGCCGATAGCCTGGCACCGTTGACCCGGAGCGTCGCCAGCGCGGGTCTGATCACCGGACTGCTGGCCTGGACGCTGCTGCCGGCCTACCTGACGCGCGGCAAGCGCGCTCAAGCCGGCGAAAAGACCGCCTGAGTCCCAAGGGCCCGCTCTCAGCCTGGCTCGCCAGGAGCGGGCGCTTAGCGATAGCAAAGCCCCAATAAAAACGCCCCGCTCCTTTATCAGGAGCGGGGCGTTTTTTAATCGATGGCTACTTGGCGCTTAGACGCCGAGGAAGTCCAGCATCCCTTCCGCCGCCTGACGGCCTTCATAGATCGCCGTCACCACCAGGTCGGAGCCGCGTACCATATCGCCGCCGGCAAACACCTTGGCGTTGCTGGTCTGGAACGGGAAACCGCCCTCGGCCGGCTGCTGCGGTGCAACCACCCGGCCATCCTGATGCAGCTCGATACCGAAATCGGCGAACCAGGGCGCCGGGCTGGGACGGAAACCGAAGGCGACCAGCACCACATCGGCCGGTACTACCTCTTCGGAACCCGGTACCACCTCGGCGCTACGACGGCCACGCGCATCGGGCTCGCCCATCCGCGTGGTGACCAGCTTGATACCGGTGACCTTGCCCTCTTCGCCAACCACTTCCACCGGCTGACGGTTGAACAGGAACTGCACGCCCTCTTCGCGCGCGTTTTCCACTTCGCGCTTGGAGCCCGGCATGTTCGCTTCGTCACGACGGTAGGCACAGGTCACGCTGCTGGCGTTCTGGCGGATCGAGGTGCGGTTGCAGTCCATCGCCGTGTCGCCGCCGCCCAGTACGACCACCTTCTTGCCGGCCACGCTGATGTAATCGGCCGGATCCTTTTCGTAACCGCGACAGTGGTTGACGTTGGAGATCAGGAACGGCAGCGCGTCGTAGACACCGGCCAGGTCCTCGCCCGGGAACCCACCCTTCATATAGGTGTAGGTACCCATGCCGAGGAACACGGCGTCGTACTCGTCGATCAGCTGCTGCATGCTGACATCCTTGCCCACCTCGGTGCCGAGGCGGAACTCAACCCCCATCTCTTCGAAGACCTGGCGACGGCGGACCATCACCTCCTTCTCGAGCTTGAATTCGGGGATACCGAAGGTCAGCAGGCCGCCGATCTCCGGGTTACGGTCGAACACCACCGGCTTGACGCCGTTGCGCACCAGGATGTCGGCACAGCCCAGACCGGCCGGGCCGGCACCGATGACGGCGACCTTCTTGTCGCTCCACACCACCTTGGACATATCCGGCTTCCAGCCCATCGCGAACGCGGTGTCGCTGATGTACTTCTCCACCGGGCCGATGGTGACGGCACCGAAGCCATCGTTCAGCGTGCAGGCACCCTCGCACAGGCGATCCTGCGGGCAGACGCGACCGCATACCTCCGGCAGCGAGTTGGTCTGGTGGCTCAGTTCGGCCGCTTCCAGGATGTTGCCTTCGGAAACCAGCTTCAGCCAGTTCGGAATATGGTTGTGTACCGGGCATTTCCAGGAGCAGTAGGGGTTACCGCACTCCAGGCAGCGGTGCGCCTGCTCGGACGCATCCTCGGCACGGAACGGCTCATAGATCTCGGCGAACTCGCGCTTGCGCACCTCAGCCTGGATCTTGCTCGGCCCTTCACGGGACACATCGAGAAACTGGAAATCGTTACTCAGACGGTTAGGCATAGTCCCACCTCTTTACAGGTCACCCGGGGCAGACCCCGGGTGCTCAAATATTACGAAAAACCGCACAGGTTAAGCCTGCCGCTCACTCCGGACGCTTGCGGGTATTTTCCAACAGCTGGTTCAGGCTCGCCGCCTTGGGTTTCACCAGCCAGAACTGCCCGATGTAATCGATGTAGTTCTCGACCAGCTCCTGGCCCCAGGCGCTGCCGGTTTCCCGGGTAAACTCGATGATCACGGAACGCAGGTGGTTCTTGTACTGCTCCATCTGCTCGGTATGGATGCGATGGATCTCGACCAGCTCGTGGTTGTAGCGGTCGACGAAGCTGCGATCCAAATCCAGTACGTAGGCGAAACCGCCGGTCATACCGGCACCGAAGTTGTAGCCGGTCGGGCCGAGCACGGTGACCAGACCGCCGGTCATGTATTCGCAGCAGTGGTCGCCGGCACCCTCGATAACCGCGTGCACGCCGGAGTTACGCACCCCGAAACGCTCGCCGGCACTGCCCGCTGCGAACAGCTTGCCGCCGGTGGCACCGTACAGGCAGGTGTTGCCGATGATCGCCGTCTCGTTGGACTTGAAGGTGACCTCCTTGAACGGCTTGATCACGATCTTGCCGCCGGCCATCCCTTTACCCACGTAGTCGTTGGCATCGCCCTCGAGGATCAGCTCCTGGCCGCCGGCGTTCCATACCCCGAACGACTGTCCGGCGTGGCCGCGGAAGTTGAAGCGGATCGGCGCCTCGTTCATGCCGAGGTTACCGTGCGCCTTGGCGATGGCACCGGAGGTACGCGCACCGACGGAACGGTCGCAGTTACCGATCTCCAGCGTCCACTCGCCACCATTCTTAGCGGCGATCGCCTCCTGCGCCAGCTCCAGCATACGGCTGTTCAGCGCCCCGGTGTCGTACGGCTCGTTGCGCAGCTGCTGCACGGTCTGCGGGTACTCGGCCGGCACCCCGGCATCGCTGATGATCGGGCTCAGGTCGAGGCTGCGCTGACGCTCGGTTTCGCCTTCCAGCAGGGTCAGCAGATCGACGCGGCCGACCAGCTCTTCCAACGTCCGCACGCCCAGCTTCGCCATCCACTCGCGGGTCTCTTCGGCGACGAAGCGGAAGTAGTTCTTGACCATCTCCACGGTGCCGCGGAAGTGGTCGCGACGCAGCTCGTCGTTCTGGGTGGCGACACCGGTCGCACAGTTGTTCAGATGGCAGATACGCAGGTATTTACAACCCAACGCGACCATCGGCATGGTGCCGAAACCGAAGCTCTCGGCGCCGAGGATTGCGGCCTTGACCACATCCAGGCCGGTCTTCAGACCGCCGTCGGTCTGCAGCCGGATCTTGCCGCGCAGGTGGTTGGCACGCAGCGACTGGTGCGCATCGGCCAGACCCAGCTCCCACGGAGAACCGGCATAGTGGATGGAGGTCAGCGGGGAGGCCGCGGTGCCGCCATCGTAACCGGAGATGGTGATCAGGTCGGCATAGGCCTTGGCCACACCGCAGGCGATGGTGCCGACGCCCGGACGGGACACCAGCTTGACCGATACCAGACCTTCCGGGTTGACCTGCTTCAGGTCGAAGATCAGCTGCGCCAAATCCTCGATCGAGTAGATATCGTGGTGCGGCGGCGGTGAAATCAGCGTCACCCCCGGTACCGAGAAGCGCAGCCGCGCGATCAGGTCGTTGACCTTGCCGCCCGGCAGCTGGCCGCCCTCACCGGGCTTGGCGCCCTGGGCCACCTTGATCTGCATGACGTCGGCGTTGACCAGGTACTCCGGGGTCACACCGAAGCGGCCGGAAGCGACCTGCTTGATCTTGGAGCGCTTGATGGTGCCGTGACGGGCCGGGTCTTCACCGCCCTCACCGGAGTTGGAGCGACCGCCCAGTTCGTTCATCGCCATCGCCAGCGCTTCGTGCGCTTCCGGCGACAGCGCGCCGAGCGACATCGCGGCGGAGTCGAACCGCGGGAACATCGCTTCGACCGGCTCCACCTGATCCAGCGCAATCGGGCTGATATCCTTGCGGAAGGTGATCAGGTCGCGCAGCGTCGCAACACCGCGGTGGTTGACCAGATCGGCATAGCGCTGGTAATCGGCCTTGTCGCCGGTACGTACCGCGGTATGGATCGCCTTGACCACGTCCGGGTTGTAGGCGTGGTATTCGCCCTCGAACTTGTACTTCAGCAGGCCGCCGGCACGGATCGGCTTACGTCCGGTCCAGGCTTCCTGCGCCAGGATCCCCTGCTCTTTCTGGAAGTGCTGGAACTTGGCACCCTCGATGCGGCTGGTGACGCCCTTGAAGCAGAGGTCGACGATCTCGGAGTTCAGACCCACCGCTTCGAACAGCTGCGCACCGCGGTAGGAGGCGATGGTGGAGATCCCCATCTTCGACAGGATCTTGAACAGCCCCTTGTCGATCCCCTTGCGGTACTTCTCGTGGCTCTCGATCGGCGGCAGCTGGATCTCGCCAGTGCTGCACAGATCGTTCAGTACGCGGTACACCAGGTAGGGGTAAACCGCGGTCGCACCGAAACCGAACAGCACGGCGAAGTGATGCGGATCGCGTGCGCTGCCGGTCTCGACGATGATGTTGGCATCGGTGCGCAGCCCCTTGTCGATCAGGCGGTGATGCACGGCACCGGTGGCCATGGCCGCATGGATCGGCAGGAACCCCTTACGGATGCGGGCGTCGGACAGGATGATGATCACCTTGCCGTCGCGCACGGCCGCTTCGGCCGCATCGCAGATGTTGACGATCGCCTGCTGCAGGTCCACCTGGCTCGGATCGTAGTTCAGATCCAGCTGGATCGTCTCGAAGCCAGGCACGTTGTTGTCGCGGATACGGATAAACTTGCTCGCCGACAGCACCGGCATGGTCAGGATCACCCGGCGGGCGTGCTCCGGCGTCTCTTCGAACACGTTGCGCTCGCGGCCGAGGCAGGTTTCCAGCGACATGACGATCGCTTCGCGCAGCGGGTCGATCGGCGGGTTGGTGACCTGCGCGAACTGCTGACGGAAATAGTCGTAGGGCGAACGGATCTGCTTCGACAGTACGGCCATCGGCTTGTCGTCGCCCATGGAACCGACCGCTTCCATCCCGGTTTCGCCGAGCGGGCGGATGATCTGTTCACGCTCCTCGAAGGTCACGTTGAACATTTTCATGTGAGTGTGCACTTCATCCGAGCTCATCTCGTCGAAGGAGCGCGACTCTTCCGCCAGGTTCATCGTGTTTTCGAGGCGCAGGCTGTTCTCTTTCAGCCACTTCTTGTACGGCTTGGAGGTCTTCAGCCGGTTGTCGACATCGACGGTGTGCAGCACTTCGCCGGTGGCGGTATCGATCGCCAGGATCTGGCCCGGGCCGACCCGGCCCTGGGACACGATATCGGACGGCTCGTAGGCGAAGACGCCGATCTCGGACGCGGTACAGATCAGCCCGTCCTTGGTCATCACCCAGCGGGAGGGACGCAGGCCGTTGCGGTCGAGCATACAGACCGCGTAACGACCGTCGGTCATTACCATACCGGCGGGGCCATCCCAGGGCTCCATGTGCATCGAGTTGTACTCGTAAAACGCACGCAGCTCGGAGTCCATGGTATCGACGTTCTGCCAGGCCGGCGGCACGATCATGCGGACCGCGCGGTAGATATCCATGCCACCCGCCAGCAGGAACTCCAGCATGTTATCCATGCTCGAAGAGTCGGAGCCGGTGGTGTTCACGATCGGCTGCAGCTCGTGCAGATTGGGGATCTCGGAGGTCGCGAACTTGGACGCGCGAGCACGGGCCCAGTTGCGGTTACCTTCGATCGTGTTGATCTCGCCGTTGTGCGCCAGGAAGCGGAACGGCTGGGCCAGCGGCCAGCGCGGCGCGGTGTTGGTCGAGAAACGCTGGTGATAGGTACAGACCGCCGTTTCCAGACGCGGGTCGGCCAGGTCCGGGAAGAACACCGGCAGGTCGACCGGCATCATCAGACCTTTATAGCCGACGACCTTCTGTGACAGCGTGCAGATATAGAAGTCGGGGTCGGCACTCAGCGCGATCTCAGCCTTGCGGCGCGCGGTAAACAGCGCCACGGTCAATTCGCGGTCATCTTTACCTACCGCGTTGACCAGTACCTGTTCGATCTGCGGCAGGGTGTCACGGGCGATCGGCCCCAGACAGCCGGCATCGGTCGGCACCACGCGCCAGCCGGCCACGTCCAGCCCCTGGGCCGCCAGCTCGGCATTCAGGCAATCGCGCGCCTGTTGCGCCAACTCCGGTTCACGAGACAGGAATACCATGCCAACAGCGAAACGCTCGGCCAGCTCGATACCGAGCTCCTCTTTAACCACCGTGCGCATGAACGCTTCAGGCATCTGCATCAACAGACCGCAACCGTCGCCGGTTTTACCGTCAGCTGCGATACCACCACGGTGCGTCATGCAAGCCAGTGCTTCGATTGCTTTCGCCAGCACATCGTGGCTCGCCTCGCCCTGCATGTGGGCCATCAGGCCAAAACCGCAGTTGTCCTTGAACTCACCGGGGCGATACAGACCTTTGCTCATAAGCCAATCCCACCAAAAACCATATAATTCAAAGCCTTAACAACAGACTCTTTTCTCGACCCGATAATTAACGGACGAAAAGGGACAGTGATTCTACACTCGGGCCGGGGCCGGGACAAATTGTGAACAGGCCCGGGAACTCGACAGAGACACCGTTTCCTATCGGAAACAACAGATTTTTCGCAGCCAAAGGGGCAAAAAACGATAGATTACGCTATATAAAAGCAAATCATCATTTTTTTTTATTGTGATTACTGTTTCAACTTCTGTATATCCGCCTTGACGCCCGATATCGACCGGGGCCAGGGGCGTAGCTTGCGCAGCGCCAGGGGCAGGGCTTCGATCGCGGTCATCGCCGCCGTTCGATCATTGAACTGACCATAGACGACGACATGCCAGGGTGCATTCTTATACAGCGTTTCAAAGTAATAGAAACGCTGGGGCTGCTGCTGGGAGGCGATAAAGGAGCTGATCCGCTCCGCCGAACGCGCCCCCATCACCTGCAGTGTATAACCGGTGTCCGGCCAGGCCAGCAACTCTTCGGCCCGGGAGACGGCAACGGCAACCTTGCTATCGGACGTTTTTGGCGCACTTGCGACGACACTTTTCGCTGCCGGGGCGGCGGCAGGCGCTTTCGCTACCGCCGGCGCCGGCTCTTTGACTGCAGGCGGTTTCGCCACGGGCGGCTCGACAGCGACGGGGGCCGCCGGTGCCGGCGCGGCGATGGGCGTGCTGGGTTCCGCTACCGGCGGCGGGGCCGGGCGCTCTGTCGTCTCGGGCACCGCCGCAGCGATCGCCTGCTCCAACGGGGGTTCGGCAGGCGCTTCCGTAGCGCTCGACGCCACCGGCTCACCAACGGGGAGCGGCGCCTCGTCGACGGCGACGGGCGCCGAGGGTTCCTGTTGCAACGCCTCC
This sequence comes from Marinobacterium sp., assembly GCA_003250495.1. Classification (GTDB taxonomy): domain Bacteria; phylum Pseudomonadota; class Gammaproteobacteria; order Pseudomonadales; family Balneatricaceae; genus Marinobacterium_D. The sequence continues at coordinate 9,629 of QKGH01000208.1, forward strand.
TGCTCGGAGATGCGCTGCTGAATCTCCGAGCGCACATCAATCACCGTTTCGGTCCCATCCGGAGCGACCGCCACCACCGGGAGATCCAGCGGCAATTCAACCCGCCCCTTGTCCGCCTCAACCGCCTCCGGTTGACTCGGCAGATAGAACCAGACAGATACACCGATGATCAGCAGCAGCACAGCCGCTACACCCAGCATCTGGCTGTGGGGCAGCGGAAACGCCCGTAGCGGCGGCCGACGGATGCCGCCGTCGCGCGTCAACTCGACCAGCCCGGCACGCAACCGCCCCGGAAAACCATCGGCTTCATCGATCAACGCCCTGCGCTTGCGTGCATCGACGACGACACCCGGGGGCAACAGCAGCTCCAGAAACTCCTCGGCCTCGTCGGGCTCGAAAGGCTCCAGCAGCTGCACGTGCAGCCGCCCGTCCAGTACGGACTCGAGCGCGTGTCCATGCAGGCGTTGCTCGAACTCACCACTACCGGTCATCACCACCCGCGGCGCTATATCCTCCGCCAGGGTGAAGTTGATCAGCAGTTCCAGCGCATTGTTGGTCAGGTAATCGGCGTCATCGATAAACAGCAGCAATGGTACGTCGACGTCTCGCAACGACTTGGCAAACCCGTGCAGCGCACGTAGTCGCGCGCGGTTATCGGGCTCGGTGCCGCAATCCACCTCAAACGCGTCGCACAGGGCAACCAACAGCCTGGTGACATCCACCGTGCCGTCAAAACTCAGGGAGGCCCAGCGCAGATCATCATCGCTCTGCGGCATGATCTGCTGAAGCAGCGTCGTCTTGCCGCTCCCGCGCTCCCCGGTAATCAGCAACATAAAGTCCGAGAATCGCAGCAGATGGCGCAGCTTGGCGGATACCTGCAACCGCGAAGCGGGTTCGAAATAATCACTCAACGTGCGTGCGACTGATGCCATTGCCATCTCTGCCTAGTTACAAAGACCCAGTTACAGGAGACCCAGTGCCGGCCCGGCCGCCAGCGTTTCCCGCAACAGCTCGAGGGGAAACTCTTCGGTTACCACGGCTTCGCCGATGGCCGGCAGCAACACCAGGCGGATACGTCCGTCCATCACCTTTTTATCGACCGCCATCAGGTTCAGGAACTGCTCGACACTCATATTCTCAGGCGCCTGCAGCGGCAGCCCGGCGGCAGCGAGCAAGTCGCGTATCCGTACCACATCCTCGCCGCTCAACCATCCCAGGCGCGCCGACAGGTCGGCCGCCATCAGCATCCCGGTCCCGACCGCCTCGCCATGCAACCAGGTGCCATACCCCTGCGCGGTCTCGATCGCATGACCGAAAGTATGCCCCAGGTTCAGCAGTGCCCTGACGCCCGACTCCCGCTCATCCTGCGCCACGACCTGAGCCTTGATCTCGCAGGAACGGTAGATCGCTTGAGTCAGCGCAGCGCTATCGCGTCGGCGTAGCGCCGCCATGTTCTGCTCCAGCCAGGCAAAGAAGGTCGCATCGTAGATGAGGCCATACTTGATCACCTCCGCCAGGCCCGCGGCGAGCTCCCGCTCCGGCAGCGTCGACAGCACACTGGTATCGGCGAGCACGGCCTCCGGCTGATGGAAGGCGCCGA
>QKGH01000168.1 GCA_003250495.1 Marinobacterium sp.
GATCGCCCAGCAGGATACGCGAACCTTCCTGTCCAAACCGGGTCTATTCGGCTGGAACAAGATCGATCGCGGTAGCGCCCTGCTGATCGAGCAGCTGCCGCAGATGCTGGGCCGTCCCTTGCCGCTCGACGGAAAGGTTCTCGACCTGGGTTGCGGCTTCGGCTACCTAGCCCTGAGCGCCGCCGGCCCCGGCACCGAGCTGGTCTGTACCGACAACAATGCCGCTGCGCTGCTCGCCTGCGCACGCAACCTGGCGCTGGCGGGAATCGAGGCCCAGGTGGTCGCCGGCGATGCCGGCGATACGGTGCAGGGAACCTTCGACGTCATCCTGTGCAATCCGCCCTTTCATGCCGGCTTCGATACCGAACACGATCTGACCGACCGTTTTCTCGCTGCCGCGCAGCGTCTGCTCGCCGCGGACGGTTGCGCCTGTTTCGTCGTGAACCAGCATATTCCGCTGGAGCGCAAAGCCCGGGGCCGGTTTGCGCAGATACACTGCCACGCCGATAATGGGCACTTCAAACTCGTGCGCCTGCAACGGCCACTAACTTACAGGGAGTGATATGGCTTTCGACTATCTGCGCCAGACGCTGTTTTTCTTTCGCCAGCATCTGCTGGTACTGGCGGCGATACAGTTACCCTTTCTGATTGCGCTCGCCCTGGGGCAGTCGGCGCTGCTCGACGGTATCGCACCGGATGACAGCAATGCCCAGCTCCGCGTCGGCCTCGCCTCGGCACTCGATCTGGCGCTGTTGCCGTTCTACTGGGGCGCGACCATCTTCTATCTGCAGTCGGTCATCGACGATGCCCCTCTACCAGCGACCGCTGCGATCCTCAAATCGTTGAGCTGCTGGGGCCGCCTGCTGCTGACCTATGTGCTGAACGCGCTGGCCGTGGCGCTGGGGCTGATGATGCTGATCCTGCCAGGAGTCTATTTCGGCGTCCGTTTCTCCTTTGCCGACTATATCTGCGTGCTCGAGGGTAAACGCCCGGTCGAGGCGATGCGCCAGAGCTGGGATAACAGCGCCGACTACTTCTGGCTGCTGTTGCAGGGGCTGGCGTTGCTGATGGGCCTGCTGCTGCTGGCCAAACTGGCGATCAGCCGAGTGTTCGAGGGCTCCGACCTGCTGCTGCGGGCCGCCATGGTACTGCTCGATTTCCTCGGTGTGTTGATCACCATCTACGGTTTCCGCATCTACTGCGTGATGCGCGCCGACCAGGCCTGATCGCGCCCACTCGCGCCGCACCTGCAGCCGATTTCAGGCAAAGAAAAAGCCCCCGGGACTCACATCCCGGGGGCTTTTTTCAATACTCAGAGGATTAGCCCGCGACGGACTCGTCCTCTTCCATATCCTTCATCGACAGCTTGATACGGCCGCGCATGTCGACGTCCAGTACCTTCACCTTGATCACATCATCGAGATTGACGTAATCGGTGACCTTGTTGACACGCTCGTTGGCGATCTGGGAGATGTGCACCAGGCCATCTTTACCCGGCAGGATGTTAACGAAGGCACCGAAGTCTTCGATACGCACCACCTTACCTTCGTAGATCTTGCCCACTTCCGCTTCGGCGGTGATCGCGGTTACACGATCGATAGCAGCCTTGGCCGCCGGCTTGTTGTCGGCATAGATACGTACGGTACCGTCGTCTTCGATATCGATCGCCGCACCGGTCTCATCGCAGATAGAACGGATAGTCGCGCCGCCTTTACCGATCAGATCGCGGATCTTCTCCGGGTTGATCTTCAGCTGGGTCATCGCCGGGGCGTTGTCGGCCAGTTCCGGACGAGCGTAACCGATCACCTTGGCCATTTCGCGCAGGATGTGTTTGCGTGCGTCCAGCGCCTGACCGAGGGCGATCTCCATGATCTCTTCGGTGATACCGGTGATCTTGATATCCATCTGCAGCGCGGTAACACCGGCTTCGGTACCGGCAACCTTGAAGTCCATATCGCCGAGGTGGTCTTCGTCACCGAGGATGTCGGTCAGTACGGCGAAGCGATCGCCTTCCTTGACCAGACCCATGGCGATACCGGCCACCGGTGCCTTGACCGGCACACCGGCATCCATCAGCGCCAGGGATGAACCACAGACCGATGCCATGGAGCTGGAACCGTTGGATTCGGTGATCTCGGAAACCACACGAATGGAGTAGGGGAACTCGTCCTGCGTCGGCAGCATCGCCTGCACACCGCGACGCGCCAGACGGCCGTGACCGATCTCGCGACGACCCGGGCTGCCCATGCGGCCGGCTTCACCGACGGAGTACGGCGGGAAGTTGTACTGCAGCATGAACGGATCTTTACGCTCGCCTTCCAGCGCGTCGATGATCTGCACGTCACGGGTGGTACCCAGCGTACAGGAGACGATCGCCTGGGTTTCGCCACGGGTGAACAGGGCGGAACCGTGAGCGTTCTTCAGCACGCCGACTTCGACGCTGATCGGACGTACGGTCTTGTTGTCGCGACCGTCGATACGCGGCTGCTGGCTCAGGATACGCTCGCGCACGGTATGCTTCTCCAGCGCACCGAACACTTTGGCGACTTCGCCGGCAGACGGCGCACCTTCGGCACCGCTAGCGATCTGGGCGATCGCTTCGTCGCGCAGCGCTTTCAGCGTGTCCTGGCGTTTGACCTTGTCGGCGACCTGGTAACCCGCTTCGATACGCGCACCGAACGCCGCTTGCACGCTGTCGCTCAGGGTTTCGTTCTTGACCGGTGCGACCCATTCCCACTTCGGCTTGGCCGCTTCGGCTGCCAGCTCGTTGATCGCGTTGATGACAACCTGCATCTCCTGGTGACCGAACAGCACGGCACCCAGCATCTCGTCTTCGGTCAGCTCTTTCGCTTCGGACTCGACCATCAACACGGCCTCGGCAGTACCGGCGACGACCATGTCGAGTTCGGAGGATTTCAGCTCTTCGTAGCTCGGGTTCAGCAGGTAACCCTGCTCCTCGCTGAAACCGACACGTGCCGCACCGAT
>QKGH01000183.1 GCA_003250495.1 Marinobacterium sp.
CGGTCTGGCCGATGATCGCGCAGCCGACCTCGGTCAGGGTCTGGCGCAGGCGGTTCAGGTCGGGCTGGCTGGTGTAGCCGGGAATGCTGTCGAGCTTGTCCAGCGTGCCGCCGGTGTGACCGAGGCCGCGCCCGGAGATCATCGGCACGTAGCAGCCGCAGGCGGCCCAGAGCGGTGCCAGCACCAGGCTGACCAGATCGCCGATGCCGCCGGTGGAGTGTTTGTCGATGATGGCGCCGGGCAGCTCCCACTGCAGCAACTGGCCGGAGTCGCGCATGGCGCCGGTCAGCGCTACCCGCTCCGGCAGCGTCATGCCACGCAGGAACACCGCCATGGCAAAGGCGGCGATCTGCCCCTCGCTGAGGCTGGCGTCGGTGATGCCGCGCACGAAACGCTGGATATCGGCAGCGCTGAGCGGCTGGCCGTCGCGTTTGCGGCGGATCACCTCCTGCGCCAGCCAGGTCATCAGTAACCGGCTCCGCCCGTTTGGGCCAGCAGGTCGTCGAGCAGGCCGGAGGCGCCCAGGCGCAGGTGCTGCGGCGTGACCCACTCTTCGCCCAGCCACCACTGCGCCAGTTCGAGGTAACCGAGGGCCTGTTCTAAGGTGCGGATACCGCCGGCCGGTTTCAGGCCGATGCTGCCACCGTGGGCGGCGATGACGCTGAGCATGGTGTCGGCGGCTTCGCGGGTGGCGTTGACGTTGACCTTGCCGGTGCTGGTCTTGATGAAATCGGCGCCGGCGGCAATCGCATCTTCGCTGGCCTGGCGGATCAACTCCGGATCCTGCAGCTCGCCGGTCTCCAGGATCACCTTCAGCAGCGCACGCCCTTCACACAGGTCGGCCACGGTGGCGATCAGCTCCAGCCCCTGCGAGGTATCGCCGGCGAGCAGCGCACGGTAGGGGTAGACCAGGTCGATCTCGTCGGCACCGGACTCCAGGCTCTGCTGCACTTCGGCGCAGACCTGGTCCACACTGGCGTCGCCGGCGGGGAAGTTACACACGGTGGCAACCTTGATGTCGGGCGCCCCCAACTGATTCAGCGTGGAACGGGCCAGTGCCACGAAGCGCGGGTAGACGCAGACGGCGGCAACGTTACCGAGCGGGGTCAGCGCGCGCTGGCACAGGGCTTCGATGCGCGGAGCATCGTCATCATCATTCAGGGAGGTGAGGTCGATCAGCGACACTAAGCGCTCCCGGATCTGTTTATCGGTCATCTCTCTCTCGCTGGACAGGGTTTTCCGCAGCATACCGGGCCCGGCCGGCCGCGCAAAGCGGCAGGGGCGGGATCGGCCGTTGCCTTGCCGAAGGTCAGGGCAGGGTGAACGCGCCGGGCAGCAATTCGTCGACCCGCCATTGGCGTACCCGTACCGGGTCGTTGCCGACGCAGAACACCGGGCAATCCGCTGCCAGCAACTCCAGCATCACCTGGCGGCAGGCGCCGCAGGGGGTGATCTGTGCGGCGTTGGGTGTATACACCAGCAGCGCCTGGAAGCTGCCGGGGCGGTGGCCGGCGGCGATGGCGCTGAACAGGGCGGTGCGCTCGGCGCAGTTGGTCAGACCATAGGACGCGTTCTCGACGTTGCAGCCGGCCAGTACCTCGCCCTCCGCCGTCAGCAGGGCGGCGCCGACGGCGAACCGGGAGTGGGGACAGTAGGCATGGGCGGCGGCCTGTTGCGCGCCGGCCAGCAGCCTATCGAACTGCTGTTGCTGGGTGGGGGATAGCTCCATACGAACTCCATCGCCAGAGGCGGAACGGCTTTACGGTAGCTTGCCATAGACGCGCTGGTGGAGCGACGTCATCGACAGGCGCAGGTAATCGAGGAACGCCTGCATCACCGGCGTCGGGTGGCGGGCGCTGGGGTAGACGGCGCACCAGGAGCGGCGCAGCGGAAATCCCTCCAGTTGCGGGATCGCCAGTTCGCCGAGGCGCAGTTCGGCGCTGATACTCAACTGCGGCAGCACCGCGACGCCAAGGCCAGCCAGCACGCCATGTTTGATGGCGGCATTGGAGCCCAGCTCGAGCCGCGGCTGCAGGCTCAGGCGGTTGCGTGCGCACCAGTCCTCCAGCGCGTGACGGGTACCGGAGCCCGGCTCGCGGATCAACAGGTTGGCATCGAGAAACTCCTGCGCGCTCAGCGTCGGTCGCAGCAGCAGCGGATCGTCGATGTTGGCCACCGGTACCATGATGTTATCGAGGAAGGGAAAGGAGGTCAGCGAGCGCGACTCCGGCACCATCCCCATGATCACCAGGTCGTCCCGATTCAGCGTCACCCGTTCCACCGCCTGAGCACGATTGACCACGTTGAGCCGAACGTCGACCTGGGGGTACTCCTGCAGAAAGCCGCTGAGAATATAGGGCACGACATACTGCGATGTGCTCACCGCCGCCAGGCGCAACTCGCCCCGCACCTGACCCTCCAGCTCCGCCAGCTCCATCTGCAGCCGCTCCAGGTCGCCGAAGATCGAGCGGACCGTCCGCGCCAACTGCTCGCCAGCGGCGGTGACGAATAGCTGCTTGCCGACGTACTCAAACACCGGTTGTCCCAACGCCTGCTCCAGCATGCGGATCTGCGCGCTGACCGCCGGTTGGGTCAACCCCAGTTCATCGGCCGCGCGGCTGTAGCTCTGGCGCCGGTAGACGGTTTTAAACACCTGCAACTGGCGGAATGACAAGCGATTGAGTAGCTGCGCAAAGCTGTACGGCATAGCCGGGCTCCTGCTGTCAGACGTTTGAAAATACGAACGATTTTTTATCTATAAGGTAAATCTTATGAGGTTTAGAAAGAATATCAATTTATCCTTTTTGCCTCAGTGTACTAGTGTGGATTGAACTGATCGATGCACTCTTCAGGGAGAAGATCCATGCTGAAAAAGATTCTGATCGCCAACCGTGGCGAGATCGCGGTCCGCATCGTGCGGGCCTGCGCCGAGATGAATATCCGCTCGGTGGCGATCTATACCGAGCCGGACCGCC
>QKGH01000048.1 GCA_003250495.1 Marinobacterium sp.
GCCGCAACAAGGCGATCGACGAGAGCGACTGGTCCGGTTGCGATCTGGTGCTCGAGGCCTCCGGCAAGATGAACAAAAAGGCGCTGCTCGAAGCCTATCTGGCGCAGGGCGTGAAACGCGTCGTGGTCACGGCACCGGTCAAGGAGGAGGGGGTGCTCAACGTCGTCATGGGCGTTAACGACGCGCTCTACGATCCCGCCCTGCACCGCATCGTCACCGCCGCCTCCTGCACCACCAACTGCCTGGCACCGGTGGTCAAGGTGATCCACGAGCAGCTCGGCATCCGGCACGGCTCGATGACGACGATCCACGATCTCACCAACACCCAGACCATCCTCGACGCGCCGCACAAGGACCTGCGCCGGGCCCGCGCCTGCGGCCAGAGCCTGATCCCGACCACCACCGGCTCGGCCACGGCGATCACCCATATTTTCCCGGAGCTGAAGGGCAAGCTGAATGGCCATGCGATCCGCGTGCCGCTGGCCAACGCCTCGATCACCGACTGCGTGTTCGAAGTGGCGCGCCCAACCACTGCCGAGGAGGTCAACGGACTGCTGCAAGCCGCCGCCGAGGGTGAGCTGACAGGGATTCTCGGCTACGAGGAGCGCCCGCTGGTCTCGATCGATTACAAAACCGACCCCCGCTCCAGCATCATCGATGCGCTGTCGACGATGGTGGTCGATGGTACCCAGGTGAAGATCTACGCCTGGTACGACAACGAGTGGGGCTACGCCAACCGCACCGCGGAGCTGGCGTTGAAAGTGGGGCTACTGGATCAGGCGTAAGGGCTTTTAAGCTCCTGGATTTGATAGCGGACTCCGATAACGGCGGCCGAAGGTCGGCCTGCCGGTGACACGCTGTAAGGCATCCCTGCCCGCTCGACGGCGCCACTGACCGCCATGGAGGGCGCGAATGCAGGAAATGCAGGAGCAATTTCCTGCCCTGCCGCCGACGGTCCCCGACAGACCCACCTTCGACCTCTGCGAGTTGGATGCCAAACCAGAGCAACAAGCAGGGTGGTTTTGGCACGGAGTTTCGAGGCGGGTTTCGGGTCTGTAGCAGCCGACCGTCGGACGCCAAGGATGGCGTCCGTCGAGCGAACAGGGATGTGCCAGCGTGTCGGATGCTGCAGACCCGGAGCCCGCCCTGCACACGCAACCAGAACCAGCTCCGCATTCCGTAACCGATGCATGCCAGTGCCAAAAACCGGCCCTAACCCGAGCAACGCAATCGACGAGAACTAACATGCTAAGCCAGCTCTCCCCTACGATCCGCCAATACCTGATCGTCACCGGCAACTACTGGGCGTTCACGCTAACCGACGGCGCGCTACGTATGCTGGTGGTGCTGCATTTCCACGGTCTCGGTTACTCGCCGCTGGAGATTGCGCTGCTGTTCCTGTTCTACGAGATCTTCGGCGTGGTCACCAACCTGGTCGGCGGCTGGCTCGGCGCCCGCCTCGGCTTGAACCGCACCATGAACATCGGCCTGGCGCTGCAGGTGATCGCGCTGGCGATGCTGCTGGTGCCAGCCACGGCGCTGACCGTACCCTGGGTCATGGCGGCGCAGGCACTGTCCGGCATCGCCAAGGACCTGAACAAGATGAGCGCCAAGAGCTCGATCAAGCTGCTGGTGCCCGATACGGCCCAGAGTACGCTGTACAAATGGGTGGCGCTGCTGACCGGCTCCAAGAACGCGCTGAAGGGGGCCGGCTTCTTCCTCGGCGGCGCGCTGCTGACGCTGCTCGGGTTCCACACCGCGATCGCGGCGATGGCACTGGCACTGGCCGCGGTGTGGATCGCCAGCCTGCTGCTGTTACGGCGGGACCTGGGCAGGGCCAAGGTCAAACCGAAGTTCCGCGACCTGTTCTCCAACAGCCGCGCGATCAACATTCTCTCCGCCGCCCGCCTGTGCCTGTTCGGCGCCCGCGATGTCTGGTTCGTCGTCGCGCTGCCGGTGTTCCTGTCCCAGAGCCTGGGCTGGAGCCACTGGCAGAGCGGCGGCTTCCTGGCGCTATGGATCATCGGTTACGGCATCGTGCAGGCCCTCGCGCCGCGCCTGACCGGTGCGCGCAAGCAACTGCCGGATGGACGCAGTGCGCTGGGCTGGGTCGCGGCGCTGGCACTGGTGCCGGCGGCGATCGCCTGGGGGCTGGACGGCGGGATCGATCCCACCGCGTTGGTCGTCGGCGGGTTACTGCTGTTCGGCGTGCTGTTCGCACTGAACTCCTCGCTGCACAGCTACCTGATCGTCAGCTACGCGCGCGAGGATGGGGTATCGCTGGACGTGGGGTTCTACTACATGGCCAACGCCCTGGGCCGGCTGCTCGGCACCCTGCTCTCCGGCTGGGTGTTCCAGTGGGCCGGCCTCGGCGCACCCGGGCTCGCCGCCTGCCTGTGGATATCCACGCTGCTGTTGCTGATCACCGTGGCGATCTCGCTGGCGCTGCCGCGGGCTCAGCCGGCGCCCGCCTCCCGGGCCTGAATCCCGCAGGCGCCGCTGTGGCACAACCCGGCGAACGCCTCGGTCTCGATCTGTAGCGTGGCATGGTGCAGACCATGTTCGTCGTGCAGCATCGCGCTGGCGCTGCACAGCAGTCCCTGCTGATCGCACTCCGGCGTCACTACCAGGTGCGCGGTCAGCGCCGTCTCCGTGGTCGACAGCGCCCAGATATGCAGGTCGTGCAGCGCCACGACGCCGGGTAGCGCCAGCAACGAACGGCTGACCTGGGGCAGTTCGATCTGCGGCGGCACGCCGTCGAACAGCAGATGCACCGAATCGCGCAACAGTCCCCAGGTACCGATAACGATCACCAGCGCGATCAGCAGGCTGACCACCGGGTCGAGCCAGCTCCAGCCCTGCCACAGGTAGAGCACACCGGCCAGCACCACGCCGGCGGAGACCAGGGCATCGGCCGCCATATGCAGGAAGGCGCCGCGGATATTCAGGTCGTGCGCGCTGCCGCGCATG
>QKGH01000334.1 GCA_003250495.1 Marinobacterium sp.
ATTCTCACCTTCAACCAACAGGTGGACGCGCTGCATGTCATTCGCAGTGGTGCCGTCGAGGTTTATCGGCGCAATGGCGACCTCTACAACAAACTCAGCGCCGGCGGCTACTTTGGCGAATTTGGCCTGTTGCGCAATGGTCGGGTGCGTTTTCCGGTAACGGCGCTGGAGGACACGCTGATCTACCTGATTCCAGCCCCGATCTTCTCCGACCTGTTCGAGAACCATGAGCTATTTGCCGATGGCGTGGAGGTGGAGGATCGCACCCGCCTGCGTCAGGCGGTGGCCCGGCAGGAGGATGCCAACGAACTGATGAGCGCACGTACCGAGGTGCTGATCAGCCGCGAAGCCGTTACCGTTGAAGCCGATACCAGCGCCCGCGAGGCCGCACAACGCATGTCGGCGGAGGGGGTTTCCTCGCTGCTGGTCCTGGCCAACAGCAGTGTCGACATTGCCGAGGACACCCCTTCCGACCTGCGTGTCGCCGGCATATTGACCGACCGCGATCTGCGCAACCGCCTGCTGGCACAGGGACTGGACTACGCCACGCCGGTATCCCGCATCATGACCGGCGCTCCGGTCAGCGTGACCCATAACCAGTTGGTATTCGAAGCGATGTTGCTGATGCTGCGCCACAACGTACACCACCTGCCGGTCCTGAAACACAACCAGCCGCTGGGCGTCATCGCGCTATCCGATATTATTCGCTACGAATCGCAGAACAGCCTGTTCGTGGTCGGTAGTATTTTCCGCTCCCATACCGTGGCAGAGTTGAAGGCTCTCGCCCGTTCGGTGCGTCACTGCTTCACCCGGATGGTGCATGAAGATGCCAACTCGCGCATGATCGGCAGCGCCATGGCGGTGATCGGGCGCAGCTTCAAACAGCGCCTGCTGGAGCTGGCGGAAGCCGAGCTGGGGCCACCGCCTGTCCCCTACTGTTTCCTGGCTCTCGGCTCCATGGCCCGCAACGAGCAATCCCTCGTCACCGACCAGGACAACGCCCTGGTGCTCGACAACAGCTACACGCCGGCCCAGCATAGTGACTACTTCGAGCGCCTGGCCACCTTCGTCTGCGATGGCCTCGACGCCTGCGGCTACCCCCTCTGCAAAGGGGGCATAATGGCCACCAATCCCCGCTGGCGCCAACCGCTGGCCGTTTGGGAAGACCACTTCACGAACTGGATCGAGTCTCCCTCTCCCGAGTCGCTGCTGAACAGCTCGATCTTTTTCGACCTGGACGGCGTCTGGGGGCGTACCGACTTCGCCGACCGCCTGAACCGACTGATCCGCCACAAGGCGCGCGCCAATCCGCGCTTCCTCGCCTGCATGGCGCGCAATGCACTGCTGCGCACGCCGCCGCTGGGGTTCTTCAAGGAGTTCGTGATGGAGACCGACGGCCGCCACAGCCGTTCGATCAATATGAAACGGCGCGGCACGGCACCGCTGGCGGACCTGATCCGCGTCCATGCGCTGTCGGTGGGCTCGCAGGCACACAACTCCTTCGAACGCCTGCAGGATGTGATCGATGCCGGCATCCTGCCGCCGGGACGCGGCCCCGATCTGCGCGATGCGCTGGAGCTGATCGCACTGGTGCGTATCCGTCACCAGGCCCTGGCGCTGGCCAATGGCGAGACCCCGGACAACAGCGTCGAGCCGGAGCGCCTGTCCGACTTCGAGCGCAAGAACCTGAAGGATGCGTTCCAGATCCTGAGCCATGCGCAGAAGTTTCTGAAGTTCCGCTACCAGTCCAACCGGATCAACTGAGGCCCGCGTGTTCTACCTTTCGCCCGCCCAAGCCGCCCTATCGCCAGCACCCGACTGGCCGGCGGAGTTCGCCCGCCTGCTGCCGCAGGCGCGGGACCCTCGGCTGCGCGCCTATTACGGCGCCGGGGTACCCGCAGCCGCCACGCCGCTGGCGGAGGTGCCGCTACTGGCGCTGGACTTCGAAACCACCGGGCTCGACGCCCGCCGCGACGGTATCGTCAGTATCGGCCTGATCCCGCTGCGTATCGACCGCATCCGCTGCGGCGGCAGTCAGCACTGGCTGGTCAAGCCGCGCGCCCGGTTGCGCAGCGAATCGGTGGTGATCCATGGCATCACCCACTCCGAAATAGACGCCGCCCCGGACCTGGAAATACTCTTGGCGCCGTTATTGGAAGCCATGGCGGGCCGGGTGATGGTGGTGCACTACGCCGGGATCGAGCGCCGTTTTCTCGACGCCGCCCTGCGCGAGCGCCTGGGGGAAGGGATACGTTTTCCGGTGATCGATACGCTGGAGCTGGAGGCGCGGCTGCACCGGCGCCGACACGCGGGCTTTTTCGCCCGCCTGCTGGGGCGTAGCCCCACCTCTATCCGTCTGAACGACAGCCGCCAGCGTTACCACCTGCCGCACTACCACAGCCATAACGCGCTGACCGATGCCCTGGCCTGCGCCGAGCTGCTGCAGGCCCAGGTGGCCCACCGTTTCAGCCCCGATACGCCGGTCGCACAACTATGGAGTTAGGAACCAACCGCGCTCAGTGGCGGCTGGCCAGGTAGACGCCGGCCAGCGCCATGATCGAACCCGATACCCGGTTCAGCCCGCGCACCGCCTTCGGCGAGCGGAACTTGCGCCGCGCCTGGGAGGCACTGAAGGCGATCAGCATCAGCCCGGCCAGCAGACCGACGAAGGTCAGCACCGACGCCAGCACTATGCCCTGGGTCCCGAGCTGCGACAGGTCCATGAAGGTGGGCAGGAAAGCGATATAGAACAGGATCACCTTCGGGTTGGAAGCGGAGATCAGGAACCCCTGCAGCAGCGCCTGCGCCGCGCCGCGCCGCGCCGGCGATCGCCCCGCGCCTCGGCTTCGCTCTCGTCGATCAGGTGCGGGCTGGCGGTCCACATCTTCCAGCCCAGGTAGCAGAGATAGGCCGCACCGGCGAAGCGGATCAGCGTGAACACCTCGCTCCAGTGGGTGGCCAGGGCGGCC
>QKGH01000377.1 GCA_003250495.1 Marinobacterium sp.
GAACATTACACGTTACGATCCATGGCGCATGATGGACGACTGGCGTCAAGAGATGGACCGCGTGTTCCACCCGCTCCTGCAACGAGATGACGATACCTCTCGCGTCGTAGGAGGCGACTGGGTACCCGCGGTTGATATCAAGGACGAACCCAACAGGTATGTCATTCGGGCCGATGTCCCCGGCGTGAAACCGGAAGATATCGAAGTCACCATGGAGAACGGTGTGCTGACGATCCGTGGCGAGCGCCAGTTTGAAGAGACCGAAGAGAAGGAGAACTTCAAACGCATCGAACGCAGCCACGGCCTGTTCTATCGCCGCTTCTCACTGCCGGACAACACCGATGCCGAAGCGATTCAGGCCACCGGCAAGGACGGCGTTCTCGAAGTGACCATTCCGAAGACGGCAGAAAAGCAGACCAAGCGTATCGAGGTAACGCACTAGCGCACTGCCGGCCATCCCCAGCGATGGTACTGTGAGAGCCCTCTCCCCGCGAGAGGGCTTTTTCATTTCCCCGGCACGCGGAACATCCCTTCGATCCCTGGGGTCAAGCTTGAAAACCGGGCCGAAACCGGTTGACATAAAAAGCACCTCTGTTTTCGCCAACCGGCGCGCGACGACCGACCGGCGATTTTCGCTTCAAACCTCGCAGCAGCTTGAAGGACCACCGGCATGAATGACGGCGTAAAAGACTTTTTCAAGGAGACCTTTAACCTGGACTTGAGCGACGGGCCGATCGAAATGTGGCTGACCGCCATCGCGGTGGCGCTGTTCGGGTTCCTGTTGCTGAAGCTGATCGTCCGCCTGGCCGGCCGACGGCTCGAACGCATGGCCAAGGGCACCAGCACCCCCATCGATGACGGCGTCGTCGCCGTCATCAACAAGACCCAGTGGTGGCTGCTGCTCATCCTCTCGCTGTATGCCGGTTCCCTGTTTACCGAACTGCCGGTACGCGTCTCGCTGATACTCAACAAGGCGCTGGTCATCGCGCTGTTGCTGCAGATCGGCATCTGGGCAGGCACGGCGCTGCACTTCGCCCTCGAGATCTATCGTCAGCGGCAGATGAAACGGGATCCGGCCGGGGTCACCGCGCTCAACGCCATCGGCCTGTTCGCCAAGGGACTGCTGTGGCTGGCGCTGCTGCTGCTGGCGCTCGACAACCTGGGCTACAACGTGACCGCGCTGATCGCCGGCCTCGGCGTCGGCGGCGTGGCCGTGGCGCTGGCGGTGCAGAACATTCTCGGCGACCTGTTCGCCTCGCTTTCGATCCTGATCGACAAACCCTTCGTGGTCGGCGACTTTCTCATCGTCGACGACTACATGGGCAGCGTGGAGCATGTGGGATTGAAGACCACGCGGGTGCGCAGCCTCTCGGGCGAGCAGCTGATCTTTTCCAATTCCGATCTGCTGAAGAGCCGGTTGCGCAACTACGGTCGTATGTACGAGCGGCGCGTGGCGTTCAACATCGGCGTGACCTACGACACCACCCGCGAACAGCTGAAACGGATTCCGGGAATCATGCGCAAGGCGATCGAGGGTCAGGAGAAGACCCGGTTCGACCGCTCCCACTTTTTCAAGTACGGCGACTACGCGCTGATCTTCGAGACCGTCTACTACGTGCTCGGCCCCGACTACAACCTCTACATGGACATCCAGCAGGCGGTCAACCTGGAGATCAACGAGGCCTTCGAACGGGAGGGCATCGAATTCGCCTATCCGACCCAGACCCTGCTGCTGCAACGGACGACCTCCGCCTGAGGCGAATCCGAACGGTATGAAAACACCGCATCCGGTCCACCGGATGCGGTTATCGGCTGGAATTTCAGACCCGGAAGCGATCGACCAGCTGCTTGAGCTGTTCAGCCAGCCTGGACAGATCGTCGCTGGCCGCCGCTGTCTGCTGGGCGCCCACCGCCGACTGCTCCGCCACCTCGTTGATACTGACAATGCTGCGGTTGATCTCTTCGGTGACCGTGCTCTGCTCCTCGGCCGCACCCGCGATCTGGGTGTTCATGCTGGAGATACGCTCGACCGCGGCATTGATGGTCCGCAGCGCCTCGCCGGCCGCCGCCGCCTGCTCCACGCCGACCAGGGTCATCTGCTTGCCCGAACCCATCACCTTGACGGCATTGTTGGTGCCGGCCTGTAAGCGGGTGATCATTTCCTCGATCTCCCGGGTCGAGCCCTGGGTGCGTCCGGCCAGGGTGCGCACCTCGTCCGCCACCACCGCGAATCCGCGGCCCTGCTCGCCCGCGCGGGCCGCCTCGATGGCGGCGTTCAGCGCCAGCAGGTTGGTCTGCTCGGCGATGCTCTTGATCACGTCCAGCACGCTGCCGATGTTACGGCTCTCGGCCTCCAGCTGCTGGATCACGCCGGCCGCCGACTCCACTTCGCCGGCCAGGTCGCCGATGGTCTTGATCACCCGGTCGATCACCTGCTTGCCCTCGTCGAAGGTGGCATCCGCCTCCTGGGCCGCCGCGGCCGCCTCCACCGCATTGCGCGCCACCTCCTGTACCGTGGCGTTCATTTGGTTGATGGCGGTAGCGACCTGGCTGGTCTCGGTCTGCTGCTGGCTGATGCCGGAGGTGGTCTGGGCGGTCACCACCGAAGTCTCTTCCGCCGCCGACGCCAGCCGGGTGATGGCGTCCTTCACCTCGCTGACCGTCTTTCGGAAGCTCTCCGCCATCACGTTGACGGTCCTGGCGATCTGCCCCATCTCATCCTTGGCCTGATAGTCCACGCGCGCGTTGAGGTCGCCATCGGCGAGACGGCTGGCGGTCGATTCGATCTGCTTGACCGCCCCGGAGATTCCGACGATGGTCAGATAGGCCAGCGCCGCGCAGAACAGGGCGCCGATGACCACCGTGGCAGCAACCACACTGAACATGCTGTGATAGTTGGCATCCGTCTCTTCGTAGGCCTTGCCGGCATCGGCCATCTGCAGCTCCAGGAGCGATTCCAGACTGGT
>QKGH01000409.1 GCA_003250495.1 Marinobacterium sp.
CAGCCAGCGGTCGAATTGCGCAAACTCGATCTCCTGGATCGGCTGCTGCAGCCGGCCGACGAAGTTGAATTCGCCGTGGTATTTGCCGAACACGGCCACCGGACGTCCCTCCCGCTGCAGCTTCCCGATCGCCTCCCCCATCGCGTTCACTTCGTAATAGCGCGTGACTTCGCCCACCAGTCCCACCAGACAGGCCCCCAGAAACAGCAGGGAGGCCATCCCCGGCCAGTGCGTTGCCGGCAGACGGCGCGCCAACAACAGCGCCAGGCCCATGACGATGACGATCAGCGCCCCGTTCCAGGGTGACAGCAGATCCGACCAGATGGCGCGGCCTTCCAGCAGCCCGCTTCCGGGAGCCACCAGCACCAGGCCGCCGATCAGCAGCAGCGGCACGCCGGGCACCAGGTAGAACCAGCTCCTGAGCGGGGCCGACGCGTTCACGATCAGGGCGCGTGCCGCATACAGCGCCAGCAACGGAAAGATCGGCAGGAGATAGTGAACCTGCTTGCCGCTGATCAGACTGAACACACCCAAAGCAGCGGAGGCGCTGAAGAGGGTCAGCCGTTCGCCGCTGTCCAAGCCCTCGCGCCAGCGCTCCCTTACCCCACGCCAGAGCGGCGGCCACAGACTCCAGGGGAAGAGCAACAGCGGCAGCAGCGGCAGATACCACCAGAAGGGCCTGCGGTGGGCGAAGGACTCCACCACGCGGCCGGCGGTCTGTCCCCACAGGATGTGGTTGGCGTAGTCCTCGCCACCGGCCGCGGCCGCCGGCAGGGCCCAGCTCAGGCCGATGGCCGCGCCCAGCAGGATCGCCATCCCGCCGCCGCCGTACCAGGCCAGCCAGGAGGCCGGCCGCTGCTCCTTCATCCACAGCGGTGCCAGCAGCAGCGCCGGCAGCACATAGACGAAGATCACCGGCCCCTTGGCCAGAATGCCCAGCCCGATGCCGATTCCGGTCAGTATCCAGCCCCACAGCGGGGAGCGGCGCCAGGCCAGGAGCAGCCCCAGCAGCGCGATCTCCGCGCAGAGGGCCACCAGCAGATCGAACATCACCGCCGTGGTCCAGAAGGCCCAGAAGGCGATGGAGAAGAGCATCCAGGCGGCGAGCGCCTGCAGCCGCGGCCGCCCCGGCCAGATCAGCGCCGCCATCGGCATCGCCAGCAGCGCGCCGGTCAGGCCGACCAGGGCGGGAATCAGCCGCGCCGCCCACTCGCTCACGCCGAACAGGGACCAGGAGAGATTGATCAGCCAGAACAGCAGCGGCGGCTTGTGGTGATAGGGCGCGCCGTTGAGGTGGGGCACCAGCCAGTCGCCCCGCAGCCACATCTCCCAGGCGGCGCTGAGATAGCGGGTCTCGTCGATGGCGGTGATATGGCGGCTGAACAGGGCCAGCAGGGTCAGCGCCAGCCAGGCGGCGAGGATCAACAGGGCCGTGCGCCGGGGCGAATCCAGCCAGTTCATGGGTGCGTCATGCCCGTCTGGTAGGCACCGGAGCGCTGCAGCAGAATCAGGTTTCTCGAGTAGATGATCAAGCCCAGACTCTGCCCCAGCATGATCACCGGATCGAGCATCGCCGTGGCATAGGCGAACAGCATCAGGCTGCCGACGATGCTCAGGGTCCAGAAGCTGCGCGGCAGCACGCTGCGTTTATGGCGTTCGGTATGCAGCCACTGCACCACGAAACGGCCGGTGAAGAGTATCTGTCCGACGAAGCCGAAGACGGTCCAGAAATCGTCCAGGATCAGCGGCCGCTTGGCGGAGTCCGGACCCAGGTGGTAACCGACCACGCCCGCGCCGGCGACGAAGATCAGCCACAGCCAGAACCAGGCGTGGCGCACCCGGTTCATCTGTTCGATGTGGATGTATTTCAGATTGCGCAGATAGATCGCCAGACCGACCACCTGGCCGAGGGTGATGACCGGGTCCCGCCGGTGAATCGCGTAGGCCATCAGCAGCACGGATCCGACCAGGCTGAAATACCAGAAATGGACCGGCAGCAGACTTTGTCGGGCCCGCTCGCTGAGGATCCACTGAAACAGAAAACGGGCGGCGAAGAATCCCTGGGCGAGAAAGCCCGCGGCCAGCCAGGCGATATCACTCCAGTGCATTGTCCGCCTCGGTGCAGGTCGTGCGGGAACTGCGCCGCTGCAGCCAGATGACCCCCAGCAGGTCGTAGATGCCGGCGATCAGACGGTCGAGCGTGCCGTACTTGGAGACGCCCTTGCTGCGATGGCGGTGGTTGACCTCGACCGAGACCACCCGTCCCCCGGCCCGCAGCATCAAGGCGGGCAGATAACGGTGCATGTGGTCGAAGTAGGGAAGATCGAGGAAGTCCTCGCGGGCGATCACCTTCAGGCCGCAACCGGTGTCGGGCGTGTCGTCGCCGAGCAGTCGGCTGCGCACCGCGTTCGCCACCCGGGAGGAGATGCGTTTGACCTGGGAATCCTGCCGCTTCTTGCGATAGCCCGCCACCAGGGCGCGCTCGCCCTGATCGGCCATGCGTCGGGCCATCTCGAGCAGTTTGGGAATGTCGCCCGGATCGTTCTGGCCGTCGCCGTCCAGGGTGGCGATCCAGCTGCCGCGGGCGGCCTTGATGCCGCTGCGCAGGGCATGGCTCTGGCCACAGGTCGTCTGATGCCTCAGCACCCGCAGCCTGGGATGGCGTGCGGCGGCGGCCGCCAGTTCCGCCGGGGTGGCGTCGGCGCTGGCGTCATCCACATAGATCACCTCGAACTCGCAGACCCCTTCCAGGGCTCCCAGCACTTCCGCCAACAGCGGCTCGATGTTACCGGCCTCGTTGAGGACAGGAATGACTACTGAAAGATCCATGATTGAACGATGACCCTATGTCCGGATAGACGATGGCGGGCTCAGCGGCCCGGCCGCCACTGAAACTGCGTCGATGGAGATACCGACCTCGCATTATACCGCGAGCTCCCTGATTGTATCTCACGCAATGT
>QKGH01000429.1 GCA_003250495.1 Marinobacterium sp.
ATCGCCGTGCTCGACAGGCTGATCTTCAGCACGATCAGGAACGGCAGGGCAAAGAACAGCATCAGCCACAGGTAGGGCACGCCGAGCGTGAAGATCCGCCCGTTCGGCTTGTTGATGGCTAGTTTCTTCATGATGTCAGTACCTTATGATCTCAGTACCACGCCGCTACCGGCTTCCCAACTGACGAACACCGGATCGCCCCAGGTCGGGTAATCGGCACGGCGCTCCCGGTTGGCCATGAAGCAGGCAACGATCTGGCCGCTTGCGATGCGTACATAGAACACGGTGAAGCCGCCCAGGTAGGCGATATCGTGCACGCTGCCGGCGGACCAGTTGTACTCCTCGTCGGGTTGCTCGCGGCTCAGGATTGTTTTCTCCGGACGTACCGCCAGCCAGACGTGCTTGTCCTCGACGCTGGTGGTCACGCCGTGGTCGACATAGAGCTTCTGCGCCATCGCCTCGCTCTCGATCACCACGTGGTCGATCTCGTCGGCGACGATATCGCCCTCGAACAGGTTCACCGAACCGATGAACTCGGCGATCATGCGGCTGTTGGGGCTCTCGTAGATATCCATCGGCGTGCCGACCTGGGCGATCCAGCCCTCGTCCATGATCGCGATGCGCGCGGCCATCGTCATCGCTTCCTCCTGGTCGTGGGTCACCATGACGCAGGTAACGCCGACGCGCTCCAGGATCTCCACCACCTCCAGCTGCATCCGCGTGCGCAGTTTCTTGTCCAGCGCGCCCATCGGCTCGTCGAGCAGCAGCAGTTTCGGCCGCTTCGCCAGGGAGCGGGCCAGGGCCACGCGCTGGCGCTGACCGCCGGAAAGCTGGTGCGGTTTGCGCTTGGCGAACTTCTCCATATGCACCAGGGCCAGCATCTCCTTGACCCGGGCCTCGACCTCGGCCTTGGGCAGCTTGTCGCGCTTCAGGCCGAAGGCGATGTTCTGCTCCACGTTCATGTGCGGGAACAGCGCATAGGACTGGAACATCATGTTGATCGGCCGCTCGTATGGCGGCAGGTCGGTGATGTCCTGGCCATCGAGATAGATGCGTCCCTGGGAGGGGCGCTCGAAGCCGGCCAGCATGCGCAGCAGGGTCGACTTGCCGGAGCCGGAACCGCCGAGCAGGGCGAAGATCTCGCCGCGGTTGATCGACAACGACACGTTGTCCACCGCACGGACATCATCGAAAAGTTTGCTGATCCCCTCGATCTTGAGGATCTCGTCGGCGCCGGCCGGAGCCAGCTGTTCGGCGGTGCTTGGGTTAGCAGCCATGGAAAATCTCCAAACCGGATGTGCCGCCGCGCGGAGAGCGGCGTGCACCTAATCGTTCTACAGTTATCGCGGACCCCCTGATCCTGCAGCGGACGCCGACCCCGGTCGGATCGGCGCCCTGGGGGTTACTGGCCCGATTTGACCTTGGTCCAGCTGCGGGTCAGCACACGCTGCAGTTTCGGCGTCAGGGCGGTCAACGCGTACAGTTTCTCAGAGGCTTCGGCCGTTGGATATACGCCCGGGTTGTTGCGGATCTCTTCGTCGACCAGCGGTACCGATGCGGCGTTACCGCTGGCATAGGAGGTGTAGTTGCTGATCTCGGCGATCACCTTCGGCTCCAGGATGTAGTTCATGAAGGTGTAGGCCGCGTCCTTGTTCGGCGCGTCGGCCGGGATCGCCATCATGTCGAAGAAGGTGGCAGCACCCTCTTTCGGGATGGTGTAGCCGACGTTGACGCCGTTTTCCGCCTCGATGGCACGGGACTGGGCCTGCAGGATGTCGCCGGACCAACCCACCGCCAGGCAGATGTCGCCGTTAGCCAGGTCGGTGATGTACTTGGAGGAGTGGAAGTAGCGCACGTAGGGACGGATCGCCATCAGTGTCTGCTCGGCCTTCTCGATATCGCCGGCGCTGGTCGGGTTCGGTGTCATGCCGAGGTAGTTCAGCGCCGCCGGGTAGATCTCGTCCGGGGCGTCGAGCAGGGACACGCCGCACTCCTTCAGCTTGGCCAGGTTCTCCGGTTTGAACACCACGTCCCAGGAGTCGATGCTGTCGACGCCCAGTGCCGCCTTCACCTTGTCGACGTTGTAACCGATACCGGTGGTACCCCAGAGGTAGGGGAAGGAGTACAGGTTACCCGGATCGGCCGCTTCCAGCGCTTGCAACAGTTTCGGGTCGAGATTCTTCCAGTTCGGCAGCTTGGCGCGGTCGAGCTTCATGAAAATACCGGCCGGAATCTGCTTGGCCAGGAAATTGTTGGAGGGGACGACCACATCGTAGCCGGAGTGACCGGACAGCAGTTTGGCTTCCAGTACCTCGTTGCTGTCGAATACGTCGTACACCACCTTGATGCCGGTTTCGGCTTCGAAGTTGGCCAGGGTGTCCTCGGCGATGTAGTCGGACCAGTTGTAGACGTGCAGCGTCGTCTCTTCGGCCTGGGCCGCGCCGGCGATCAGGGCACCGGTCGCCAGTGCCAGCAGTGTCTTGCGGATAGAAGGCTTCATGGTTTCTCCTCAATGGTACAGGTCCGGCGGGTACTCACTCCCGGTGAACCTCTCTTGGTTTGGCTGACTGCGTGTTTCACGTACGGCGGGTGCAGGGCACCCCGGTTACACGAACCGGCGGCCCGGGACGGCTGCCGGTGGATCCTTGACCACCCGGAGGTGACCGATTGAGGGGAACTGCGGGTATGACTCATCTGTTGTTCCTGTGCTTTTTTTTATTGTCGGAAGCCCGAGTCTTATCGTTATGGTGTTGCTGTGTTGCTGTGTTGCTGTGTTGCTGTGTTGCTGTGTTGCTGTGTTGCTGTGAGTTGACGGCGCGGCGCGCTAAACCGCCAGCAGCAGGAACTCCCGCTCCCAGGAGCTGATGACGCGCTTGAAGTTTTCCATCTCCGCCTTCTTCGCCGCGATGTAGCCATCGACGAACAGATTGCCGAGATACTGGCGCACTTTTTCGCACCG
>QKGH01000017.1 GCA_003250495.1 Marinobacterium sp.
CGCCTGCGCAGCCTGCTGGAGCAGAACCTGTCCGGCCTGCTGGGTCCGATCGAGGCGGCGGCGATCCTGGCGCCGGTCACCAGCCGGGGGGCGCAGAGCTTTCGCGCCCGCGAGATCCATCTGCTGGAGCAGCAGTTGGAACATTACGACGCCCGGCTGTCGGGCCTGGCCGCCGAGCTGGACCAGATCCGCCGCTATCACCGCCTGACCCTGCAGCGCCTGCCGATCGGCGCCTGCACGCTGGATGGCGAGCACCGTATCCTGTTCTGGAACCAGGCACTGAGCAACTACACCGGTATCGACGACGAGGGCTGCATCGGCTCCCAGGTCGACAACCTGCCCGCCCCGTGGAACCGCCTGCTGGCAAGCTTCGCCCGCGGCAACGAGCTGCACCGACCCGCCGAGGCGGTCGAGATCAAAGGGATGCAGCGCTGGTACAGTCTGCACAAGGCGCTGTTGGACGATGCCTCGCGCCAGGGCATGGTACTGCTGGTGGAGGATGAAACCGAGCATCAGTTGCTGGCCAATAAACTCGCCCATCAGGAACGCCTGGCATCGATCGGCCGCTTCGCCGCCGGGGTGGCCCACGAGATCGGTAACCCGGTCACCGGCATCGCCTGCCTGGCGCAAAACCTGAAGCTGGAGACGGACGCCCCGGAGATCCTCGAAACCGGCGACCAGATCGTGGAACAGACCCGCCGTATCAGCCGCATTGTGCAGTCGCTGGTACGCTTTGCCCACACCGGGCGCAGTCACGGCAACCTGATGCAGGAGCCGGTCGCGTTGCGCGACTGTATCGACGAGGCGATCCATCTGGTACGTCTCGACAGCCGCTCACGCCAGCAGCGCTTCATCAATGACGTCGCCCCCGAATGTATCGTGAATGCCGATCCGCAGCAGATGCTGCAGGTGTTCGTGAACCTGCTCAACAACGCCAGCGACGCCTCGGCCGATGACGGCACGATCCGCGTCGACAGCTCCGAACAGCAACAGCAGGTGACGCTGAGAATCACCGACAGCGGCACCGGTATCGCCCCGGAACATCTCGACCACCTGTTCGAGCCCTTCTTCACCACCAAGGAGCCCGGTCGCGGCACCGGGCTCGGCCTGCCTTTGGTCTACAATATTATTACTGAGCACTATGGTAGCATTGAGCTTCTAAGCCCCGCCGATAAGAACCAGAATAATGGCACTCAGGTGGTGATAACCTTACCCCGGCACCAGCAGACCAACGCCTGAACAGATGCCGTAGAAAAGACGCAAGGGTCCAAGCCATATGAGCCGAATTCTGATTGTTGAGGATGAAGCGATCATCCGTTCAGCTCTCAAGCGCTTGCTTGAAAAACACGATTTTGAAGTATCCGATGTTGGCTCTGTCGCCGAAGCGACGGAAGGGTTCAACCTGCACGATTTCCAGCTGATCATCAGCGATCTGCGCCTGCCGGGCGCGCCCGGGACCGACCTGATTGAACTGGCCGGTGCCACCCCGGTGCTGATCATGACCAGCTACGCCAGCCTGCGCTCCGCCGTCGATGCGATGAAGCTCGGCGCCGTCGACTATATCGCCAAGCCGTTCGACCACGACGATATGCTCGCCAGCGTCAATGCGATCCTGAGCAAACAGCCCCGTCCGGCAGCGGACCTCGGTCGCGGCAGTGACAAGGCGTCCGACCGGACCGAGATCATCGGCAGTTGCGAGGCGATGCAGGAGCTGTTCCGGCGGATCAGCAAGGTTGCCCGTACCGATGCCACGGTACTGATCCTGGGTGAATCGGGCACCGGCAAGGAACTCGCCGCCCGCGCCATCCATGAACAGAGCGACCGTGCCAGCAAGGTGATGGTCAGCGTCAACTGCGCCGCCATCCCCGATACACTGATCGAGTCCGAACTGTTCGGGCATGAGAAAGGCGCCTTCACCGGTGCCAACGCCAGCCGCAGCGGTCTGATCGAGTCCGCCGATGGCGGCACCCTGTTCCTGGACGAGATCGGGGAACTGCCGTTGGAGGCCCAGGCAAGACTGCTGCGTTTCCTGCAGGAGGGCGAAATTCGCCGGGTCGGCGCCGTGCAACCGCGCAAGGTCGATGTGCGCCTGATCGCCGCGACCCATCGCGACCTGAAAAACCTGGCCAAGTCGGGCCAGTTCCGCGAAGACCTCTATTACCGGCTCTATGTGATGGAGCTGCGCATGCCGCCGTTGCGGGAACGCGGCCAGGACATCCTGCGTCTGGCCGACCGCTTCCTCGACAGTCGCTGCCGTAAACTGGATGCCGGGCCGCTCAGCTTCAGTCCCGAAGCGCGCGAGATGATGCTGAACTACAGTTGGCCGGGTAATGTCCGCGAGCTGGAGAACGCCATCGAACGGGCCGTCATCCTCGCCGACAGCACCCAGATCACGCCGGAGCTGCTGGGGCTGGACTGCGACCATATCCCGCTCGGAGAGCTGGAGAAACGTTACGCCGAAGCGCCAACGGAAACACCGACCGACGGCGATACGCGGCGCTCACGTACCGATCTGTCCCTGGACGACTACTTTCAACGCTTCGTCCTCGACAACCAGGACCAGATGAGCGAAACCGAGCTGGCCCGCACGCTGGGCGTCAGCCGCAAATGCCTGTGGGAACGGCGCCAGAAGCTGGGTATCCCCCGCCGCCCCAGACGACCGGATCAGGGCTAGGGACAGGTAACGTCGGGCGGGGTAACGCCGCCGCCAGAGTGTTACCTATCTACCCATGCTGCAATGCAAAAAAGGTGGTGCAAGGTAACAGCCCACTGAGTGTCACCGTAACATTTCGATAGATTTAAAAAGAACATAATAATAAAAACAATGACTTAAAAAGTTGGCACGGTAGCTGCTTTATTAAAGCGCAGAACAACAACAACGACGGTCTGGAAACGCTGGGCAGCAATAAAAATAACAATAGCCAAGCCGGAACAGATAACCCGCCTCGAATAAAAATAACAATGAGGCTTGGCTGATCACAAAGTCAGGCGGTCCTGAATACAGGCGACTGGCAATAAAAATAACAATCCGGGCGAACCTTGCACGGCTTTGTGATCGGCAACCCCAATCTCTCCCCGCTCTCGATCTCGCACTTACCTCTCTCATCCTCGTGCCGAAAAACGCCGCAGCACGGCATTTTCCGTCTGTTTACCGCACCGCACTACAGCTCACAGGGCTGAAATGCTATGATGCGCCACCTTTGGTATCACCCTCAGATAAAATAACTTACGATGCTAACCTCTTTCTCTATCCTGCTGCTGATCGCCGCCGTTCTGGTATTGAGCACCCTGTATCTGGTGCGCTCCGCCGGCAAGCAGCGGGCCCAGGCCGCACAAACCCCAGCCAACACGCCGGCCCCGAGCCCCGGGAAGGTAGAACTCCCGCTCGGCCAGCGCCGGGAGATCCCGGAATCCGAACACCGTATCCCGCGCCAGGCACTGGACGACAACGCCATGAAGGTGGTCTACCGGCTGCTGGACGATGGCTTCGAAGCCTTTTTGGTGGGCGGCTGCATCCGCGACATCCTGCTGGGCAAACAACCCAAGGATTTCGACGTCGCCACCTCGGCACATCCGGAGCAGGCCGAAGAGCTGTTCCGCCGTGCACGCCTGATTGGCCGCCGCTTTAAACTGCTGCATGTACGCTTCGGCCGCGAAGTGATCGAAGTCGCCACCTTCCGCGCCAGCCACGACAGCGGTGACAACGACGGCGAACATGGCCGCCAGGCCGAATCGGGGCTGATCCTGCGCGACAACGTGTACGGCACCATCGAAGAGGATGCGCTGCGCCGCGACTTCACCGTCAACGCACTGTATTACTGCGTGCGCGACCACTGCATCTATGACTTCGCCAACGGCTACCGCGATATCAAGGCGCGCAAACTGCGCATGATCGGCGATCCCGCGGCACGTTACCGCGAGGATCCGGTCCGCATGCTGCGCGCCGCCCGCTTTGCCGCCAAGCTCGGCTTCGAGATCGAGCAGGGCACCGCGGAACCTATCCACCAGCTGGGACCGATGCTGCAGAAGATAGCGCCGGCCCGCCTGTTCGACGAAGCGCTGAAACTGCTGCAGACCGGCCATGGCGAAGCTTCCCTGCGCCAGCTGCGCCGTTTCAACCTGCTGCGTTACCTGTTTCCGCAGACCGACGAGCTGCTCGACAGCGAGGAGTTCCCGGTCGAGCCGCTGGTGATCAACGCGTTGCGCAACACCGACCGCCGCCTGGCCCAGGACAAGAGCGTGACGCCCGCCTTCCTGTTCGCCGCCCTGCTCTGGTATCCGATGCAGAAGCGCTATCAGGAGCTGCTCGACGAGGGCGCCGGGGCACCGCTGCAGTGTCTGCACGAAGCCGCCAACGAGGTGCTGTCGCAGCAGGTACGCTCGACCGCGATTCCGCGCCGCTTTTCGGTGCCGGTACGGGAGATCTGGGAGCTCCAGCTGCGCCTGCCCCGCACCAATCGCGCCAATCAGCTGGTAGGTCATCCCCGCTTCCGCGCCGCCTACGACCTGCTCGTCCTGCGCGAGCAGAGCGGCGAGCCGCTGCAGGGGTTGTCGCAGTGGTGGACCGATTACCAGAGCGCCGACGAAGCGCACCGCACCGAGATGCAACAGCGCTCACACGGCGCTTCGGAGCATGATGCCCAGGAGGGCGAAGCCGCTCCGCGCAAGCGCCGCCGGCGCCGCAAACCCAGACCCCGCCAAGATGACTGAGATGGACCTGATACGCTGCTTCATCGGCTTGGGCAGTAACTTGGAAGATCCCCGCGCCCAGGTCGACCAGGCTCTGGATGAGCTCGCCGCACTGCCCGATTGCGAACTGGTCGCCCGCTCCTCGCTGTATCGCTCCGATCCGGTGGGACCGGCCGGCCAGCCCGACTACATCAATGCCGTCGCCGAACTGCACACCCGGCTCGAAGCGGAAACGCTGCTCGATCGGCTGCAGGCGCTCGAGCAAGCCCACCGACGTGTCCGTCTCGAACACTGGGGACCACGCACCCTGGATCTCGACCTGCTGCTGTACGGCAACACCACGATCGACACGCCACGCCTGCACGTACCCCATCCCTGGATGCGCGAGCGCGCCTTCGTACTCTGGCCACTGGCCGAGATCGCGCCCGACCTGATCCTTCCCGACGGCTGCGCGCTGAAGCAGTGCTTAGCCTATTGCCCGATGGGCACGCTGGAACGGATATCGCTATAATCCGGTCCTTTCGACTGACGCCAATCTGAAGAGCAGAGCATAACGATGAGTAACGTCACCCTGCACACCCTCAGTGCACGCAAGCAAGCAGGCGAGAAATTTGCTGTGCTGACCGCCTACGACTCAACCTTTGCCCACCTGGTCAGCAGTGCGGGTATCGAGATGATTCTGGTCGGGGACTCCCTCGGCATGGTGATCCAGGGTCAATCCAGCACCGTACCGGTCAGCGTCGCCGAGATGGTCTATCACACCCAGTGTGTGGCCCGCGGCAATCAGGGCGCGATGATCATGGCCGACCTGCCGTTCATGGCCTACGCCACGCCGGAACAGGCGATGCAGAACTCCGCGCTGCTGATGCAGGCCGGCGCCCACATCGTCAAGCTGGAGGGCGGCAGTTGGCTGTGCGAGAGCGTGAGCCTGCTGTCGGAACGCGGTATCCCGGTCTGTGCCCACCTCGGCCTGACGCCGCAGGCGGTCAACAAGCTGGGGGGCTACAAGGTACAGGGGCGCGACCGCGAATCGGCACTGACAATGATCGAGGATGCCCGCCGCCTCGAAGAGGCCGGTGCCAGCATGCTGCTGCTGGAGTGCGTGCCGACCACCCTGGCACAAGAGATCACGCTCAACGCCGGCATCCCGGTGATCGGCATCGGCGCCGGTCAGCACACCGATGCCCAGGTGCTGGTACTGCACGATATGCTCGGCATCACGCCGGGACGTCGTCCCAAGTTCGTCAAAAATTTCATGGCCGAAAGCGGCAGCATCGAGGCTGCGCTGAAGCTTTACGCTGAACAGGTGCGCGAAGGACTCTACCCCAGCGCCGAGTATGGTTTCGAATAACAATATGCAGACTGTAACCACTATTCAGGAATTGAACCAAACCCTCGATGCGGTCCGCGCCGCCGGCAAACGGATTGCGCTGGTCCCGACCATGGGCAACCTGCATCAGGGGCATCTGCGCCTGATCGAAACCGCGGTTAAAAACGCCGATTACGTGGTCGCGTCGATCTTCGTCAACCCGCTGCAGTTCGGCGCCGGCGAAGACCTGGAGCGCTATCCGCGCACCCTGGCCGAGGACCAGGCCAATCTGGAAAGCTTCGGCTGCAACCTGCTGTTCACGCCCAGCGATGCGGAGATCTACCCCAATGGGCGCGACCTGCAAACCTTCGTCGAGGTGCCCGGCATCTCCGACCTGTATTGCGGCGCCAGCCGTCCCGGTCACTTCCGCGGCGTCACCACTATCGTCAACAAGCTGTTCAATCTGGTCCGCCCCGACGTCGCCGTGTTCGGCCGCAAGGATTACCAGCAGCTGTTCGTGATCCAGCAGATGGTCACCGACCTGTCGATCCCGGTACGCCTGATCGGCGTTACCACCGAGCGCGCCGGTAACGGCCTGGCGTTGAGCTCGCGCAACGGCTATTTGACGCAGCAGGAGCGTGACATCGCACCGACCCTGTATGCGACGCTGAAGCAGATGGAGAGCGCGCTGACCCAGGGCGCCAGCGATTTCCCGGGCCTGATCGAGCAGGCCCAGCAGCGCCTCGAAGAGGCCGGGTTCATGCGCGACTACATCCATATCCTGCGGCGCAAGGACATGCTGCCGGCCGATCCCGGCGAGCGTTCGCTGGTCATCATCGCCGCCGCCTATCTCGGCGCCGCCCGCCTGATCGACAACATCGAAGTCACCATCTGATCCCTGCCGGGCGGCACGCTGTGCGGCGCACCGCCCCTTATCCTCTGGTCTAGCCGATCCGGTAAGCGCTTGACAGCCAAACGACCGCTGAAGCAGACTCGGTCAAAGCGGTTTCCGTCACACCCGCCCGGTGGACGGACGCTGCCCGCTATCCAATAGCTCATGCAATACACCGGTCATCAGATCGCCGTAGCATGGACGCGGTATTCACTGATATATAACGATACGAAGAGAGGCACACCTATGCGCGACGTTGTTATCGTTGCTGCCGGCCGTACCGCGGTTGGTGCATTCAACGGTTCACTGGCATCAGTCAAGGCATCAGATCTCGGTGCGACAGTGATCAAGGGACTCCTGGAGAAAACCGGACTGGCACCCACCGCCGTCGACGAAGTAATTCTCGGTCAGGTCCTGACCGCCGGCTGCGGCCAGAACCCCGCCCGCCAGACCGCGCTGAATGCCGGCCTGCCGCAGGAAACCCCGGCGATGACGATCAACAAGGTGTGTGGCTCCGGCCTCAAGGCGCTGCAGTTGGCCACCCAGGCGATCCGTTGCGGCGATGCCGACCTGATCATCGCCGGCGGCCAGGAAAGCATGTCGATGGCACCGCACGTCCTGCCCAACTCCCGTAACGGCGCTCGCATGGGCGACTGGAAACTGGTCGACTCGATGATCTCCGATGGCCTGTGGGATGCGTTCAACAACTACCACATGGGTATCACCACCGAGAACATCGTCGACAAGTACGGTTTCACCCGCGAAGAGCAGGATGTTTTCGCCACCGCATCGCAGAACAAAGCGGAAATCGCCGTGACCTCCGGCCGCTTCAAGGACGAGATCATTCCGGTCAGCATCCCGCAGCGCAAGGGCGATCCGGTCGTCTTCGATACCGACGAACAGCCGCGCTTCGGCTGCACCCTGGAGGCACTGGCCAAACTGCGTCCGGCCTTCAAGAAGGACGGTAGCGTCACCGCTGGTAACAGCTCCACCATCAACGACGGCGCTGCCGCCGTAATCCTGTGCTCGGCCGATAAAGCGGCCGAGCTGGGCCTGCCGGTACTGGCACGCATCAAGGGCTATGCATCCGCCGGGGTCGACCCCGCAATCATGGGTACCGGGCCGATCTGCGCCACCACCAAGGCGCTGGAAAAAGCGGGCTGGGCCATCGACGAGCTGGAGCTGATCGAAGCCAACGAGGCCTTCGCCGCTCAGGCGATGTCCGTGAACAAGGAGCTGGGCTGGAATACCGATATCGTCAACGTGAACGGTGGCGCCATCGCCCTGGGTCACCCGATCGGCGCTTCCGGCTGCCGCATCCTGGTCTCCCTGGTACACGAGATGATCAAGCGTGATGCCAAAAAAGGCCTCGCCACGCTGTGTATCGGTGGCGGTATGGGTACTGCGCTGGCGATCGAGCGCGACTGATCCCCGCCTGACCGATGAGGAGCCTTCGGGCTCCTTACTCCGCTCCGCCCCCGCGCAACAACCTCGCTAATCAACCAGCGCGACTCTGCGCATCAGGCGCAGGCGATAGCGCCCTTGCCGATCCCCTCGAACGCCCGCACCTCGATCGACTCCTGTGGATAAGCCCGCTTGATCTCCCGTGCCAGATGCGCGGCGATCTGCTCCACCGTGGTTTCGCTGTCGAGCAGGTAGCAACAGCGCGCCGGTAGACTGAGTTCGAACACGCCCTGCGGCGCCGTATAACGGTAATGGTGCGCCCCCTCCTCGTCGGCCACCAGGTGGCTGCGGGTACCGAGGTAGATATCCCGCCAGCGCTCGGCCCAGTACTGTTCCAGTACCGGATCGCGCTCGCCGTTGCGACGGATCTGCAGACGGGAACGATGACCGTGGGCGATGCGCTGGCAGTTTCCGGCATGCTGCTGTAGGCCGTGGCTGTAATGATAGTAGGCACCGTCGATCGCCTCGACGACAAACTCCAGCCCCACTTTCTGCACCTGCTGCGGGAACAGTTCCAGCAGTTGCCGTTCGCACCAGCGCGCCACAGCCGCCGGCGTGACTGCATCGATATCGACCAGCGCGATCGCCGGTTCCGGCGCCCGGCAACGCAACGGCTCACCATGCGGATAGTGCCAGAGCACCTCCGTCATCCCCTCTGCGCCCTGCAGATGTAGCCGCGGCAATCCCTTGGGCACCACCAGACAGTGATCCAGATGGCTATCCAGCCACTGTTTGACCCGTTTCTTGACCACACCGAAGTCGCAGATCATCCCCTGCTCATCCAGCCCGCCATCCAGCGTCAGATTGACCGCCCAGGATTCGCCGAGCAGGCCGCGCCCGGCATCCAGATAGGAGAAATCGACATGGGTCAGGTTGTCTACGAACAGCTTCACGTTACGCCTCGCTGGGGCCCCATCCGGTCAGCCCCGATCCGCCGGCGCGATGCGCAGGCCCGGTTGAAAAAGGCGCCATTTTAACCTATCGGACAGGTAATTATCTAAGAGTTCCTGCCCTCGCCCCGGGCGTGCGGCTATACCCGCCGCCGCCTTTTGCTGGCATCATTAGCGCTCCTCATAAACCAGCGACACCCGGCGATATGCGACTCGATAAATATCTCTCCCAGGCCACCGGCCTCTCCCGCAAGGACGTCAAACGCCTGCTGCACGCCGGCGAAGTCCGGGTCAACCAGCAACCCGAACGCAATGCCGCCCGCCAAGTGACGGAGAACGACCTGATCGAGCTGGATGAGCAGGAGATCGAGGCACCGGGGCCGATCTATCTGATGCTGAACAAACCCCTGGGCTACGTCTGCGCCACCGACGATCCCACCCACCCCACGGTGCTGACCCTGATCGACCTGCCCCGTGCCGAGCAGCTGCACATCGCCGGACGCCTCGATATCGACACCACCGGGCTGGTATTGCTGACCGACGATGGCAAATGGTCGCACCGCGTCACCTCGCCGCGCCACAAGACCGGCAAGGTGTACCGGGTGGAAACCGCCGACCCGATTCCCGCCAGCGCCATCGAACAGTTCCAGCGCGGGATCCGGCTCGAGAGCGAACCCTTTCCGACCAAGCCAGCCGAACTGCAGCTGCTCGGCGAGCGGGAAGCGCTGGTGGTGTTGCACGAGGGGCGCTACCACCAGGTCAAGCGCATGTTCGCCGCCCTCGGCAATCGCGTCACCGCCCTGCATCGCGAGCGGGTCGGTAGCATCCTACTGGATGCGGAACTGGAACCCGGCGAATATCGCGAACTGACCCAGCAAGAGATAGACAGTATCTGACCATGCAGGATCCAACCCTTGCGCTGCTGCTGACTGAACTCAAAGCCAGCGACGGCCCGGCACTCTGGCTGACCGACGAAAATATCGCGACACCGGAGCTGGCCGCCAATCCCGCCTTCGAGGTAGTCGGTAACCGCTTCGACTTGATCCGCGCCCTGCAGCAGCGGGGCTGGCAGGCTCACTTCAGCGACTTCGATCTGACGGCCTACCCCGACGGGCACTTCCAGCGCATCCTCTACCGCGTCTCCAAGGAGAAGGCGGTGGTGCATCACCTGATTAACGCCGCGGCCCGTCTGCTGCAACCCGGCGGCAGGCTGGTCCTGATCGGCGAAAAGGGCGAGGGGATCAAGACCTATGTGCGCAAGGCGCAGCAACTGCTGGAGGGCGAGCGCAGCGAACAGAAACAGGGCGCGCTCTGGTACTGCCAGCTGAGCCGCGGCACCGGCACCGGTACGCCGCTCGACGATCAGGATTACCGCCAGCTGCGACCGATCGCCCAGCAGGATACGCGAACCTTCCTGTCCAAACCGGGTCTATTCGGCTGGAACAAGATCGATCGCGGTAGCGCCCTGCTGATCGAGCAGCTGCCGCAGATGCTGGGCCGCCCCCTGCCGCTCGACGGAAAGGTTCTCGACCTGGGTTGCGGCTTCGGCTACCTGGCCCTGAGCGCCGCCGGCCCCGGCACCGAGCTGGTCTGTACCGACAACAATGCCGCTGCGCTGCTCGCCTGCGCACGCAACCTGGCGCTGGCGGGAATCGAAGCCCAGGTGGTCGCCGGCGATGCCGGCGATACGGTGCAGGGAACCTTCGACGTGATCCTGTGCAATCCGCCCTTTCATGCCGGCTTCGATACCGAACACGATCTGACCGACCGTTTTCTCGCTGCCGCGCAGCGTCTGCTCGCCGCGGACGGTTGCGCCTGTTTCGTCGTGAACCAGCATATTCCGCT
>QKGH01000157.1 GCA_003250495.1 Marinobacterium sp.
GCCGGCACGGCTGATCCTGCCGATGCAGCAGCATATCGGCGCCCCCGCCGACCCACTGGTCAAGGTTGGCGACCGGGTACTGAAAGGACAGCTGATCGCCGAACCGATCGGCCGTGTCAGCGCCGCCATCCACGCCCCGACCTCCGGCATCGTCAGCGATATCGCCGCTTACCCGATCCCCCATGCATCGGGGTTGAGCGGCGAGTGCATCGTCATCGAGCCGGATGGCCAGGAGCAGTGGGTCGAGCACCAGGGGCTGGAGGATTTCACCACGCTGGCGCCGCTCGAACTGATCGAACTGATCCGCCGCAGCGGTATCGCCGGCATGGGCGGCGCGGGCTTTCCCACCGACGTCAAGCTGCACCTGGGCGAAGACCATATCGTCAACACGCTGATCATCAACGCCGCGGAGTGCGAACCCTACATCACCGCCGACGATATGCTGATGCGCGAGCGCGCCGATGAAGTGGTCGGCGGTATCCGCGTCATCGCCCACCTGATCCGCCCCAGCCATATCCTGATCGGTATCGAGGACAACAAGCCCAACGCGATCCACGCCCTGGAAACCGCGCTGAAAGGGTGCGAACTGAATATCGACATCGTCGTCGTGCCGACCAAGTACCCCTCCGGCGGAGAACGCCAGCTGATCAAGCTGCTGACCAACATCGAGGTACCGAGCGGGCGTATTCCGGCCGACGTCGGCATCCTGTGCCAAAACATAGGCACCACCGCCGCGATCTACCGTGCGGTGCATTTCGGCGAGCCGCTGATCTCCCGCGTGGTCACCGTCACCGGCGATGCCGTGCGCCACCCGCAGAACCTGGAGACGCTGATCGGCACGCCGCTCAGTACCCTGCTGGAGACCTGCGACCTGCGTCCCGAGGCACTGTCCAAGCTGGTCATGGGCGGCCCGATGATGGGTGTGGTGGTACAGGACGACCAGATCCCGGTGATCAAGACCAGCAACTGCCTGATCGCGGCGACCGCCGAGGAGATGCCCGAGGCACCGCCGGCCCAGCCCTGCATCCGCTGTGGCATGTGCGAACAGGCCTGCCCGGCCGAACTGCTGCCGCAGCAGCTGTTCTGGTTCGCCAAGGGACGTGAGTTCGACAAGGCGCGCCACCACAACCTGTTCGACTGTATCGAATGTGGCGCCTGCGCCTATGTCTGCCCGAGCAATATCCCGCTGGTGCAGTATTACCGCTTCGCCAAGTCGGAGATCCGTACCGAAGAGGCGGAGCAGCGCAAGGCCAACCACGCCCGCGAGCGGTTCGAGGCGCGCCAGGCCCGTCTCGAGCAGGAAGTGGCAGAGAAGGAAGCCAAACGCAAGGCCCGCGCCGAAGAAGCCGCCCGGGCCCAGCGCGAACGAGCCGAAACAGTCCCGAAAGCGGAGCCGGCAACAGCCGTCTCCGCGCCGTCTGCACCCGCTGCGGTCGATAGCAAACAGCTGAAAACGGCCGCCGCCGTGGCCCGCACCAAGCTGAAGAAGGCCCTGGACGCGCTGAAAAACGCCGAGGAGAAAGGGCTCGACGGTGTCGATGCGCTGCGGACAACGGTCGCCGAGCTGGAGCGGAAAGCGCAACAGGCACAGCAGGCGTTCGAAGCGGCCGAGCAGAACGCGCCGGCCGCCGCCCCCGCTATCGACCTGAAGCAGCTGAAAGTCGCCGCCGCCGTGGCCCGTACCAAGCTGAAGAAAGCCCAGGATGCGTTGAAAAACGCCGAAGAGAAGGGGCTCGACGGCGCCGATACTTTGCGTGCCACCGTTGCCGAGCTGGAGCAGAAAGCGCAACAGGCACAACAGGCGTTCGAAGCCGCGGAGCAGAACGCTCCAGCCGCCGCTGCACCCACTATCGATCTGAAGCCGCTGAAGACCGCTGCCGCCGTGGCCCGTACCAAGCTAAAGAAAGCCCAGGACGCGTTGAAGAACGCCGAAGAGAAGGGTCTCGACGGCGCCGATACCCTGCGCGCCACCGTTGCCGAACTGGGGCAGAAAGCGCAGCGGGCACAACAGGCGTTCGAAACCGCCGAGCAATCGGGCGGCGCTGCCACCCCAAGCCCGGCGGCAACCACGGCACCGTCCGCAGCTTCACCCCATGCGCCCTCCCAGCCCGAGCCTGCCGCGGATCTGAAGACGCTGAAACAGCAGGTGTCGATCATGCGCACCAAGCTGAAAAAGGCCGAATCCAGCCTGGCCGAGTGCACCGATGAGGCGCAGAAGGCGGCACTGGAACTGGAGGTCGCCGAGCTGCATCAGCGCCACGCGACGGCGGCGGCAGCCTTCGAGCAGGCAGAGCAGGCACAACAGGCAGCCGCCGCGCAGCAGGGTGTCGACCTGAAGCAGTTGAAGATCGATGCCGCACTGGCCCGCGCCGCTGTGACCAAGGCGGAGCGCGCGCTGCAGAAAACACAGAGCGACGACGAGCGCACGTCGCTGGAGCAGACACTGGCCGAGGCGCGCAACCGGGCCGAGCAACTGACGGCAACACTGGAGCGCTATGAATAACCTCGCTATGAATCATACCAGGCAACAGGAACGCTGACCGATGGCGCTGATCCGCTTGAGTTCACCCCACGTCTACAAGACCAACAGCACCGCCAACGTGATGCGGCTGGTCTTGATCGCCACCCTGCCCGGCATCCTGGCGATGACCTACTTCTTCGGCTGGGGCACGCTGATCCAGATCGTTCTGGCCGGCTCCCTCGCGCTGCTGTTCGAAGCCGCGGTGCTGAAGCTGCGCCGCCGCCCGCTGGGGTTCTACCTCAGCGACGGCAGCGCGCTGGTGACCGCCATCCTGCTGGCCGTGGCGATTCCGCCCTTCTCGGCCTGGTGGGTCACGGCG
This sequence comes from Marinobacterium sp., assembly GCA_003250495.1. GTDB lineage: Bacteria > Pseudomonadota > Gammaproteobacteria > Pseudomonadales > Balneatricaceae > Marinobacterium_D. The sequence goes on from QKGH01000157.1 coordinate 2,841, forward strand.
ACCGGTATCTTCTTCGCCATCGTCATCGCCAAGCACCTCTATGGCGGCCTGGGGCAGAACCCGTTCAACCCGGCCATGGTCGCCTACGCGCTGCTGCTGGTCTCCTTCCCGGTG